>JBDSLC010000075.1:0-6745 GCA_039916585.1 Pyrinomonadaceae bacterium | reverse complement strand
CGTCTATGAACTTTGAAATGATCTTCGTGTTCGGGGTTTTGTTGCTCGCGGTCTATCTATTTGTCACGGAGAAACTGCCGGTCGACTTGGTGGCCCTGACCGTGATGGCTCTGCTCTTGGTCAGCGGCATCGTCACACCCGCAGATGGCCTCGCGGGATTTAGCAACGCCGCGACGGTCACCATTGCCGCAATGTTTATTCTAAGCGCAGGGCTCTTTAGAACTGGAGCCGTGACAAACATCGGCGTTTTCGTCCACCGCATCTTCAAGAACTCATTTTGGCTCGCCATCCTCATCGTGATGGTCATCGTGGGTTTCATCTCGATACAGGCTTTCGCCTTCCTGAGCGGCCCTTATCCCTGCCTCCTGTGGGCGTTCCAGACGGTTTGACGCGAGAAGCCAATCTTGTTCGACGATCGCTCGTATATGTTGAGACCTTCGCCGAAGTACATTTCGACAATCTCTTGCCGCGTGGTGGATAGAGCGCGAATTGTCGATAGGAGAGTAGCGTACCCGGCAGAAACGACCGATTGTGCCGACGCAAATTGCATGGTGAGCAACTGCATCCGAAGTTCCGGCAAAACTCATCGGCAGAATCAGCGTGGGAATTTTGCCGGGCGGACGAGTTTTGCCACAGCTTCGCGACGGGAATCAGGTCTGTGCCACATCAGACGACTACGCTGACGCGGGAAGCTCTAGGCCGCTTCTTGCCCCCTTTTCTGAAGACGCTTGGATGGGCCGCTGAAACAAGTGTCCGCAGCGGAAGCATTCTTCAACGAATACTCGCCGAAAATGGGTGACCCGTATGAAGAACAGATCACCCAACGACTTTGTGCCCTGCTCGCGCCGATCCAACATTGTGGCAAGGGTATCAGTGGGAGAAGGCCCCGTCGATATCGGTTTGGCTATTTTCTCGCGGTGCTAATCGACACTGTCGAAGTGTTGTTCCGAGTATTCGAATCGCTAACCGCTGAACTGACCGACGCGCTGTTGCTTATCTTTACACCCCGTCCGACGTCGGAGTTTATCTGGGTATCGAGCGTGATCGTTACGCTCCCTCCAACGTTGAGTGTCGCGAATTCTACAGTCGCGCCTGAGCCATTTTGGACGCAGCTTCCGGTCGACGATGTGCAAGATACAAAGCTTAGCGTCGACGGAAGAATGTCTGACACAAGGACCGACGTGGCGATAGAAGGTCCCTTGTTCGTAACGGTGATCGTATAAGTTACGAGAGACCCGGCCTGATAAGCCACGGACTGTACCGTTTTCGTGATCGCCAGGTCGGCGGTGATCAAGTCGTCATTCAAGATCGTGACGGTTCCAGTGTCAGTACCAAGAATTGCATTGTTCGGATTGGATAGGACGACCTGGAACGTTTCATTCGGTTCGCCGATCTTGTCGCCAACGACGCCCACGCTCACGGTTCCGCTGGTTGAGCCGGGGGGAATGTTCAGCGTTCCTGACGCGGTTGTGTAGTCCGATCCCGCTGTCGCCGTCCCGTTTGCTGTCGAATACGAAACCGTTACGGCCTGAGTAGAGGCCGACGAGAGGACTACATTGAAGATGAGCGCTTTCCTCCCTTTCTGACCCTCCAAAATTTCGGCGTTGTTTATCGAAACAGTTGGTAAAACGGAGTCACAAACGTTCCCGATTCCGTCGCCGTCAGCATCCTCTTGTCCGGGATTAGCAGAGAGAGGGCAGTTGTCGACGCCGTCGAGAATTCCGTCGTTGTCATCGTCAGTGTCACAAACGTCTCCCGAGCCGTCACCGTCGTTGTCCGCTTGGTTGGGATTGGCCGCGAGCGGGCAATTGTCGAAGCCGTCCAAGCTCCCGTCGTTATCATCGTCCGAATCGCAGACGTCCCCCTGACCATCGCCGTCAGTATCCATTTGATCCGGATTCGGGGTCAGCGGGCAGTTGTCGAGATTGTCTTCAATACCATCAGCATCGCCATCGCTATAACTGTCGCCTAACTCGCAACCGATTCCAGTACCTCCCGAAGCATCTCCTCCCCAGTATTGAGGGCCGCCCTCAACGAGAGGGTAGGCAGTATTGCTAGACATCATGATCGGATCCGAACCGTCGGCGTTCATCACCCAAAGTTTGTTACCGCCTATGCGATTGGAGGAAAACCATATTTTCGATCCATTCGAGCTGAACACTGATTCGGAATTACTGTTAACCGTATCCGTAAGCCGAACATGATTTGTGCCGCTGGCGTTCATCACGTAAATTTCCGTATTGGAAAAACCAGAGGTGTCAGAGACCGTATACGTAACCTTGATGCCGTCATGACTAACCGATGGCATATAGGATGACCGGTTTATCTGATCAACATGGAAGGTAAGACGTGTCTTACCGCTTCCGTCCACGTTCATAGAGAATATCTCGCTCTTTACGACACCCGGAAGATCAGAGCTATAGAAAATCTTGGTTCCGTCGGAGCTAAACGTTGGCTGAAGATCGCGTCCGGAGAAATTCGTCAAATTGGTCCGGCCTGAACCGTCCGAATTCATCAGATAAACTTCCTCATTGCCGTCCCGATTTGATTGAAAAACGATCTTGGAACCGTCTGGGCTAAACTCAGCGTTACCGGAGACCTGCGTGTTGGTCGTATTATCTGTGAGTCGTGTCTGCCCGGTACCGTCGCCGTTCATCGCAAAGACATTCCAGGCGCCGTTTCGAAATGAGGAAAACAAGATGCGGCTTCCGTCGGAACTATAGTCTGAGATAGCGTCGTCCGAGGTAGTATTGATCGTTAGCCTTCGAACATCACTTCCGTCAGGTCTCATGCCGAAAATACTTCGGTGCAATGAATCAAAGCGATTGGAACTGAAGGCCACCCGCGGGCCGTTGTTGAGCGGACAGTTGTCCGCGGTATCGATAACTCCGTCGTTATCATCGTCCTGGTCGCAAGGATCACCTAACCCGTCACCGTCGTTATCCGCCTGTGACGGATTGCTCTGAAGGGGGCAATTGTCGGAAGAATCAGGAACACCGTCGCCATCGTCGTCCGTATCGCATTCGTCGCCTGTTCCGTCTCCGTCCGTGTCCGCCTGATCCGCGTTCGGAGTGTTTCGACAGTTATCGCAGGGATCGCCGACACCATCGCCGTCAGAATCACTTAACTTCGGGAATTTTACGGCGTATGCGTCGCCGTTGTCGTTTGATAACGCTCCGGTCACTACCGCACCATCGGTACTCATTACGTGAAGTCGTTTGAAACTTGAATTGGAGTCACGATCCGACGAAAATGCAATTCTGGTCCCATCCTGCTCAAAAATCGGTCGGACGTCGTCCGTACCCGATGAGTTCGTCAGATTAACCTCATTCGCCCCGTTTACGTCCATTAAATGGATATCGCCATAAGACTCAAAAACTATCTTCGAATCGTCTGACGAAACGTCAAAAGATCGCACCTGATGTAGGGTGGTGCCGAATGGGGTCGGAAAGCCGTTGACAAGCACATAGATTTGCGTATAAACGGTATCTTCTAAGTAATCCCTAAACCTCAGAAGAAAATAGATCTTCGAGCCATCGCTGCTATATCGGGCGTCAGTCGCAAGGTCAGCATCTACGTCGTAGACAAGGAAGATCGACCTGAAGTCAGTTCCGTTAATGTTGATAGTATAAAGACCGTCCGTTAAGTCTGATCCACGCTTATCAAACAGGAGCTTAGTGCCGTCGGGACTGAACCTGGGCGAGTAATATCTCTCTTCCTGATCAGCCGCAAAATCAGTCAGGTTCGTGAGGCTTGTTCCGTCCGAGTTCATTATGAAGATATCGTTTTCAAAGGTACCGGACTCGCTTCCTGAGTGGAAGGCGATCTTGCCGCCGTCGGGGCTGAAGACGGCAAATTCTGGGTCTAATTGACGGTCGAGTGTTTCGAGGTCGGCGAAAGGGGTTAATCCCGTGCCATCTTGCCTTACTTTGTAAAGTAGTTTCCCCGCTCCGAACGGGTCGACCGTGGTGAAAAGGATCCATACACCATCGGAACTTATGTCCCAAACACGGACGATGTATCCCGGGGCTCCGCTGTTTATGCGTGTGTTGGTTGTCCCGTCCGGGTCAAGCAGATACGCCCCCTCACCTGGCATGAATGGTACATCGGGATCGCTGCTGTAGTAGAGGATCCGACTGCCTTCGCACGACGGAGTAACCGCAACAGGAGCAGCTTCGGCATTGGCTGAAGGAATATACAAGAACGAGGACGCAAGAACCACTGCGATAGCAAGGCCTAGAATGATTGTTAGTTTCGATTTCATGAATGCTTCTCCTGAGTTTTTAAAACATGTGAGCCTGCCTTTCGCGTAAATTTGGACTTGCTTCACATACTTTTGGATGTCTCGACCGTGTGAACGGAGCAGGGCTGTGCAACGATGAACATCACCGTCGATCTGAGCTCACCCGAGTTCTACGACAAAGATTTTCTCTGACGACGATTATTGAGTGATCAGCGACGTATGGTCGCTAACGATCTGCCAGCGGCCGCTTCGCCAGGCCCAGGTGGTGGTGTAACGGCCGGTTTCGTCAAAGGCTTTGCCTTTGTTTGTACCCTTTGCTTTCCAGATACCTGTTTCGACAGCGGCGCTGTTGCCGATCACGCGGACCTTACGGTCGGCGGTTCCGACCGATTCGAAGGTCGTGTCGCCGGCGGTCATATGGGCGATGTCTTCGGAGCGGTTTCGCGTTTTGCCATCTTCGGAGGTGAACATATAATCGTCGGCTAGCAGCCGTTCGAAGCCTGCCTTGTCACGTTTTCTAAGAGCCTCGGTGTAGGCTTCGCTCGCCTTGATGACTTCCTGCTCCATCAGCTTTCGGTCGTGCGGCGCCTCGCTAAAGTGTTCGGCGACGAGCATCCATTTGCCGTTGCTCTTTTCATAGACGCCCGTGTACCGGCCGCGGTCGGTATGCGGTTCGGTCTCGAACGGCGTGGTCCGGGCTCCCGTGAAGTTCCAGTCTGCCGTGACCAAGGCCATATTGCCGGAAACCTTTACTTTGGGGTTTTCGGTCGACGAGGAGATCAGTTTCATGCTTGTGTCCGCGAACTCCTTTTTGAATTGAGCAAGATTCTCGGCGCGGCTGAGGCTCTTTCCCTGCGGGTCGGAGTAGACGTAGTCGGCTGCGAGCACATTCTCGAAGTAAGCAATGTCCTTGCTGATGAATGCCTTATCGAGAGCCTCGTGAATCTTTAAAATTTCCTGCTGGTCCACGTTCGCCTGTGCCGCCGCGACGATAGCGGCGATTGCGATCACCATGATCATTCCGATTTGTTCTTTTCATAATTTCCTCGATTTAGTTCCAATTCGGATGGCCTACGAGGCGGTCGGGCGGTACGCCGGTGCTGTGAAAGTGCCTTCGTATTCGAGGCCGTGTTCCAGTTCGAGTTTGAACGTGCCCGTGATCGTGGCGTTTGACGAGTCGAGGGTGGCGTCTAGGATCATATGGCCCGGTCCACTCTTGTGGGCGATTCCGATTATGCGACCGCCGCTGCTGATGGTGCCTAGTAGCTCCAGTTCATGCGTTTCGCCGTTGAGTATGATCACGATGTCGCCCTCAAAGCTGGTCGATCGAGCCGAACCGAGCGCGAGGCTGATTTGAGCCATCACGCCGTCGTCACCGCTGATCGAACCGTCATACCTTCCCGCAACCGCAGGCAAAACTGATCCGTCTGCAGCGAACGGCCTCATCACTAGTACGCATGGGACGATAAACTTTCCGTCGACTGAGGGGCGGGTAAGATCGCCATTCAGGATCGCCGCTCCGCCTTCGAAAGAGAGCAGATCGTGCTTGCCAACGAGATGAACGTCGGGCGATTTGCTCTGATAATTGACTTTTCCGCTTGCTGAGACGGTGCCTTCGATCTCTATGGGCTGGACCGGATCCGGCGATTGAGCGAAACCCGTGAATTTGCGACCTTCTTGTGAGGTTATCTCAGTACGGATGGGCTCCGGCGGAGCACCTCCTGCTTGAATATACCCGCTCCATACGCCCACCATGTCCTCTACTACGCCCCCCGCAGCCACACGGTCGGGCGTTGATAGGCCAATGCCGATGGCGAGAACTAGCCCAGCCGCAAGAACGGAAATGTTTACTGTGGTGAATCGCATTGATTTAAACTCCTTTTTATTTGGTTTAGTCCTCTATGTACCTGACGTCCCGTTTGAGATATGCGGCGATCGACTGACCGCATATATTTGAGCCGAGAGCCGCGTGTATCCCGCCATTCAAAGAGGCTCGCTGAAGTTCCGTGGAATCTATACCGAAAACAAGTGACGCATTTGCTACTGAGAACGTCAGCACCCTACCGTCACATTCAGCGCACCGGACTAGATCGCCTCTATTGTGCGTCCGGATGATCGTGACGCTCCGGGTTTCTATCGTGATCTCGGTACGTCTATGCTTCTCCATTACATTTTTCTTTACCGGTTCAGGCGCCTCTGCTAAAATTCGCCTGTTGAACGCACCTTCGTAGTTAATTGGAAACAACCCGAGTTTGGAGATATATGCAATAAAATGTCCTTAATCTGTGGCTAATACTTGCTAATTTTTACTAATTCGTTCGAAACGGTCGGTTATAGTGATCAACGGAAACAACGCTAACGGAAAAATTCGATTCGACCATGTCGAGCTGGACACGTCTCGCCGACTGCTTAGAGTTAGTGGGGAAGTAGTACCTCTGAGCGGTAAAGCCTTCGACCTCTTAGCTGTCCTCGTCGAGAACAGGGGCCGTTTGATTTCAAAAG
>JBDSLC010000074.1:0-6425 GCA_039916585.1 Pyrinomonadaceae bacterium | reverse complement strand
GAGTTGGCCGGACAGCCTCTTAACCTTAACCCTGCAGGTAAGGCCTAGACTTCAACCTCGATGATCTCGTGGCTGGTCGTAATAGTCGCGGTCGGACGGACGGTGGCAGCGACCGAGCAATATTTCGTGTCCGAAAGCTCGATCGCGTGAGACAGGGCTTGCTCGGAAACGTTATGCCCGCGCACGATATGGTGAACGTGAAAGGCAGTGAACTTACGCGGAAAGTCGTCGACCCGCGTGCCCGTGATCTCCACGAGATACTCGCGAACGTCCTGCCGCTTTTTCTCTAATATCGACGCGACATCGGCCGCGGTGCACGCCGCGACCGAGACCAGCAACATCTCAAGCGGCGAAGGTGCCGATTTCCTATCTCCTTTAACGTCAATAGCTACGCTATTTCCGCTCGGGCTTGTGCCGATAAAAAGTTCATCGCCCGCGTATCTTACAGATGCCTTGTATTCGCTTCCCGCCATAATGATTCCTCGGTTGTGATCGCGTTACGTTGGCCTCAATTTTAGCACGTTGCACGGTCGCGCCCGGCTTGGGTGGAACGGAACCAACGTTTGGTCCAAAAAATGCTTCATAATCGGACATAGGGGAGAGGTTTGCCCCGACTCGTTCTTATCGGAGATGAAGATGAAACGCTATTCGAACGCCATTTTGTCGTTTACGGCCCTTCTTGCGGTCACCCTCGGTCTTGCCTTTTCGGTCGACGCACAGACGCGGAATCAACGCGAGGTTCGCGACCTTATTCGCTCGCTGAACGCCCAGGTTGACGATTTTCAGTACGGCCTTGAGTACGAGCTGAAGAACAATTCCGCTGGCTCGCGTTCGAGCGCTAACGAGCTTAACAGCGGCATCCGCCAACTTCAGGACGCGGTCACCGCGTTTGAAGATAATTTTCAAGGTAAGCGAGAGAATCGCAACGACATCAACGACATCGTCGCCGCAGCGTCGGTCGTTGAGCGTGGGCTTGGTTCGATAACGGTAAACCGAAAGCTTGAGACAGATTGGCAGGACGTCAAGAAAAACATCACCTCACTCGCAGCAAATTACGGCGTCGTCGCTAGATTCGACGGCCGAATGTCGGGCTCTGCGAATTCTTCGCCGGTCGCTTCTTCGAACGACACGTGGACTGACCCCGTCGGCGTTCCAGCAGATCTGAACGCGGGCCTGACCGGAACCTATTCGCTTGACACCGGACGCAGCGAGAATATCGCTGACATTTTGGCTAATACAGGCGTTTCGGCAAACAACCGCGTCGACCTGCAATCGAAGCTTGAGGCTCCTGAGCAGATCGCTCTCGACGTTCGCGGAAATCAGGTCACGCTCGCGTCGTCAAAGGCGGCTCCGGTGACGATCATCGCAGATGGATCAGAGAAAACCGAGAATGTGAACGGCCGTTCGATCAGGTTGAAAGCTTCGCTACGCGGTGACGAACTGACTGTCTCAAGCCTCGGCGGCGAGACCGATTACACTATCATCTTCACGTCGCAGGACGGAGGTAATTCCATGAAGGTTACGCGTCGCATCACGACCGATTACCTCAACGAGACCGTATTCGCCGACAGCATCTACATCAAGACCGAACAGGTCGCCGGCCTCGGCATCGTTCCGTCGAACCTTCCCTCTAACGGCGGCTATTCGAGCACTGATCCGGGCGATCGAAACACCGGCAGCAGCCTCCCGAATCCGACGATGTCGCAACCGCGTATTGGCGAGTTCCTGATCCCGAACGGTACGCTCGTCACGGCAAATCTCGACAACCTGATCGACTCGAAAGTCTCGCAGAATAACGATCGGTTCAAACTGACCGTCCAGTCGCCCATGGAATATCGCGGCGCCGTTATTGAAGGCTATCTAACCGGCGTTGGACGATCAGGCCGTGTCTCGGGCAGCTCGAACATCACTTTTAACTTTGAATCCATCACCCTCCGCGACGGCAAACGATACGACTTTGCTGGATCCTTGCAGGGCATCAAAGATCAATACGGCAAGGTCGTAAAGGTCGATACCGAAGGCACCGCGAAAAGCGATAGCCAAACCCGCGAAACGGCTAAACGCGGCGGCATCGGAGCCGGCGTCGGAGCGCTGATCGGTGCGATCGCAGGCGGCGGGAAAGGAGCCGTGCTTGGAGCCATCATCGGCGGCGGAGCCGGTGCCGGCTCGGTCTATGCTACCGGCCGCGAGGACATCAGGCTGATGCAGGGTTCGACGCTGACGATCCAATCGTCGTCGCCGATCCGCACTAGCCAAAATCAACCGATCAGCGAGAACTGAAATCAGAACCTCTCGGATAAAAACGGATGGACGCTCGAATGAGCGTCCATTTTTGTTTGCGCTCGGGCCGGTGGCGCACCTTGGAATCGTGATTTAATAGTCTCCGATGAAAGAAGTACCGGAAGAGATCGAGGCCTATCGCGATCGTAAGTGGCGGCGTGAAGATTCTCTCAAGATCGACAAGGCTGAAGAGGTCGAGGCGATCGTTGAAGATCTCGGTTTCTGTCTTGGCCTGACTGATGCTCGCAAGAACCTGCCGTCAGTTTACGTCGCGGTTTGCGGGCGTCGTGATGCACATATGCCACGCACCGTGCAGAAGGATTTCGAGGCGAGTCGAGCATGGGTTTTGAAGGACGAGGTAATCGCGAGGTCGCGCGTTTACTACGCCAAGCTCGTCAAAGGAAACTCGATGTTCCTTGCCCCTCGGATGATCCCGATCTTCAACGCGATCTGGGGCGTTCCGAAGAGCAAGGAGAAAGACGAGCTTTCCGAGAACGCTTGTAAGGTACTGAAAGTCCTACGCAAGGAGTGGGAAATGGCGACAGGGGACCTCAGGTCTGAGTGCGGCTTCGCGGATAAGAAAGATCTCACCAACGCAATCGACGAACTTCAGCGTCGGATGAAAGTGGTTCCGCAGGAAGTCGTCTACCTTCCAAAGTTCACCTACATTTGGACCCTCGCCGAAGCCCGATTTCCGAGTGAGATCGCTGTGAGAATGACGCGTGAGGACGCGGTCCGCGAACTGGCCCGCTGCTACTTGGAAATGTGTGGAATGACCCTCGTCGGCGACCTTTCTCGAACCTTCGGATTCTATCGATGGGAGTCGGGAAAGGCTAACCACGGATTGGTGGATGAGGGCTTTGCGTCGCGGCTGACAACTGGCGTTTATCGGCTTGCCTCGCTTTGAGGGGATGAACGCTCGTCATATAGCGGGTCTTGCGGGATCGTAGATCGCGGTGCCGACCGCCACCTTCAATAAAATCCTAGCTTCTTTGCGGTATCCACGCGCTCTCGATGATCGATTCAAGATCTGTGTGGTGCGGGTTCCAACCAAGGATTGATGACGCCTTGTCGGCATTCGCAATCAGCTTTGAAGGATCACCAGAGCGTCGGGGTTCGACCTTATAAGGCACTTTGCGAGAGGTCACACGCTCCGCCGCGCCGATCACTTCGAGCACGGAAAATCCGTTGCCATTGCCCAGGTTGAAAGCATCAGAGAGACCGCCATTTTGAAGGTACGTTAGCGCCAGAAGATGCGCTTGACTGAGGTCCGAAATGTGTATGTAGTCGCGGATGGCTGTGCCGTCCGGCGTCGGATAGTCGCCACCGAACACAGAGACAGATTCGCGTTTCCCCGAGGCTGCATCGAGTACTAGCGGTATGAGATGCGTCTCGGGATCATGCCGCTCGAATCGGGTTTCGGTCGCTCCGCAGGCGTTGAAGTATCGAAGTGCGACAAACCTCATCCCGAACGCTCGGTCGTAGTCGGCAAGGATACGCTCGACCATCAACTTTGTCTGCCCATAAGGATTTGCCGGGTTCTGCGGGTGCGTTTCATCTATCGGTATCGCGACCGGCTCGCCGTAAGTGGCACACGTGGATGAGAAGACAAACTGCTTTACGCCGGATGCCCGGAGCCCATCGAGCAGAGAAACTGTCTGGATTACATTGTTCTGGTAGTAAATATCCGGCCGCTCGACTGACTCGCCGACATAAGCATATGCGGAGAAATGCATCACGGCTGTGACATCTTGATCCCGGCAGACCCGGCTGATCAACTCTCGGTCGCCGATACGGCCCTCGTATAACACAGCCTTTTCATTTACCGCTTCGGGATGTCCTCGCGACAGATCATCGATCACTGCTACGCTCTCACCTGCTTCGATGAGGTCGTCAACCGCTACGCTTCCGATGTATCCGGCGCCGCCGGTAACCAATATTGCCATACCCTTAGTTTGAACTATGGGCCCTGTCTAGCAAAGCAAGCGGTCGAAGATCTCGATGAACTCGTCGGCAATCCTCTTCGGCGAAAGGGTGAGGCCGTACTCAGTGTTGGCGCGAGACATCCTCTCGCGGAGCGGCTTGTCGTTAATGAGTTCCGCAAGCCTGTCCGCAATATTTTCGGGATCCGTCGTGCAGGACAGACAATTCTCAGGCGCTGAAAGATAGTCAGAGGCGGCCCGTATATTGGTCGTAACAACCGGTAGGCCGGTCGCGATCGCCTTGAAAAACACGTTCGGATAGCCTTCGGAATGGCTGGTTGGAAATAATAGGATATCCGCTTTCAGGAGCTCTTTCGTTACCTCGGCTTCGGGCAAAAGCCCCGTAAATTTCACAACCCGTCCGAGACCGAGCCGCCCGACCGCGTCCTTTGCTTCCTGATAAGTCCCGCCATCTCCTACGCACGTCAGCCGAAATCGAAAGCCCCGCTTGCGCAACTCTTGGCAAGCGAGGATCGTCGGTAGTAGGCCTTTTGTCGGAACGAAAGGTGAGACAAACAGCAATTCCGGAACGTCGTCCGCGTCTTTTTGAACGCGTCGAAAGCCGACTGGCATGTCCCGGTGAATGGTCGTAGCGTTTCTTACAGGGAAAAATCGGGACGGTCGAATCCTAACTTAAAGAATTCTCCGAGCTCCTCTCGCGTGTGATATCCCCAGCCGTCAACATTCTCTCTTAGGTACCCGATCAGCCATCGAAACAAGTAGTTAGTTCCGTTGAAATCCTCGGCCATGCCGCCGTGAAGTTTGACGAACAGCTTAATATCCCTCGGACTCATCAAAAAGATCGAAGCCGCATCGCGGAGGATCGTTCGCCTATCGAACGCACTGTTCAGAAAAATGAGCGATGGCCGATGGTCGCGAATCAGCTTTCGAAATCGAAAACCGGTGCGCAGAACGCGCAGGATGCGGCTGAAGAAGGTGGTCGTCGCAGTCTTTTCACCGTACACATAGACATCTGTGATAATGTCCAATCCCTTCGCCCGCAGGGCGTCCACGAACGACGGCTCGCTCGACGTCGGACCTCCAAGCGAATCCAGAGCTGGCATTCCGACGAGAATCTTCACCTGTTAACTATCACGCTACACGGGTCGATATCATCTAAACTGCGAGGGCTGAAAATTGTCCAACGCGTTCTCCTAGCAGATCCGACGGCTACCGATCTCAGACACGGCGTCCCAACGCGAACAATTTAATAAGAACGACTCCCGCAATAAATCCGCCGATGTGCGCCGCATATGCCACACCACCTTGTCCGGCTGGAGCAAGGAATCCGAGCAGGATCTGATAGCCGATCCATAGTCCAAGTGCAACAAAGGCGGGAACCGTCGTAAGAAAGTTGAAGATGATCGCCCTAACCGGCCGCTTAGGGAAGAGCAGTAAATATCCGCCCAATATCCCTGAGATCGCACCGGACGCACCTAACATCGGAATCGCTGAGCTTGGCTCCATTATGACTTGGGCAAGTGCCGCAGCGATCCCGCACACGATATAGAACGCAGCGAACCGGACATGACCGAGTAGATTCTCAAGGTTGTCACCGAATATCCAAAGGAACAGCATATTGCCGAAGATATGCATGATATCTCCGTGCATAAACATTGAGCTTAGGAAGTTGAAATAGACCGGAAGCGGTGTAGGAAAATGCTGGATCTCGCCAAGCACCTGACCCGCTGAGTTAGTCACCGGGATCACTCCTTGCAGATCGACTCCCGTCGTAACTTCTTTAGGCACAAGCGAGAAGGCATAAGAGAATGCATCATTGCTGCCTAGTTGCTGCAGCAGCACGAACACCAACACGTTTATCCCGATGAAAAGATAATTTACGTACGGCGTCACCGTGATCTCAGAATTGTCGTCGCCGATCGGAAACATAGGTTTAGCCTCGCCGCATCATTTCAGTACGATATCTGACCTGCGTTCCCCGAATGCAAATTGCGTGCTCAGAATTACGCTAAGTCCCCGGACGGACGCGCGTTCTTCAAGAGGTCGTAGCCTTCGCTGCGGGCAACGTAAGTCGCGGCGGTGATATCGCCAACAACGTTCAGCGTCGTACGGCACATATCCAGAATTCTGTCGACGCCAATGATGATCGCGATCAACGCCGGATCAATTCCGATCATGAACAGGATTCCGATGATGAACGGG
>JBDSLC010000073.1:0-3505 GCA_039916585.1 Pyrinomonadaceae bacterium | reverse complement strand
GGTTATGGACTTCCGCTCCGGGTTTAAGGCATCAATAACCGCAGTGATAATTCGAGCCTTCAAAATGCTTAACCCATCCGTCGCCTTGACGCTTATAGACGTTAAAGCCAGCTCCTTCGAATGACATCACGTAGGAAAAGATCTCGCTGTTGCCGTCGCCATCCACATCGAATATATCCAAAAGGCGTTCGTGATAGACGCCGCTGTCGACGTCCTTGATGTCTTCGCTCATCGTCTCGTCCTGCTTGATCCGACGACTCTCCGAATATCCAAATCGATATTTCTTATCGCTCCCAAGTTCCGCGATGAAAAACAGAACTTCGCGCTCGGTAGTACTAGGCGCGACCCAAAACGAGCCCACCATTTCGGCTTGTCCGTCATTGTTAACGTCGAGGACCGTGAGGTTGTGATACTTGAGATTCTTCGCAACTTCCGCAGAGATGGAGTTTTTCGTGAACGTCTCGCGAACTAGAGCTTCGATCTCCGCCCGTTCAGCCGGCGTCGGTAGTCGCCGAAGGCCGCTTCCTGGTTTCAATATCCTGGCATTCGTTGCGAGGGCCATCACATTACCCTTGAGGGCTGAGCGCGTTGTCTTTGTCGCAACATTCCCCAGATAGTTCGCACACTCAGCTCGCGGATCTGACGATGTAACCGTCACATTTCCCGAGACCTTCCCTCCGAAGATCAGAGGAAACATCTTCCCTTTGGCGAAATAGGTTCGGTGAAAGGCGGCAAGGATCGGAGTTTCGGAAGATCCGTCGATCGCCGGTGTCATCAAACCTTTCGCCCCGATGAAGCCGATCGGCTCGATCGCTTTGCCGTCGTTGAGCACCGCAAAAATAACTGTCTTTGCTGCGGTCGGACCAGGTCGGCGTTGAGCAGAGATCATCATCGCACTGACCATTAGAATGCCGACGGCGGCGAGCACGCGTTTTCGCATCGTCATATCTTCCTCGCAGTCGACTTACCTTGCATGAACTGGATCAGATATTCGCGACCTCCAGCTTTCGAATCGGTTCCGCTCATATTGAATCCGCCGAAGGGATTGACCCCGACGAGTGCTCCGGTGCACTTGCGATTCAGGTAAAGATTCCCGACGTGAAAGTCGCGACGAGCCTGATCGAGGCGCGCGTCTGATTTCGAGTACACCGCTCCGGTCAATCCAAATTCAGTACCGTTGGCGATCTCAAGAGCATGATCGTAATCTTTGGCCTTGATCACCGCCAGAACTGGAGCGAAGATCTCTTCCTGCTCGATCGTGTCGCCGGGAAGAACGTTGGAAATGACGGTCGGAAGAATGAAGTATCCCTGACTATCATCGCCAGTTCCGCCGATCACTACCTTGCCGCCTTCCTCAATACCTTTCTGGACATATCGCAGCGTATTGTCGAATGCACGTTTGTTGATCACCGCGGCGACGTTTGTATCGCCTTCAGTCGGCTGACCAACGTTGAGTTTCTCAGTCAGTGCGACAACCTTTTCGAGTAGTTCGTCGTGTACCTTTTCGTCAACGATCAGACGCGAACACGCCGAGCACTTCTGTCCTTGAAATCCGAAGGCCGCCTGGACGATACCGGTAGCGGCGGAGTCGAGATCGGCGTCATCCGCAACGACGATCGCGTCCTTTCCGCCCATCTCCGCGATAACACGTTTGATCCAGATCTGTCCTTCGCGAGGCTTCGCGGCAACTTCGTTAATGTGAAGTCCGACACCTTTGGATCCCGTGAACGAAATGAACCGAGTTTTCGGACTGGTCGTCATCGCCTCGCCTGTTGCCGAACTCCCGGTAAGAAAATTCACGACGCCATTTGGAAGGCCGACCTCCTCGACGATCTCCATAAACTTCGCGGCTATCGTCGGTGAATCGGATGACGGTTTGAGAACGACGGTATTACCGGCTACAACGGCGGCCATGGTCATCCCAGCCATGATCGCAAGCGGAAAATTCCACGGCGGGATGACTGCTCCCACGCCGAGCGGGACATATTCGAAACTGTTGTCTTCGCCCGGGACCTTGGTGACGGGCAGTTCCTGGGACCAGCGAAGCATTTCTCGTCCGTAGAATTCCAGGAAGTCGATCGCTTCGGCAGTATCGCCGTCAGCCTCAGCCCATGTTTTCGCCACCTCGACGACCATCCAAGCCGAAAGCTCATGCTTTCGCTGCCGCATCAGGTCCGCCATCTTGAAAGCGTACTCGGCACGCTCGGTCGGCGCGACATTTCTCCAGGACTTGAAAGCTTCGGTAGCCGCGTCGATGGCTTTATCTACAAGGCTCGTATCCGTATCAACCTCCGAAAACACGCCAATGACTTCGGTTTTGTTCGCCGGGTTATAGCTCTCGAACTTGCGGTCGAGTGTGATCTTTTCGCCATTGATAACAACGGAATATTCCTTACCCAATTCGCTTCGAACCTTCTCGATCGCATCCTTCATTGCGGCGGCATTCTCAGGCTTCGAATAATCCGTAAAGGGCTCGTTCTTAAATTCGTCCAATACTCTTTGCGTCTGCATATCTACTCCCACTTTCCAGTTTTCTGCAAATGTTTGATCTTTCGTTTTGCCAATTCCCTCTTCAGCGAGGTCATTCGATCGAGGAACACAATACCGTCGCAGTGATCGGTTTCGTGCAGCACACATCGCGCGGCTAGATCTGTCAGATCGTGTTCGATTAACTCTCCATTAAGATCCTGCGCGCGAACGATCACCCGCATGTCTCGCCTAACCGCTTGGTACAAGCCCGGAAACGATAGACAGCCTTCATCGCCGACCTGTTCACCCTCGACACGGACGATCTCAGGGTTGATGAGAGCCAGAGGATTGGACCGTCCTTCATCGTCAGCAACATCCATCACGAATAAGCGTTTGGAGATGCCCACCTGCGGGGCAGCGAGACCGACCCCTTGGGCGTCACGCATTGTCGCGAACATATCCGCAACGGTCCGCTCGAGTTCGGCGCCAAATTCGTCATCGCCAACAGGTCTGCCCAACGTGAGCAAAACTGGCTCGGGATAATGAAATATCCTCATCAAGGCCATAAGCGACTATTTTACCGTAAAGAGCCGCAAAGTCGGTAACGTGGAGATCGTCGATAAACTCTTCCAGGAACCCTGACTAGTTGGCTGCTGGCTGTACTCTAGCCAGTGAGTCCGATTCAACCGAACACGGAAAAAGGCATGCCCGGGAACTTTGGAAATAACCCTCTTGTGCCCGAAGCGGAGTGCTCCCTTGACCAAACAACAAAACAAAATGCCCGAGCGAGCCGCTCGGGCATTTTCGATACCTATATGGTACTGGTTTTACCAGCCGCGCTTGCGACCACCGCCACCGCCGCCGCCGCCGTAGCTTCCGCCACCACCGCCGCCGCCGTATCCGCCGCGACCACCGCCACCACCACCACCACCAGCACGTGCTTCACGGGGCTTTGCTTCGTTAACGGTTAGCGAGCGACCATCAACTTCTTTTCCGTTGAGGCTTGCGATTGCTTCCTCGCCTTCTGCTATCGACG
>JBDSLC010000072.1:0-12752 GCA_039916585.1 Pyrinomonadaceae bacterium | reverse complement strand
TCCAAAGCCATCGAACTCTTCGGCGGCTACGGTTACGTCAAAGATTACCCGGTCGAAAAATACTGGCGCGACTCCAAGATCGGCTCGATCTACGAAGGCACGTCCAACATGCAGCTTCAAACGATCGCTAAGTTGATCATGGGCGGAAAGTAGGCGGCATAGGAGTTAACCGCAGATAAACGCAGATAAGAAGGCGGAAAGGCTTTCTTATCGGCGTTAATTCGCGTACATCAGCGGCTAAATTTTGCCCTCGATGGAATTCAGGCTGCTCTTCCGCATACCATAGAAAAAGTAGATCACCACGCCGATCGCCATCCAGATGATCAACCTCGCCCAAGTGTCGAACGGCAAGCCGTACATCAGGTAGAGGCTCGTTCCGGCGGCGAGTATAGGCACGAACGGCGAGAACGGGACCTTGAATGGTCGGGGAAGATCGGGGCGGGTGCGGCGAAGGACGATAACGCCGATCGAGACGATGATGAAAGCGAAAAGGGTTCCGATGCTTACTAGTTGGCCGAGAGCTGAGATCGGTATCAGTGCGGCCATTACAGCCACGATCCCGCCGGTGATCATCGTCGTCACGTGGGGCGTTCGGAACCGCGGGTGGATCCTGGCTGCCCAACTCGGAAGCAGGCCATCTTTCGCCATCGCATAGAAAATACGCGGCTGACCCATTATTTGAACGACCATCGTCGAGCTCAATCCAAGCACGGCACCAAGCTTGATGATCATAGAGAACGATGCGAGCACGAACGCTACGGTAGAACCCTGCACGGCCATTCCCGATGCAGCCGTGATCGCTGCTGCGATCGGAGCAGCTTCTTCCTTCAGCTGAATGTAAGGAACCAGTCCGACCATGATCGCGGCGACGAGGATATAGAGGATCGTGCAGAGCACCAGCGAGCCGATGATCGCCCGCGGCATATCCTTTTGAGGATTCTTTGCCTCTTGCGAAGCGGTCGAAACGGCGTCGAAGCCGATGTAAGCAAAGAAGATCACCGCGGCACCGGTCAGGATCCCGCTGTATCCATATTCGCCAAACGTGCCGGTATTTTGCGGAACGAACGGCAAACAATCACCAACACCGGCTTGGCAGCCAATTCCGAGATAGTGCGTATTCACATATCCTACACCGGCGATGATAAACAGCAGCACCACGGCGATCTTTATGATCACCACTACCGAATTGAAATTCGCCGATTCCCGAATCCCTCGAACTAGTAGGGCGGTGACCGCGATCGCGATCAGGAAAGCAGGCAAATTGAATAACGCAGTCTCGACCGGAAGTGCGATGCCTTGGGCCGCAAGTCCCTGCGACAGTTCACTTGTCAGCACGTTGTAACCGGCAGGCGGATTTAGGATCGTCTCTCCAATGCGGAGGTTGGTAAGTTGGGCCACCGTCTGTTGGGTCAGCAATACGAATTTCGTTCCCGGTGCTGCGCTCAATGCGATCGGAAAGTGAATGCCGAAATCCGCGAGTAGACTGATCATATTCCCCGACCATCCGACCGCGACCGTCGCCGCACCGAACGCATATTCCAGTATCAGATCCCAGCCGATTATCCAGGCGACGAATTCACCGAGGGTGGCATAGCTATATGTATACGCCGAGCCCGAGATCGGCACGGATGACGCAAACTCCGAATAGCACAGCGCCGCCAAAGCGCTGACCACGCCCGCCAATATCATCGAGACCACGACGGCCGGTCCCGCATGTCTTCCGGCAGCCTGACCTGTTAATACAAATATCCCAGTACCGATGATCGCGCCCACACCAAGGAGGGTGAGGGCGGTAACACCTAGGGTTCGCTGCAGAGTTCCTTCGCCTTTATCTTCAGCTTCGGCCAGTATTGTTTCGAGCGGTTTGATCCTGAAAAGGTCCATATTCTTCTTCCTCTCAACTTCAGTCACGCTATGAGATCTATGTCTGACGCCTTTGAGACGCTTTCGGGAAACGGTCAATCTGATCCGGAATCGCATAGGTTCTCGACGCGCAGATCGACTTTCGCTCCATCGTCACGGCAGCGTCGTTAGAAGCGGTGAAATCTTCTGAAAGGCGTGTGAAAGCTTAGAAATTTAGCAGGTTTGGGCGCTGTATCAGCCAGCTAGAGGAGTTAAAACGTTGTTGGTCCAAGCGACCTGGCATATAATTGTGGCGAACTGGGGGATGATCCAAGATGCGCGTCGTATACGAATTCTCAAACTTTCGCGTTGATCCGGTGATGCGGCAACTCTCCTCGCGCGGCGCGGCGATGCCGCTCACGGCCAAAGCATTCGAGACCTTGCTGGTGCTGCTCTCCAGTCGTGGTGAACTGGTTTCTAAAGGCGATCTCCTCGACGCCGTTTGGCAGGATACTGCCGTAGAAGAAAACAATCTGACGCAGCAGATCGCCACTCTGCGGAGAGCCTTTGGGGAGCGAGCAGGCGAGCATCGCTTTATCGTTACCGTCCCCGGCAGAGGCTACTCGTTCGTGGCTGCGGTGAATGAGATCGAGATCACCGGATCGGAGATCGTCACGATCGAAAGCACTGATTCCAGCATCACTCTCGACATATTTGGCGAACTACTTCCGGCACTCCGCGGCAGATTCGAGAAAGGAGCAGGTCTCGGCGCCGCTTTGGCGATGGTTTACGTTGCGTTCGTTTGCTTTCTTGGCATTTGGCCGATGGTCATCGGCGGATCGCCAACGCACGCTGCCCGCCCGACTTACGCCGTTCTCAATTTCACCTCAAGTGTCGAAGATGCAGCCCTCGGCGCAGGCATCCGCGATACCCTTCGAGCAAGGCTCGGCAGCGTCGAGGACGTGGAAGTTAGGCCAAATCGATTAGCGTTCCCAAGCGAGGACGTTCTGATCGCGGGCAAGGAGATGAAAGCGGACGTGGTATTGACCGGATCCGTTCAGCGCGTCGCCGAGCGGGTCCGCGTCGTAGTGGAAATGGTTGACGTAAATCGTGAGCGGGTTGTGTGGGCGAATACGTTCGATCGGGACAGTGCCGAATATTTCGAACTTCAGGACGCGATCGCTAAGGAGGCTTTGCGAGCGATAACCACGCCTCGCCTTTAAATGTCCGAGACAATAACTATTCGTCAGGCCACCATCGCGGACGCGAAAGCGTTGACCGACCTCGCCTACACGACCTTCTGGGACGCATTCGCGCACCATCCGAAGAATGCTCCGGACGACCTGAATCACTATATGCGGCAGGCGTTCAATCTTGACCAGACCACCAAAGAGCTTGATGAAGAAAAGAGCGTTTTCCTTATCGCCGAGATCGACGGCGAACCCGCCGGGTACGCGAAGTTGATCACCGACACCATCGAAGACGGCATTACAGCCGAGCGTCCCATCGAACTGAATCGGCTCTATTCGCATCAGCAATTTCTCGGCAAGGGAATCGGCCAAGCGTTGATGGATGCGATTTTTGAAAGGGCCAAGGCAGACGGTCGCGATGTTATTTGGCTCGGTGTCTGGGAGTTTAACCCGCGTGCTCAGCGGTTCTACGAGAAGAACGGTTTCCGCGTCGTCGGCAGCCACGTCTTCCAACTAGGCGAAGATCCGCAGACCGACCTTCTGATGCAGCGAGACATCGCTACCGAATAAAGATCTCATCCACGAATATCCACGGATCGCCGCCTGCTCCGACGTGCCAGGCTGGGATCTTGCCGATGTTGTAGGCTCGGACGCGTACGTATCTCGCTTTGATGGGCGTAACCGTTTTTAGGAACTCTTGCGGAGTGCCATTCATTTCGGTCTGCGGAAATGCAGGTTTCCAATCGGCGATACTCGTGTATGAAACTGCGTCGTTCGAGACTTCAAACGAGAGCCGATCCGGCATCCAAATCCATGAACGAGCAGATTGCAGAAAACTCCCGCCGACCTCGGCTATCTCCGTTTCACGCTGAAGGTCGATAACCGCTTCGAAGGGTTTGCCCCAATAACCCTGCCACTCGCCGGCCGCGAAATTCTGATTCCCGCGCAGACCGTCGATGATCGCGTCATAGCTGCTGCCGGGATATTGGGAGTTGAATTCGGAGTTTAGCTTGACCGTCCAGTCGTTCGAACGTTTGGTGAACGTGGCATCGACGATCTGCGATGGATGCAGGCTGCTGATAAACGCCGCCGCCTTCACGTTCGTAGTCTTACCGATCGGGAAAGGCGCCGCGTAGAGCAAAGAGTTTCGTGTGGGCTCACTGCCATCAAGCGTATAACGGATCTCTGCCCTCGGCACGGCCGACGACATCGAGACCGTCGTCGTATCTTTGAATACCCTGTCGGCATCCACGATCGGTACCGGAAGTCCTTCTTGATAGACGCTCGACGTAGACGCATATTGAAAGGCGTTTTCGCTCGGCGCGCTTGTCATATCGAGAAGCAGCACGCCCCCGGAAGCAATTTGATCCTGAGTAATGTACGGTACCGCCTGGCGTTGACCGTTCCATTTCGCGGAGTTGATGTAGAAGTTCGTCGAGGAAACGTTAGGTGCACGAACGATGAACTTCTTCCCGTTCTCGAGATTGAACGTGACCTGTTTGAACAGCGGCGCGCCCAGGTTATAGCGCTTGTCACCCGGCGCTAGCGGATAGAAACCGCTCGCGCTCAACACGTACCACGCCGACATCTGCCCGCAGTCTTCGTTCCCGATCAGGCCATCGGGGGCATTCTTATAAAACTCGTCGAGTATCTTCCGAACTCGATGCTGCGTCTCCCACGGTTCACCTGCGTAGTTGTAGAGATACGCGATATGATGCGACGGCTCGTTTCCATGAGCGTACTGGCCCATTAACCCAGTAATGTCCGGCTGCTCACGACCCGATAATTTCGATTCGGTTGTAAAGAGTTCATCAAGCTTTTCGACAAACTTCTTCTCGCCGCCCATCAACTGCATCAACCGCGAAACGTCGTGCGGGACGAAGAAGGAATATTGCCACGAGTTTCCCTCGGTAAAGTGAAACGTAACTTCCTGAGGAGCAAAGGGTTTTATGAAGCCCCCATTCCGCTTCGGCCGAAAGAACCTGGTTTCGGGGTCAAAAAGATTTTCAAAGTTTCCGGCTCTGCGGCGGAAGTAGTCGATATCATCCGACAGGCTTTTCAGGTACGGATCGTTCTCGGGTTTCTTGCCAGTCGCAAAAGAGCGCGTATTGAACAATATCGCCCCCATCGACATGATGCACCAGTCGTTATATGCGTATTCGAGCGTCTTCGAGACGGATTCGTTATCATCCTCGCCGGATACGTATCCGCGTTTTTTGTAAGCTGCGAGGCCATGGTGATCCATCATCGCCGAGTGTTTCGCGGCAGCATAAGCCTTGTCATAATCAAAGCCCTTGATTCCTTTCGCCATTGCGTCCGCGATCACGCTCACCGAGTGATACCCGATCATCGTGTCCGTCTCTTCGCCCCACAACTCCCAAACCGGCAGCCGTCCGCCTTGCTCGTAAATACGAATAAACGTGTTGATGTAATCTACCGTCCGCTTCTGGTCGATGATCGTATAAAGCGGATGCGCCGCCCGAAACGTGTCCCACAGCGAGAAGACCGTGTATTGCTCAGATGCAGAGGCCCGCGCGTTAGCAAGGGCTTTACTCGGGAGTTGAACGTTAAGCCCTTGCTTACGCGCAGGCTTCTGCACTTCGTATCCCGGCAACTGATGGATCTTTCGATCGTGCCCAAGATAGCGCCCATCAACGTCATTGAAGACGTTCGGCTGGATCATTGTGTGATACAGGGCCGAGTAGAAATTGGTCGTCTGCTCATCCGTCCCGCCGGAGACGTCGATCTTGCTCAACTCCTTGTTCCACGCCGCCTTCGCATCCGCCCGAACCTTGTCGAAATCCCAACCGGGAAGCTCGGCTTCGAGGTTCTTCCGCGCACCTTCGATCGAGACGTATGAGATCGCGACCTTAACCAAAACCTCCGTTTGATCCTTAGCGTCAAACCGCAATCCAACCACATACTTACAAACATCCTCTATTTCTGCCGTCGACATCGCAGTTGTTCCGCAAATGTCCTTGAAAGGCTTTGAGAACTCGGCGACAAAATAAACAGTCTGATTCTTTGCCCAAGACGATGAGCGACGAAAGCCTTCAAGCCGGGTGTCGCTTGCGACTTTGATCTGAGCGTCCAGTGGTTTGTCGCGCCATTTAAGATTTAAGGTGATATTGACAAAAGGTGGATTGGCTTTCGGAAACGTATAACGATGTAAGCCAACTCGGTTCGTCGCAGTAAGCTCAGCGAAGACTTGATCTTCTAATCGAACTGAATAATAGCCTGGCTCAGCCTTCTCGTTTGCATGCGAGAACTTCGAGGCATAACTGTTCTCCCATTCCCCTCCGGCTATAGCGTCGAACTGCGGCCCACCGACCGTCGGCATAAACAAGATATCCGCGCCATCTGGAATACCCGTCCCGCTCAGATGGGTATGCGAAAAGCCGTAGATGATGTCGTCGGAGTAGTGGTAGCCGCTGGAGCCGTCCCAGTTGTCGATGCGGGTGTCGGGCGAGAGTTGGACCATCCCGAACGGCATCGTCGCCCCCGGAAACGTGTGCCCGTGCCCGCCCGTTCCGATGAACGGATTCACCCACCGCGTGTAATCACGCGTCTGAGCGAAGATGGATGAAACGAAAATGACGACGGCAAGCAGGATCGGGATCGGTCTCATTTGCCGACGATTTTAACAGAATCCGCATGAATCGCCGTGTTGTGCAGGTTGATTTCGCCGCGTAGCGGCCGAATGAATGTAGCCGTGGACTTCAGTCCACGGTGGGCCCGCCACAAACAACCGCGTCGCGTTAGCGACCGCATGAAACTCAATCGTCACTACGCAACGAGATCGTTCGATTGATCGATCCGTGGGTTGAAACCCACGGCTACAATCAATAATCGCTACGCGATGCGATCGGATCACCCTTCAACAACTCCAACCTAGTCGTCTTCACATCAAGCAGCGGCCCGAGTTCGTAGACGTTGCGGTAGCCGTAGGTGTAGAGCGAGATATAGGTGGAAAGGTTCAATGATGCGGTCGCCTCCTTACGCGGAAACGCCCGTTTTTCATTAATGAAATTGTTGTTGCAGTAGATCAGGATCTTTTGATCTTTGTCCGGAAACAGCGTCGCGAGGCTGTCGACCGTTATGTCCGGGAAGCTCAGATTCACTGCTCCGTCGATGTGGAGCTCGTCGAACTTCTGCTTTGATCGTGCATCAAGGACGATCACGTCAGGATCTTTCGCCATCGCGATGAACTCATCCTCCGTCAGTCGGCGCTTCTCCCTGTGCTCGGCCGCCTCGCCGGCGAGCTTGAGAAATCCCTTCATATCGATCGCCGGATTCGGTATGTCGCGAGCCTTTTGCGCGTCCACGAACGAGGCCGCGAACAAAACCAGAAATGCTGCAACTGCGAGTTTGAATCTCATATGAAGTACTACCTCAACAAACTGAACGCTGAATGGATGCCGCATTTGCAGAAAAAGTGGCTGGCATCTGTTAAAATCGAAAGAGTGGCTGAAAATCTGCAGAGATCGGGGATCAATGACCGATTGCCATACGCGGCGTGGCTCGTGGCGACAGTCGCGATGGCGGGGAGCCTGTTTTTCAGCGAGGTGATGGACTTGCCGCCGTGCATCCTGTGCTGGTATCAGCGGATCGCGATGTATCCGCTCGTGCTCATTATCGGCGCCGGGATCGTGATGCGAGACGTGAGGTGGAAGCATTATGCCTTACCGCTATCGCTCGTCGGTCTGGCGATCGCCGTCTATCACAACCTGCTCTACTACAACCTGATCCCGGAAAGCATTACGCCTTGTAAAGAGGGACTCTCATGCACGACCGTACAGATCGAATGGCTCGGTTTCATCACAATACCTCTTATGGCGTTGACCGCGTTCGTTTTGGTTTCGGCGATCGGGATCTTATACAAGCCGAACAAGGCTGAGCATTTATGAGAAAGGAAGTTGGAATTCTGTTGGCGATCGGTGTGATCGTCGTCGTCCTCGGCGTGGTCGGTGCGTCATATTATCGCGGCTCGGTGCAGAAGGCTCCGGTAGTGCCGGACAATTCGAAGGTACTCGTTCGCCCCGATAGCTACACGATCGGGCCGGCAGATGCCAAGGTGACGATCGTCGAATTTCTCGACCCCGAATGCGAATCGTGCGCGTCGGTGGCTCCGCAGGTTAAGGCTCTGCTCAAGGAATACGAAGGCAAGGTAAGGTTCGTCGCCCGCTATATGCCGCTGCATCCGAACGCGAAACTCGCGGCGCAATACACCGAAGCCGCAGGAGCGCAGGGTAAGTACTGGGAATATCAGGAAAAGCTTTTTGCGATGCAGGGCGAATGGGGCACAAAGCACGGAGGCGACTCTCACGCCGCGCCGACCGCACCCGTCAGCAGTCTCTTTGAAAAGTACGGAAAAGAGCTCGGGCTTGATCCGCAAAAGCTTAACGCGGACGCCGGGAATTCGGATTACGCCCAAAAGGCGGACCGTGACCTCAACGATGGCCGGGCTCTCGGTGTAAAAGGCACGCCGACATTCTTCGTCAACGGACGAAAACTTGCCCGATTATCGATGACGGACCTTCGTACTCTTATCAACGAAGAGTTGGCCAAATAGCCCAATGTAACCTTTCGCCGTCGTACACGTCTTACCTCGTGAAAGTGCGCTTTTTATCGGTCCGGTTAAGCAACCAAATGCCTGAGGAAGCGCACATATCTATATTGATTCAGGGCATAAAGGTCAAATCTGTATGTCCGCAATCTTTCTAAACTTGGAGGTTAGACATGATCGGAAAAGTGCTTTCTTTTGCGATGTTTACCGCAGTCGCGACTAACGCCGTGACCGCCCAAACACCACCTTCTCCCGCCCCAAGGCCTGAGGCCCGGGCGTTCTCATTCCAGTTCGACGGCGAGGGCGGCTATCTCGGTGTCCAGACTGAAGAGGTTACCCGCGAAAATATTGGAAAACTTGGCCTTCGCGAAGTTCGCGGCGTGGCTGTTGCGAAAGTCATCGAAGGCTCACCCGCTCAATCCGCAGGGCTACAGGACGGCGACGTGATCGTCCGTATCGACGGCGAAGACATCAGCAGCGGACGAAAACTCACTCGGCTGGTCAGCGAGATCTCGCCGGATCACACCGCGAAAGTTACCGTGCTTCGCGGCGGCTCAGAACGTGAGATCAACGTCACGCTCGGAAAACGGCCGATGCCGAAGTTTGCCGAAGGAGCTTTCGCGTCTCCTGAAGGTTTCAAGAATTTTGAGTTCAAATTCCCCGCGAAGGATTTTGAGTTCAATATGCCCGATCTTGACAAGCTTGAAAAGTATAAGTTCGAACCCGGAAAACCGGGCGAGCCGTTCGTGTTCGCCTTCGGCAATCAGCGGCAGATCGGTGTAAGCCTGACTCCCTTAACGAAGCAGTTGAGCGATCACTTCGGCGTCACGAACGGCGCACTCGTTAATAATGTTCGCGAAGATTCACCCGCCGCCAAGGCTGGATTAAAAGCTGGCGACATCATCACCGAGGTTGACGGAAAAGCTGTGAAGGGTGAGCTTGATGTTGTTCGTGCGATAGGCGAGAAGAAGGAAGGCGAAGTTACGCTCACATATTCTCGGGGCGGACAGAAGAACACGGTCCGCCTAACGCCCGAGAAGGGCGAAGGTAATTTCTTCAAACACTTTGAATGGGACGGCGAAGATCACCCGGCACCGGTGCCAGGTCAGCCTGGTCAACCCGGCGTGTTCAAGATGCAGCGGCCGGGAACTCCTGCGGCTCCTATGCCGATGAATCAATTGTTTATTCCCGGAAGAGTTGTTTGAATGGCGTGTTAGTTTTGGGCCTGCTTTCTGATCGCATCCTTGGCTAGTTCGTTAGCCTGGCTGCTAAAGTCGCGGGCCTCTTCCATTAGTTTGCGATATTTTTCGGTGCGGTCGTCAAACTCGATCTTCACCTTGGCGCGGACGGCATCGTTTTGCGGATCGTAGTTATCGCGAAGAGATCGTGAAGCCTGCCGATATTGTTCGAAAGCATCAACCTGCTTCTTCAGAGCCAGCTCCTTAAGATTCAGGTATTCCTTGTACTCGTCGTTGACGTTCATCTCCTCGGCCTGCTGGATCTTTTCGATGGCCGTCTTCGCGAAGTTCATCCCATCGACAATAATGTAGTTAACGTCGTCTGCTATCTTCCGGACGGCGACCGCGTCGTTTGCTTCCAGTGCCTGTTTAAGCTGCTGGCGTTTTCCCGGCGTGTCGCCGTCTCCTTCGTTTTCTTCGTATATCTTCTTGATCTCTCGCAGATCCTTATTCGCTTCCTGCACGAGCTTGCCAGCTTCGGCGGTCTCGTCCCGTGGACCGAACAGGCCGCAGGATGATGCAGCGATCGCGGTGAAAAAAAGTAGTGTTATCGTCGTAAACCGCATCATGTGACGGACAGATCCTCGTTGCCGCGTCGGCGCCATATGATCCCGTCAAGAATATAATGCGTCAATTGCGGCACCGCCAACAACGGCACAAGCCACATCTTCAGGCCGGTCCAATCCCAGTTCCCGCCGAACAGCCACGTACGCTCATGCCAAACGCCGCGGCTCCAGAACATTTCTTCGACATATGCAAGTGCCCAAAGCGTTGCGAGAAAGATGATCCAATGCTGCGAAAGCGTTCGATAGACCGTGCCCGTTTGCTCGCGACGCTTCTTCATATAGAACCAAATGAGAGCAAAGTACGGCACGCCGTGGATTATGACGTTGGTGACGGTGAAAGCATAGTCCGAATTGAACGCGACGATGCCGATATACCAGCAAACAGCCGTAGTCGCGACCACGATGTCCTTGCCCGGATTAAGAAAGCCCTTGGTTTTGTAGAGATATATCGACTTCGCCGCGTATGCGACGAGAGCGACGATATAGATCGGGAAAAGCACGTCATCAACAAACGCGGGCAGGGCGAAGAAGTCGTTCGCCACGAACCAGTTGAACTCCCGAGGCAGCGACGTCATCCAAAACGCAAGCGGATAAATGGTAGCTAAGTACACCGCTGCCGCATCGACCCACCACGTCCACGTTTCTGTCTCACCCAGCTTCCGCCGATACAACGCAACCCAGCCATACTGCTGCCGCACGAAATGGAACACCGCCACGATCGCCAGCGCCCGCCAAAATGTCAGCTCGCCCTCGCTATACAGCGCAACGCCGATCGCGTAGCCCGATACTGGCACGAGCAAGTACAACCAGAATCGACGCTTGAATTCTTCCGTATCGAAATAAACCCGAAAGCTCGTCGACCAAACGTGCGCCACATCGATCAGCAATACTGCCGTCACCCACGTCCAATCGGGCGAGTCTTCGTTGAGAATACCGAGTTGAGATCCGACGGCGATAAGCAAAAGCGCAACGACCGCACTCCCGAGAAACACCGAGAGATCTGTGTTGCGAGAGAAGAGCCACTTGCCGGGCTCATGGTCAATTATTCGATCATCTTCCATGGACCAGACCGGCTGCGGCTCTACGTTCTTGCCAGAGACTTAGGAACAGGTCAAAACCTTTCCTGTCCGCTTCATCGCCTATCGATTTTGGCCATGCTGTGTGCATGAATTTGTTCACCTCATCTGCGAACTGACATACCGCGGATGTCCATTCCGAATGAGTCGTAACGGCGTGAGTTCCGTCTTGGAACTCGTGAACAACTCGATCCTCCGCATGTTTGATAGACCAATTCACCCCGAGATCACAGTTAGGTATGTACAAACCGTCGGGTTCAGAATCTACGAGCCACATCGTAAAACCACAATGCGGAATAAGCGCTTCTCGGCCAACGAGAGGATGATCGTGGAAGAGTGTTCTAAGGAAATTGAACGCGGCCGTACTGACACTCCAATCATTCTCACTGCCATCAGATACAATAAAATCGTCAATCTTGAGATATACACCCCCGTGGACGCAACAGTCCTGAAATGGATCACCGTTCTCCATCCAGTGCAGTTGAGTCGGTCTAAGGTCAATTTGCTTTAAGGATTTCATTAGATGCTCTTAGCCCATGGTAAAAAGCTTCCTCAAACAACGCGATTCCGCTCAGATCTGTGTGAGCGAAATGAATGTTGCGGTACTGTTCGAGTGCTTTTCGCCGTTCGCTTCCCCAGATGAAACCCGGCCGCGGGCTGATCATCGCGTGTCCCCAACGCATTATATCTATCCGCTCGCAGAGGTCATAGATCTCAGGGTGTGCCCGCGAGACGTCGGTCAGGCAAACGTCAGCGAGGTCACGCCATTCGTAGTTGAACAGCTTCGTGCGGCCATCTGGTTCGTGGCACATCGGGTAGTAGTAGGTCCACACCGTCGATCCGTAATCGATGGCGGCCTGATGTGTCGCGTTCACATATCCAAGCGACGGACTCTCGTAAAGCACGTTGTCCCACGCGAGCGGAAAGTCCTTAGCGAATCTCGGTTTCGGCCGATCTTTCAAAAACAAATTCGCGACGAACCATGCGTTGTGTTGAAACTCGGTCGCGGCAAAAGGAGGCTCATCGCGAAACCCGCGGATCACGTACGGAGCGGTAAATATCGGCGAGGCATAGATGACCTTTTCGCATCGAAACCCGCGAAGCTCGCCGTTCGCGAGACAAACCACGTTCACACCGTTATCAGTTGGCTCGATTGAGACGACCATGTGCGATTTCTGGATCTTGTCCTTCACGCTTTCGGCGAGATGATTGACGAACCGGCCGTTGCCCTCAGGGAACGTAATAAACGGCTGCGACTCCTCACCCGTCTTTCT
>JBDSLC010000071.1:0-3840 GCA_039916585.1 Pyrinomonadaceae bacterium | reverse complement strand
TGCCGTCTTTCCTATCGTTACATCAGGCACACTTGCCAAATTGGAGATAGGAAATGCGATCATTTATTTTACTTGCTGTACTCGTTCTTCTCCCGGTATTTACCAACGCTCAGAGCACCGACGCCTTGCAGACATTCGGAGTTGCCGTCGCCGAATCGCGCGAGGGCAAACATGCTCAGGCCCTCGAGGGGTTCGCAGCCACTCTTGCCATCATCGAACGTGATCACTCTTCGGATGCATTCTTCGCCAAGGTTCATTACAATGCCGGCGTGTCGCTCTATCATCTGCACCGTTCGCTTGAATCGGCGATCCATCTGGAAAAAGCGTTGAGCTATGCCAAGGGCCGGCATGCAAAGGCGTATTACGTGTTGGGCCTGATCGGGCTGGAATCGAACGATCTTAAGCTGGCGAAAACCGCGTTGCTGAATGCCGCCGCACTCGATAGCCGAAACGGTCAGACCTGGTACGATCTCAGCCGAGTCTACGTAGCACTGGATGAGCCGGTGAAGGCAAGACGGGCGTTCGACAAGGCCAAAAAGAACGGTGCCGAGATCAGCTCGATCGCTCTGAACCGGTCGATCGCGGCCCTAAACTGAATATGAGTAAACAAGAAGATACGATGGCGATCTTGAAGCTCTATGAGCTTCGCCGCGATGAGCAGATGCGTGCTGCGAGGCAGTGGTATTTCTCGGAATTTGCACCGACGTCAGCAATGGACATCATCGCTCTCTACCGCGGTGGCGAGCGGGCGAGTGCGAACTTCCGGATGGTGACCTCGTTCTGGGACACCGCGGCTTCGCTCGTGCTGAACGGCGGCATCGACCAGAAGATGTTCCTCGAAGCCAACACCGAACACGTCTTCATCTACGCGAAGATAGCCGACTTTCTCCCCGAGGTTCGCGAGCTTTTTCGCGAACCCGATTTTCTCATCCACCTCGAAGATCTCGTGCGCGCTTTGCCCGATTTTGAGAGTAAAATGGAAAGTAGAAAACGGCTGATCGCGATCTGGACAAGATCGGCCGCTGCTAGTTAACCTTCGTTGTATGAGCACCGATTTGCAAAGGTCAACGTGGCCCCTGGAGCCTCCTTCCACACGCCATAGGGTCATTTCGGTGCTCTTCATCTCCATCATCTGGACCTCGAGCCTGATCTTCCTATTGACGGGGCTACCCGTGCTTATTTATCAAAAGATCTCCTCATTATTTACTAAGAAAGCCTAACCATCCGTGATAACATCATGTTGCACGGATGAAAAGCTACGTTGTAAAACGCGATTCCCGCTCGCTTCCCGATCGGCTCACCAGATATAAGGATGAGCTGAACGAGGAGCAATTCCGCGTGGTAACGGCTCCGCCGAAGGCCGCACTTGTTGTGGCCGGTGCCGGAACGGGAAAGACGCGCGCGATCACCTATCGGGTTGCGTATCTGATCGAACAAGGCGTATCGCCGCAGCGGATCCTTCTTGCGACTTTTACTAATCGAGCGTCCCGCGAAATGCTGCGACGGGTCGAATCGCTGACCGGTTCGCAAAATGTCCACAAGGTTTGGGGTGGCACGTTTCATCGCATTGGTAATCTCATCCTTCGCCGCCACGCGGTCTCGCTTGGCTTCGATTCGAACTACTCTATTCTCGACAGCGAGGACGCCAAGGACTTCATCAACGTCTGCATCGACGACGCGTCGATCGATACCAAGGCGAAGCGTTTCCCGAAGGCGGAGGTAGTCCAGGACATCATCTCGTACGCGAACAATACCGACAGCCCCATCGACGAGATCGTGATCGAAAAGTATCCGTATTTCGAACCGATCACACATCAGATCAAGCGTGTCGATGAGATCTATCAGGCTCGAAAAATAGAGCGCAACGTGATGGATTACGACGATCTGCTGATGAACTGGAAGCGCTTGTTGATCGAGAAGCCCGAGATCGCCAAGGTGTACGCAGAGCAGTTTCAGCACATTCTCGTCGACGAATATCAGGACACAAATAAACTGCAGGCCGAGATAATTGACCTGCTCGCGGCAAAGCACAGGAACGTGATGGTGGTGGGTGATGATGCCCAGTCGATCTTCGCGTGGCGCGGAGCCGAGTTCACGAACATTTACGAGTTTCCAAAACGATATCCGGAAGCGGAGTTGTTCAAGCTCGAGACAAATTATCGTTCAACGCCGGAAATACTCGGCCTTGCGAATGTCTCGATAGCGAACAACAAGAAGCAGTTTCCGAAAATGCTGACGGCGGTAAAACGTTCGCGGGATATGAAGCCGGCGTTAGTTCCGTGCTCCGATGTCGAGCAGCAATCGGCGTTCATCGCTTCTAGGATATTGGAATTGCGAGATGAAGGAACGTCGCTGGAGGACATCGCCGTCATCTATCGTTCACACTATCATTCGGTCGAACTTCAGCTTGAACTTGCACGCCGCAATATTCCGTATCGAGTCCAATCAGGAGTGCGATTCTTCGAACAGGCGCACATCAAGGACGTTGTCTCGTATCTACGGATCATCGTTAACCCCCGCGATGAACTAGCCTGGAAACGTGTGCTGAAGATGATCCCGGGGATCGGAACCGCGACGGCAACGAAAGTATTCGAAGCGATTTCGACTGGAACGCGGGCGTCCCCGCCTGCAATGAGGACGCAGTCCGAAACCACGGCGAGCGATGCCGGAATGTTGGTGCATGCCGGGACGCGTGCGATCCAGTCGTTAGAGTCGGTGCCTCGACTCCGCACCAGCGTGCCGTTTCGCAACTTCATAATCCTGCTCGAACTGCTTTCTTCACAGGAAAACCGAAACAATCCGTCCAAGCAGATCTCACTTATTCTCGAACACGGATACGAGAGCTATTTGCAGGAAAACTACGAGAACGCTGATTCGCGTACAGAGGACATTCGTGGACTTTCGACGTATGCCCAACGGTACGATTCGACTGAGACGTTTCTATCCGAGTTGGCATTGCTATCTACCGAGCGATTTAAAGAGCCCGCCCTTGTTGGCGAAGATGTCGTATCGGCAGGTGAGGAAGACGAACTACTGACGCTCACGAGCGTTCATCAGGCGAAGGGGCTTGAATGGAAAGCTGTGTTCATCATCTGGGCCGCGGAAGGAAAATTTCCAAGCCCCCGAAGCCTCAAAGAGATCGACAGCGAAGAGGAAGAAAGGCGTCTGTGGTACGTTTCGCTCACGCGTGCCAAGGACGAGCTTTACATCACATACCCGCTGCTGATGACCGATTACAATCGTCAAACCGTCCTGCAAAAGCCGTCCCGCTTTGTCACGGAATGCCCGTCTGCGATGTTCGAGATCTGGAATCTGGAAGAAGAGTCGGAGCCATCCATCACTCCGCTTCTATCCGTGCCGGCTACGGATGAATTCATCAACTAGAATTTAAATCCCCGCGAAAGCAACCAAATGAAATCGACGGTGCATCCGTAATGCTGACGCACACAAATTCTTGTTCCCCACCGGAACAATATTGAAATAAATTTGTCTAACCCAAAGCGGGATAAGACTTGGCATTCAACTGTCGAGCGAGGAGAAGTGTATGAAAAAATCGACCTTTATTGATTCAATTCGCGTCGGAGATCCGTGTACCGAAGAGTGGGATGAGATGGTTGGTAATTCTGAGGTACGCTTTTGCAGCCACTGCGCAAAGGACGTCAACAACCTTTCTGAAATGACGCCGCGAAAGGCGGCGAAACTCGTGATGAGATCCAACGGTAATCTTTGCATTCGGTATCGTGTAGATCCTTTTACCAGCGGTCCTATGTTTGCTCCGCAACTTGTGAAGATCGCCGGACGCGCCGGACTCGCCGCAGGCGTGCTCGGAGCATCGATCGC
>JBDSLC010000070.1:0-68073 GCA_039916585.1 Pyrinomonadaceae bacterium | reverse complement strand
ACGATCACAACCGCGACCTCGCTGTTCGCGACGGGCTCGCCGCGGTGATCCTTGACCTCAATATCAACCTTCGTCTCGCCTCCGGGTGCGAGCGTCTTTTCTTTCGGCTCGGCCAAGACGGTCAGCTTGCGGGATTCGGTCGTGACCGAAAGATTGAGATTGCCGCTCGCGAACGCCGGGCGTTTCGCTAATGGACCGCCAGCACCTTGCTGGCTCTTATTCGCCGGCAAAGGTGCCGGCGTTCCCTCGGGCTGCCGTTCCGCGGCTCCGACCAGATCGACCTGAGCGTAGATGTTCGGCAGATATTTCTCATCGATCGGCACCTTGAGCGTGATCGACGAATCTTTCATCGTGAACCGCTCGGTCTTTACGAGCCCGTCGCGGCGGAGGGTGAGCACGCCTTCGGCCGGGGTGAACGGTGCGATCACTAGCAGTTCGGCAACTTCGCCGGGATTGTAATCCTTCTTCGACGGAATGATCTGAACTTCTTCCTGCTCGACGTTGCGTTTCGGCGGCGTTTTTCCGCCGGGCACCCAGACGGTGAACTCGCTCTCATTGAACCGCTCGCGGTCGTCCATCACGGTCGCAGTGATCGTATATCGCCCGCCGTTCTTGGCGACGAACTTGCAGTTAGTAGACCCAGTCGCTATCGCTCCCGGTTCTGACGCGGTCGACTTGACGGTGCAGGTCTGTTCGTCGACGGTGACCTCTTTCCACTCGCCCTTGTCGAACTGCCAATCTTTGAGTACGGCCTTTATCTCGACATCGCGGTTTGCGATCAGCTTGCCGTCGAGGTCCGAGACGATCGCTTCGACGACGATGTTCTCGCCTTTCTGGACGAACGTTCGCGGAGTGCGGATGCCGACGTAGACGTCGGACGGATGAACGAGCAGCGAGGTCTGCCCTGCCCATGTCTGGCGGTTCACGTCCTGTACGGATGCCGAAGCGGAGATCGAGTAAGGACGCGGCGGTTTAACCGAATCGAAGTCGATCTTGAGCTGATGTTTCCCGGCCGCGTCGGTTACGCCCTTGAAGTATTGGGTAGTGCCGCCGCCATATCCGGGCCGGCCGCCGTAATCGTAAATTCTCCACCAAGGAACCCACGTGCCGAACGTGAAGTCGTCGCGGTTGGGCGGCGTGTAGCTGGTAGGCGTGGCCGTGACGGTCCAGTTGGTTTCGGCGTTAGCGAGCCCGCCGCCCGCGTAGTATTTCGCCTCGACAGAGAGATCGGCGTGGCCGCCTACAAAGTGCGGCGCGTCGCTGTCGACCTTCGCCGTTACCTCGAATTCCGGCCGGCGGAATTCCTGGATCTGATATTGATGCTGGAAGGTATCGCCGGGAAGGGAGCTGTTCGTCGAGAGTTCAATGTTCGCGTAGCCGAGGTTCGCGTTATCGGGCAGCTTGAATTTGAAATCGAACGCGCCGAACGCGTTTAGATTCGCCGTGCCTTTCGCGATCTCGTTGTTACGCGGATCTTTGGCCGACCAAGTAAGCCCGCTCGCAGCATCGCCAAGCTCGGCCACGTCACCTAGCTTGCCCGCGGTGATCTTTCGGATGTATCCCTTGACCGATACTTCCTCTTTCGGCTTGTAGAGTTTGCGGTCGTCGAAAACAAACCAACGCAGCGAGTCGGGCTCCGCCTTCTTGTACCAGTTTCCTGTGTCCTGCCAAAAGTAGTCCGTGTTTTCAGGAAGAAAGGCCGTATCCTTGCCGCGTTTGGCAATGAGCAAATTCATTCCCTTCTGCGACGCTCCGTCTGGCAGCGGGAGACGCAGTACGCCGTTGGCGCCGGTCGTCGAGCTTTGTGTGGGCTCGACCGATTCCGTTTCGACTTCAGTTCCGTCAGTGCTGAATGATTCGATATCGCCGGAGCTCGGGCCGCCTGCTCCTGTTATCCACTCCCAGGCGGACTCGATCCAGCCCTTTTCTTCGGTAACATTTTCCGATCGTTGACCCGTTCCGGTGCCGTTCGGCCAGATCGAAAGTTCGACACCGCCGAGCGGTTTGCCTGTTCCAAGCTCAGTCGCGAACCCGACCAGCTCCTGATTATCCACGAAAGCGTCGAGGCCGATCTGGGTCGCTTGGATCCAAGTAAAGATTCGCGAGCGGTCGTACTTGTCACGCTTTACGGTCGGCTCTATATCGAGAATGAGATTGCCCAGGCCGTCTCCGCCGAGAGCCTGCGTCAGATCGATCCGAGTTTCGACCATCTCGTCGGCAACCTTCTTGATCTGCGTGGTGTTGTCGGAAACGAGCGCTCCGGGTATCATCGGCCGCTGGTTGTCGTCGTAGTTGAGGCGGCGGTAGTACTGCATGTACTGGTGCCAATCGCTCGGCTGAACGCGGTAAATGCGAACGCGAGCGGACGCATGATTGGTCGAATAGAACGAGAATGTATTTTTCGAACTCGGGTCGAGCACCGCCATCGCTCCGCCCTGGGCGTAGAAATTTTGCGGAGCCGAGCCCACCTTGATCGTCCCCACTGCTGGCTGCACTAAGCTCTGGCCAAACGAATCCAGCAAAGCGCCGTCGACCGTGACCTTGTATGTCGTATTTCCCTTTTTGTAACCCTGAATAGAAATGCCGTTGCCCGACGGATAGATTGTCAGACCTTCGACCGCAGGCTCGATCTTCACCATTTCTTTGGTGAATTCGGAAGAGTCGATGGTGTTGTTGAATTCGAGATACCACTGTTCGAAGGGCGAGCAATTTTTGTTGTCTTGCCATCCGCAATAGCCGCGGATGAACTTGAACGGGCCGTAGGTATTGAACGAGAAACTCTGTGCTTTCGGCGTGGTTAGCGGGCCTTCCGCTGACGCCATTCCTTTCTCGACCGTAACCGAGATCGCGGAAGCACCGGGCAGCGCGTTTTCCGTACTGCCGTTTGCTTCGACGGCACGGAATGCGATCCAACGGCCCGGCTGCGACTGTTTCGACGCATAAGAAATACTTGCGTCGGCGTCGATCTCAGCTTGGGTCGCAAGGCGGATCGGTAGCTTTCGCCCGCCGGAGACGGTGGTCGTCTTTATGACCGCGTCCCGGTTGATCGTCTGGTCAAACTTTAGGAACATCAACGCGTTGCGGCGAACAGTTTGGCCCGACGGGATGAACTGTTCAACTTTCGGTGCCGGCGTCGTGAACGTCCACGTGACGTCTTTCGCAAGCGTTTGACCCGTGGCGGACTTCGTTCCATCCGGTATCCGGACCGTAAATCTTGTCGCCATCGGGAAACGCTTGTCGGTATCGAACATCAGCGTCTTCGTCCCCAGCCAACGCCAGCGGCCTTCAACGTTCGGGGTCAATTCGACCGGCGCGTATTTCGCAGCCTCTTCTTGAGATGTAACGGCCACCATCGGCTGCGAGAAAGTTACGCTCAGATCGGGTGCGAGCGGAACTTCGCCCTCGGGAGTAAACCGTACGACCTGAAGTACGTTGCCGGGCACAACCTTCGGAGAACCGCGATCTTCATCGGCAGGGAATTTCACCGGGATCTTATTTCCCGTCTTCGGCGCGGGCAGCGTGCCGATCCGTTTTGCGAATTCCGTCTGGTCGTCGGGGTCGGACCGGATCGCGGGTAATCTGCCGAGCACCCTTCCCGCGTCGGCTCCCGAGATCGGATCGGCCGCCGCCGCCGGCTGAACCTGGCGCGACTCGGCTCCGGCCGCACCTTCGCTGAGCCTGAAATTGAATCCGGGCGGTACTTGGTTCATCCGATTGTCCCTTGTTTTCTCGATGTTCTGAGCCTGAGCGTCCAGTGCGAACGGCAGGAACATCGACCAATAAATTGCCGCAAGCAGCACTCCCGAAACTAATCTTTTAACCATTTGTGATCTGCCCCTCTTAAATCGCGGCGGGTGATTTCCGCGTTATGATACTTCACGAAACGTTGCGGCGACCAATACGTCGCTATCCATGGAACGCTGCTACTCCCCCGTTCTTGCGTTCAGACGCGAACGGGAACGGAGACAGGCAACTGCAGGCGTAAGCTTATCGTTTATTTTATTGACTTTCCTGCTATACTGGTTTCGGATTTTGCAACTTCCGTAAGTGCCTTGTCGTAGAGAAGTTGCGGGAAGTCGGCGGAATCGAATACTCAGGAGCGCGTGACTACATAAAATGGGATTGTGGGCAAGAATAACGAGAATTTTCCGGGCTAGCACCGGTGCTGCTCTGGACAAGATCGAAAACCCTGAATTGGTTCTCCAGCAGACCATTAGGGATATGCGCGACCGCGTTCCGGAGCTTAATAACTCTGTCGCGCAGGTCATGGCGACCGAGCGCCTGCTGATCAAGAACGCAGAAAATCTCGAGAAACAGGTCGTTGATCTTGATTCCAAGATCAAGGCGTCCGTCAAAATGGGTCGCGACGACATCGCTACTGCTTATATCGGTCAGCTGCAACAAGCCCAAGTCGACTTTGAGCGTACAGGAGCTCAGCTGGAGCACGCGTCGCTGGCTTCGAAACAAGCTCTTAAGGCTCGTGACAACTATGTCCTGAACATGAAGAAGCGCACTGCTGAGGCGATGCAGCTGATCAGCGCGGCCAAGCAGGCGAAACTTCAGGAACAGCTCGCCCAGACGATGGAGACCTTCAACATCGGCGACGATGCGTCGACCTTTAACGAGATGCGCGAAAAGATCGACCGCCGTGTTGCCGCCGCCGAAGCAAAACTTCAGCTTGGCACCTCGTCCGTCGATTCGCAGATGCAGGACATCGAGCGTGAGGCAATGGACATCCAGCTTCAGGATAAGCTTCTCGAATACAAATCGCAGATGGGCTTGCTTGGTGCGGGATCGGGCAGTGCGTCGGGCCGGCAGATCGGAGCAGGAGCGTCTTCCTCGAAGGATGAAGACGTGCTCGAACAGGTCATCGTCAACGAAGCGAACGACGGCAGCCGTTCCAATTAATTTTTGTAGGAACAATTAGAGCGAGGCGGGCATCCAAAGATTCTATGGCGGATCTGGCGCAGTATCAGCGGGACATACAAAAATTCAATACCAGCTACTTAAAGGAAGCGGTCAAGGAACCGATCAACTTTTGGGGCCTTGCGGGTTTTGCCGTAGCGGCCGCGTATTCGTTTAGCGTTATTCCGCTTCTTATTGCCATCATCGCCGAGATCGCATACATAATGGTGGTGCCGAATCTACCGGCGTATCGGGCGCTGGTTCAACGACGCGAAAAGGAACGACTTTTCCTTGCCGCCAAAACCGCACGCGAAAAACTCATCAAGTCGTTTACACCGCGTGAGCGCGAGGCGGTCGAGTATCTTCGCTGGCTGAAGGAAAAGATCCAGGACAACTACAAGAAATTTACGGGTGCGGGAACGCTGCCGTCGAACCTGCGTACGCTCGATCAGCGGTGGGAAGATTTTGTCGATTTGCTCGATGTCTATCGTCGCCGTAAGCAGCATCTCAAATCGATCAATCGCCAAGCGGTCCACAATCAACTTTCGCAAGCTTACCGGGCAGCAGAAAGTGCGACGGACGACAAGACGAAGCGGATCCAGCAGACCAACGTAGAGATCCTCAAGCGTCGCATTGCCTCGTTTGATGAGATCGAACAAAGTGTAAAGCTTGTCGAAGGGCAACTGCAGTCGATCGAAAACTTCTTTAGCTATCTCAACGACGAGATCGTCACCATGTCGACGCCGGAGAAATTCTCGCTCCTCGACTTCGAACAGCTGTCCGATTCCATCGCAATGACCAAGCAGATGCTCGACGCGACCGCCGACGAATTCGGTCAGCTCGACTCCTACAATCGCGAGATGAGCAATTATCAACTCCTGCCAGAAGGCAACCGCTAACTTTAGCTTTACGTTCAGAGTTCAAGCTTTAGCTTGTGCATATTGTATATAGATGCCTTATGGCAACTGATCTAAGCTGCAGCTTGAACTCTCAAATGCTTGAGCCCGAATTCTCTCTATCGTTCGAACCCTTCGATCTCGACATCACCTGGGCTTTGGGTATCCGCTTGCCCCTGTTTTATCGCGGCTGCGGCGACTCTGGCGTCTTCGGCTAGATCGTTGATCGCCAATGCAAGATTTGTTGGGTTTGAGGCGTATGCCAGCCCAACTTCCCTGGTGACTAGGCCGTTTCGGATGTAGCCTTCGAGCACGCGGTCAAAGGTTTGCATTCCGTCGAGTCCGCCGTCGCTCATGGCGTCCGTGATAGAACGGCCTTCGCGTTCGCCTTTCTCGATGTATTCACGGGTCCGCGAGTTCGATACGAGCACTTCGATAGCGGCAATACGTCCGCCTCCGACTTTCGGCATTAGACGCTGCGAGACAATGCGCCGGAACGATTGTGAAAGCCGGGTGCGGATCGCCGCTTCTTCGTTTTTCGGAAATACGCCGATGATGCGGTCGATGGTTTTCGCTGCGTCGATCGTATGCAGCGTCGAGAGAACCAAGTGACCCGTCTCGGCCGCTTCCATCGCTACTTCGATCGTTTCCCTGTCGCGCATCTCACCTACAAGAATTACCTTTGGAGCCTGGCGCAATGCGGCCCGCAACGCGAGGGCAAAGTCCGGTGTGTCCGAATGGAGCTCGCGTTGGTGGATCGTCGCGAGATTGTGGTCGTGAATAAATTCGATAGGGTCCTCGATCGTAACGATGTGATATTTCTTCGTCGCATTGATCAGGGAGATGATCGCCGCGAGCGTGGTCGACTTTCCGGAACCGGTCGGCCCGGTCACGAGCACGAGACCATTTTTCAACTCCGCAGAATTCATTACCGAAGCCGGTAGATCAAGATCTTGCCAGTTTGGAGGATTCGAAGGAATGACGCGCATCACGATGGCGTGCGAACCTCGTTGTTTGAAAATGTTCACGCGAAATCGGCAAAGCCCAGGCACGCCGTACGAGATATCAGCCGATCCCTTTTTGTCGAAAGAGTCGTTTCCCTGCTCATTTCCGGCGAGCATGATCTCTGCAAACGATTTGATATGCGGCGGCTTGAGCAACTCAAGACCAGGGATCGCCACGCCTTCCAGATCACCTGAAAGCTCGACCTGCGGCGGACGTCCGGGCGAAAAGATCAGATCGCTCACGTTGTCACCGGCTGCAAGCATATGCTTCAGAATGTTGTGAAACGACTGAACGTGCGGCGACAATTGGGGAAGCGATGGGGGCGTCGAACTAATTAAGTTTGCTGTATCGTGCATTTGAATAAACAGATGTGCGGAGCGACAGGCAGGATCGATGGCCCTACGGCCACATATAAATATAGCGTGTTAACAATGTTTTGCACAAGTCTTTTCATTACCTTGCCCCTCTCGCCCGAATCGAATAAAATCAGGGATTTTAGTTAAGACAGTTTTAAAGCCCTTTAGGACAAATTTTATGAAAAGAGTTGGAATATTGGTGGGACGCGAGCAATCGTTTCCCGATTCGATGGTCAAGAGTATCGACGAGAAGAGCGGCGGGAAGGTCGTAGCAGAGATGATCACCGTCGGCGGCATCCGCCTTGATGAACCGAAGAAATACGATGTCATCATTGACCGTATTTCGCACGAGGTTCCCTATTACAGAGCGATGTTAAAGCGTATGGCCCTTGAGGGCACGTATGTGATCAACAATCCATTTTGGTGGTCGGCGGACGACAAGTTCTTCAACTTTTCGCTCGCGGCGAAGATCGGTGTTGCGATCCCGAAGACGGTTTTGCTTCCGCAGCAGGATTACATCAAGGACATCACGAGCGAATCGCTCCGAAATCTTGAGTTTCCGCTCGATTGGGAAGGTATCGTTAACTACGTAGGCTTCCCCGCTTTTCTTAAGCCCTTCGACGGCGGCGGTTGGAAGAACGTCTCGAAAGTCCACTCGCTGGAAGAGCTTTGGAGCGAATACAACCGGTCAGGCCAGCTTTGCATGACTTTGCAAGAAGGTATCGAGTACGATCAGTTCGTCCGCTGTTACTGCGTCGGCCAGGAAGAGGTGCTGATCATGCCGTACGATCCGTCGAAGCCGTATCTAAGCGGAATGCAGTATGTAAACGTCGAGAACTACCTTTCGCCGGAACTTCACAAGCGAGTCGAGCAGGACGTGATCACGCTCTGTAAGGCCCTAGGCTACGACCTGAATACGGTGGAGTTCGCGATCAAAGACGGTGTTCCTTATGCGATCGACTTTATGAACCCGGCTCCCGATGCAGAACTCGCGTCGGTCGGGGAATACAATCATAATTGGATCGTTGATAAAATGACCGATTTCATCCTTAAGAAGCTTACGGGAGAGGTTGAGACTCCCGAATATCGCTGGACCGCGATGTTGAATCCCCCGGGAAAGAAGTCTGCGGTGAAAACGCAGGTGTCCACTGCCGAGAAACGTGTGGCAACTCCGAAGGCCGCAGCAGTGAAACCGAAAGCGGTGGGAAAGAAAGCGGTTAAGAAGTCGAAATAACCTTCGATCCGATAATTAAAAGGCCGCCTCAAACCTGAGGCGGCCTTTTCGTTTCAATAAAATAAAACCTATTCGTCCTCGATCAATTCATAAGGAATGCGTGCGGCAAGCATATGGCTTAGAACGATCACCGTAGTCCAAACCCCAAATGCGATGAGGGAGACGGCCCATCCGACATTGGCGATCAGATGTTCTTCGAAGGCAAGGCCGATCAAAATAATGGGTATACCCACGACCGCTAGCCGCAGAGCCCCACCACGTACCAATGAAACAGTGTCGAGCAGATTCATCCGGCTTACCTCGAGTTCCATATACTCCTCGTCAGAGTTGAGCCGCGAAAAATAGTCTATCTCGTGTTCGGCCCATCGCCGAGCGGCTGGCGTGACCGCAAGTTCACGTGCCGCGGTGAAGTTGTGGATCACGTGCGCGATCTTGCCCTCATGCAAAGCGAGTTCGGCTAGGCCTATTAGAGATCGAAAGCGTTCCCCTGCTCGTTCGATAGCTTTTTGGAAAGTCGCTCCCGCTCGCCGCCATTCGCCGAACTGAAAATATCCCTCGCCGATCTCGGTAAGAAGTTGCCCGTCGTCGCCGGCTCGTCGTTCAGCGAGCCTCATCAATGCTAACGCCTTCCGTTCGACGATTTGATCGCGATTTAGTGCGGCATACGACCGTAAGCAAAGGGAGAAATCGAACAGCAGACGAGCATTCCGTGGCATTAATAAGACTGCACGTCGGAACGCCTCTAATGCCTGCGGCAGGAGTCCCGACACGCGAAGTTCATTGGCAAGCCGATGTAACTCCCGCGCTTTTTCGGGTGAACCATGAGCCTTGCCATCAATGCCTTTCGGGAAAGTCCCTCGAAGACTTCCCTCGAGGATGTCCGCCGGCGGGATCTCCGCCTCTTTGGCTCGCCGTTTTACCTCCACCCGGCTTTCGAGATGATCCCGCAGATCGAGCGATCGGTTATCCAGAATATCTTCGCTCAATTGTGCGAGGACTCGCTCAACGAAATTCTTATAATGCTTTCCACCCGAGTGGATCGTAAAGGCTTTGCCCTTGCCGAAGAAAGTTGTGCGGTACGTGTAGATCAGGTTGCCGCCTCGCTTAATGGTGCGAAGTACTGAGGTTTGTACGTGTTCGATATCGCTAACCTTGATCCGGTCGCGAGTAGCGGTAAGACGTGACCAGGTCAGAGGGATCAGTCCCGTCCTGAAGATCCGGCGGCCATCGAACGTGACGCGGTCCTGCAAGATAAGTATTGGAACCAGGATCCACGCGAACACCAGCAAAAGATAGGCGTAAAGATCTGCGTCGACATACAATAGGAAAGCGCCGAGAAATGACGCAAGCAAGAGCGCGACGAGATAATTGAGCGGAAGAACTCTTATTGAGATCCGTTCCAACCCTTTATCAACAATTGTCCTTCTCTTTAAAAACAAGCTCATTAACGTTGGCAATTGTAGTATCAAACTGCCAATAGCCGAAATCGTCCGAAAAAGCAGAAGGCCACCCTTTACCTCGGGCGGCCTTGCCGTTCTAATTGTTTCCACACCTAGAAAAGGCTACCTGGGTCAGCATCCACCGGCTGTTGCGGAAGTTCCTTAGCCTTCTCTGGATCCAACTGAGTTAGCTTTTCCTTTGCAGTTGTTGCAGTTGTCGAAAGCGGAACCGCCTTGCCGTCCAAGTCTTTCGCTTCACTTGCCGACTTCACAAGATCGAAAAGAACCGCGGCCGCTTCCTGCTTTTTACCTTGTTTTTCATAGATGTCGGCCAAGGCAACCTTGATCGACTCTTTGGCGACGATCGGATCGCTCATCCCATTAAGTTCCGTGTAGATCGCCGCAGCCTGATCGAGCTTGTTATCACCTGCGTACGCTTGGGCGAGAGCAAACTTCGAAAGCTTGCCAACCTCATCGCTGCCTTTTGCGAGTCCCTCAAGGTCAGCGATCGCGGCGTTACGATCGACATACATTTTATTGACCGCGATAAAGTACTTTGCCTTCTCGCCGGCCGCGCCGCCCTGATTATCAACGACTGCCTGAAACTCTGTGATAGCAGCTTCGGCTCGCTCTTTCTCCGTCGTGAAGGTCCTGCCGATACTTCCTGCCGGAGGTGAAGTCTCAGACACCCTGGACTGCGATGTCTCGATCGCCTTGCCGAGCGCCGCCTGCCCCGCCGCTCCTGTACGTGAACTCCATGTGTAGAAGATCCATATTAGGAACACCAACACTGCAAGGGCGCCTATCCCGTACAGGATGTTACGCCCTTGCCCCTCAAGCGATTTTCCCAGCTCTTCTACCTTTGAACCGACATTGGATTGAAACTCGTCCTTGTAACGAGTCGCCGGCTTATTTGCGGTTTCGGCTACCGCTATCGGTTCGAGCCGTCTCTTTTTTCGTGCCATTTCTAAAAAAACTGCAATCTCAGATTGTTCTAGCGTTATATAATTGCAAATGCTGCGGTTAGACCAAAAGTGTAAATCTACCGTAAAACAGCGATGCAATCAAATTTCGCATCATAATAACAAGGGTACAAGGGCGAGAGATATCATTATTACGGCGAGCGGGAACAAAAGAAATGCAGCGGTGTCTAAGCTAGTAGTTCGCAATTTGTGCGAATTGCTGGTTTCAGGTATTCATTCGTTTCGGGGAAGAGTCCGTACGAGATGATCTTCGGCAAATCCGTAGCATTTGACCAAGAAGGTCTTCAGCAGGTCGCATCGGCGGCTTACGACTCGCACGTATTTAGGGAGGCCGACTCGGATTTCATCGAACGGCTTAGAGACGGAGATCCTGAAGCTTTTGACAATCTCATAACTCGATATTCCTCTGATATTTACGCGGTTCTATTTAGGATCACGGAGAACGCGGAGGATGCCGCCGACCTGACGCAGGAGACGTTTCTAAGTGCCCTGAAGGCGATTAGGACGTTTCGAGGCGATTCCGAACTAAAGACGTGGCTTTTCCGGATCGCGGTGAATCATTCGCGGAATCGATTCCGATGGTGGAAGCGTCGAAAGAAAGATTCAACTATATCCCTTGATGCTCCGATCGGGGACTCGAGTTCGACCATCGCAGATTTGATCGCGGGAACGGAAGTCTCGGCGGAAGAGAATGTCCTTCGCCACGAACGTGAGGATGCGATCCGGAAAGCTCTATTAGAACTTCCTGAGATCTATCGAGAAGCGATAGTTTTGTGCGATATCGAAGGGCTCAGTTACGAAGAAATCTCCGCGGCATTGGAGATTAATATAGGGACCGTCAAATCGCGGATCGCCCGCGGCCGAGACGAACTGAGGAAGAGATTGAAAGGTTTTTGACACTCGAGAAAATGGCTGACTCGCCCCGGCCCTGACTTTGAAGACCGTAGATTGAATCGGTGCCAAACGATCGGTCAACGATTCATAGAAAGTTCGTTCAGACGGCATCAGCTTTTGTTTATTTGAAATGACCAGCAAGCAAGACAAATTAACATGTTTGCCGCCAACTACCGAACGATTCGTACGGCCGGGGTCAGTGAGCCATTTGCTCGATAGTTTGATGAGGTTTCAATGAGATGCAGCGATATAAAATCTGATCTGCCGCTTTACTCGGACGACATTCTAGATGTGTCAGAGCGAGCCGATCTTGACGCCCATCTTGATACTTGTCCGCTGTGCCGTCAGGCGTTGTCCGAATATCAGGAAGTAAAAAACGATTTGCGCTCTCTTACAAGGCCGGCTATGTCGGAAGCGTTTCTGGCATCCTTGCGCGCGGCCGTTTCCGCCGAACTCGTGCCTGCGATTCGCACGCCGGTTTTTCATGTTATTGAGGACCGTCGTAATTGGTTCGAGACTTGGATGATTCCGTCGGTCGTCGGCACGTTCGCTTCGATTGTCTTCGGAATGTTTATCCTTTGGGGAATACTTTCAAGTGCCCGCGATCCGAACGAATTTATTTCAATGACCAGAACCGCTAAGCCTGTGATGCTGGCGAGCAGTAATCCGATGATCGGCGAGGACTCGATAGATATTCTAGCGGCCGATTATGCAACGACGCGTATTTCGATTGCGGCCGAATCCCCCAGCATCAACCCACAAGGGGCACTTGTTGCTTTGACCAAATCTCTGGTTCGAGGCGAAATGAAAGATGATGAGGTCGTTGTGGTGGCCGAGGTATTCGGAAACGGACTCGCCCGAATTTCTGAGGTGGTAGAACCATCCGGCAACAGCCGAGCGATCGAGGATCTTGAGAAGGCGCTGGAATCAGACCCGGTTTACGCACCTTTCGTACCGGCAAGTTTTGACGGGCGATCCGATCGAATGCGGGTCGTATTGAAGATCCAGAATGTGAATGTCCACACGAACTACCAGACACCAGCTCGGAATTTGTCAGATCGGCGCGGCACATAGAATTTCTTCAACTTAAAACGAATACTTCGGCATCCGAAACTAGTTGGGAGCCGAATTATTTTTTATGTCGTCAATATTCGATCCAGTTGGACTTTTCGAGCAAGCACAAGCCGGTGCAGCGGATATTCTTGAGCGCCTAACCGATTCGTACGTCGGAAAGGCCGAAAGCCTTCGCGACGGAACTGAATTCGACCCTGTCGACCTTCCCCGTGACCTTGCTGCCCATGGCGACGTCCAGACCGAATGGTGGTACTACACGGGACATCTCACATCCGCATCGGGACGTGAGTTGAGCTTTGAGCTTGTTTTTTTCAAGCGGCGAACCGACCTCGATAAGTTTGCTATCGTCCCGCTTAGACTTGTCGGCAATCCGTATTTTTTCGCACATTTCGCGATTACTGATAGAGCGACCAAGAGGTTTCGCTACGCACATCGGAAGAGCTCTAACGGACCGCTGGATCTGCCAGCCTCAGCCTCCGAGAGTCATTACTATCTCAATTTGGGTAATTGGAGCATCAGGGAGGCCGGCGGGATCCACGTCCTGAGCGCGACACTCAATGATGGCACAACTTTTGAAGCATCGCTTAAGCCGGAAAAGAACGCTGTACTGAATGGAGATGGAGGAGTTTCCTACAAGGACGAGGGGCAGGCATCGCGATACTTTGCGTATACCCGCATGTCGCTTGAGGCTGACGTGAAGATTGACGGAGGTGTGGAGCATTTCACCGGTTCGGCCTGGATGGATCGTGAATTCGGCACTTGGACGCCTACCGAGAATCAGAAAGGATGGGACTGGTTCTCGATCCAACTCGACAACGGCTGCGAGTTGATGTGCTATCAACTACGAAATAGTCAGGGAGATCCGTCGCTGTACTCGAGCGGAACATACGTTGACGAAAGCGGTGCATCGACGAGTCTCAGCAGCTCCGATTTCGAGATCAGCCCCGTCGGGACGTGGACGAGTCCACGATCCGGTGCCGAATATCCAAGCGTATGGCGTATTTCCGTCCCTCGTCTTTCGCTCGATCTCAGGGTAGTGCCGGTAGCGGATGATCAGGAGCTCGACACCCGTGGTTCGACGATGATCATCTATTGGGAAGGTGCGTGTGATGTTACCGGAGCAGTTGGGGGCAACCATGTCGCGGGTCGCGCTTATGTTGAGCTGGTAGGGTACGACCTATCGCATGAGAGCCCCAATCTCGCATACTTCTTATTCGGAAATCCCGCCGAACTACTTTCCAAAGTGGGCATAAAATAGAAAAAGGCCCAGTAAAAGGGCCTTTCGCAATTCACAGATCCGTCATCCTCACATATTGTCGATAACGGCTTTGAGCTTTGTTGCAAGATCTGAATTCAGCGGCAGCAGTGCCTGGTACTGTGCCATCGCTTCAGCCTTCTTTTTCAGATGAACGTAGATCGCTCCCGAGTTGTAACGCGCCCGTGAAAATCCCGGGCTAAGCTGCAGGCACGTCCGATATGCGTCGAGAGCCTTCTCAAAATTACCGTTTTCGGAATATGCATTTCCCAGCAGATAAAAGCCATCAGAATAATCGGGATTGTCCTGTGTGAACTTTATGAGGCTCGGCACGGCCCGATCAATTGCACGGGTAGCGTCGGCCGCTCGGTTCGACTGTTTATAGGCTCGTGCGAGGTAAAAGTATGTCTCGCCATCGTTAGGATTCAACCTGAGAGCGTTGTTGCACGCGGTAATCGCCGACTGATACTGCTCCAGATCGTTGTGAGCTCGGCACAGATTCGTGTAACCCATATACTGCTCCGGCAGCAGTTTCACCGCAGATTGCGCGGTCTCAACAGCTTCCTTTTGGTTGCCGTTCAAGCTGTAATACCAACTGATGTCAGTATAGAGATTTCCGTCCTGCGGCCATTTCCTCAATGCTTGACGGGTAATATCGATCGCCAAAGGGAATTTGCTCTGCGCTCGATAAATGTCTCCCATCGAACGATAGGTTTGAATATTCTCCGGATTCGCAGCAAGGACCTTCTGATAAACCGTTATGGCGGGGTCATACTTGCGTTGCCGGTGGAGCGCATCCGCCAAAAGGATGTTCGACTCGGCGAGAAATTGATTCGGCTTTGACACGGCCATCGATGCCGACTCTTCCTGTCCCTTTACGTCACCACGAGCCTGCTGCACGCGAGCGATCCCGTAGTAAAGTGTGCCATCATTCGGGGCACCGAGGACCGCCTGCCGGTATGCGGCCAGAGCTTCGTCATAGTTTTTTTTCTCAAACTCAATGTCGCCAACTGCTCGCAACATCATTTGATTATTCGGCTCCGCCTGCAACCCTCGTTTAGCATCCGCAAGCGCGGCTTCGAAGTTCTTGGCGTCGTAGTGAAGAAACCAGCGCACCTTCGAGACCTCAGCCGCCGGGTGTCCTTGCTCCTCAGCAAGATTAAGTTCGGTCAAGGCAGCAGGAAATTCTTTCAGGTAGTAATGAGCATAGCCTTTCCAGAAGTGAGCCGCTCCGTTACGCGGGACAAGCACGACGGCCTCGGCGTATTTCTCGATGGCATTCCGATAATTCTTTTGATTGAATGCCTTGTTGCCATCGGTGACGAGTTGATTCGACTTGCGAATGTCCTTCTTCGAAGGTTCCTGGCCAAAGGCGGACACTGTAAGAAGGCTAGCGGCAAGAAGTGCTAGAAAACAGTTTCGTAAGAAGTTTGTTTTATACATTTTTTCGTCAAAACCTCATTACTGAAGAATTACCGGCCCCGTTCCGCCCGGCTTCTTGGTCGGCTGTGGCTTAGGCGTCTGGCTCGGTCGGGGGCGTGGTGTCGCCGGCGGCCTGGTGCTTCCGGGTGTCGGGCGAATATCAGGTCTGTCATCCGGCGCAGGCCGCTCCGTGGGAGTCGGAAGCGGAGTCGGCTCGACCGAAAGACTGTTCGAGTTGCCGGTGTTTGAATTCGCGTCTGGGCTATTCGTATTATCGGTAAAGATAGGTTGCTCTACGGTCGGACTTGGCAACGGCGTGGGCTCCAAAGTCGGTTCCGGTGACGGCGTAGCCTGAGCCCCGGCGTAGTAGTTCGTGTAGTAGTAGTATCCGCCGCCGCCAACGGCAAGGAGCGCGATAAAAAATATGAACAAACCGCCGAGAATTGCAACGATCTTTCCGGTTGAGCCTTTCTTCTTCGGCTGAACCTTCGCGGCGGGAGTCGCTGCAGCGGTAGCCGCGTACGAATTCTGTTCACGACCGGACTGACTATCCCTAACTGACGGAACGGACGATGTATCGCTTACATCGTTACCGATCGCGCCGTGGTCCAACGCAACGTAGGGAACGGTGTGTTCGGGAGAGTAGGCTTCTGAGGGAGTGGATTCATCGGTGAATCCGAGGGGAACGTCGTTCGTCAGGCTGGAGTAATCGGTCGTCGGTGCGAAGTTCTCGACGGGTTCAGTATGTCGTGTTGGCGGTTCAAATGGCTCCGGATCGCTCGTAAGTGGGGGAAAGACTCCGCCTGTGGACCCTGCTTTGAATACCTCGGTCTTGACGTCGCTCTGTCTAACCGAGTCGCCCGTAAGTCCCGAGTCATACGCGATCGTCGCATTGAGATCGATCGGTGGCGGTGCCTGCGGTTGAGAAATACTTTCGGAAAAACCAGATGATCCCGCAGCGGCTCCGATCGGATTGGATATCGCGCGAAGAGCATCCGGATCCATGACCTCCGTCGCTTCAAAACTTGGCAGTTCACCCGCGGGCTCGCCATTCCCCTGAATATCAGCTGCGTTGAACGCTACGGTCTGCGCGGACATCGCCGTCTGCATTTCCGAAAAAGCCTTGCGCAGTGCCTTCTGCATCTCCCGTGCGTTTGAAAATCGTTTCTCTTGACTGACCTCCATGCCATGCAAGATCACTTCGGAGACTGCAGGCGGCACCTCCGGATTCAGGAGTGTCGGAGCCTTGATCGGATCAGGCGAGCCGTTGAGAAGCCCATCAGCCCTGGTTAGAGCATCGGCCGGGATCACATTCGTCATCAGTTGATACAGCGTCGCCGAAAGTGAATAAAGATCGCTGCGTGAAGATGTGCCGATACCTCGGATCTGCTCCATCGGCGCATAGTGCGGCGTGTAACCGACCACGCTGCCCGTGCTTCCGGTCCCCGATGCTAGATTTGTCTGGCCGGTAGATGTTTTTGAAAGTCCGAAGTCGAGGAGGACGATGTGATTTTCGTCCGTGAGCTTTAGGTTTTGCGGTTTGATGTCGCGATGAATGATCGGGGGCTCATGCGAGTGCAGATAAGACAACGCATCAAGAAGTTGGTCTGCCCAGAACATTACCCAGCTCAGCGGGAACGGCTTCGCATTCGCCTCGATCCGCTTAGAGAGGTCATCGCCCGAGATATGCTCCATGACGAGGAACTGCTCGTCTCCCTCGCCAAAATGGTCGCTGACTTTAGGAAGTACCGGGTGTCGCAGCCTTGCGAGCACGCGGGCCTCACGCTCGAACGCTCCCCCTAAATTCTCGTCACCGGCAAAAAAAGTCCGTTTAAGTGCGATGGCACTGCCTAGCCGTTGATCAACGGCCAGATAAACCTCTCCCATGCCACCTTTTCCGATCAGTTGGACAATAAGATATCTGTTCTGAATGAGGGTATTCTGAGCTAAAGGTTTCATCTTAAACTTTGCTAAACCGGATTTTCAGGGTCACAGAACTGAGGTAAATCACTACGAAACTTATATTTTCGGCTATTTTGATGCAAACATCAACAGTTTGTTTCGAAATAGTTTCGAGCTGACTTACTACGATCGCGGCGCTTCGGGACGCCCCTCATGCTGAAAGCACCGCATGCCTTTCGCCTTAACTTTTCGTGAGCAGGGAGTTCCTTTTTTCGTTAGTGCTCCGCAGAAGTACCCGTCGGCGTTCTTTCTCTCGACGGCCGCCCCGCTATTTGACGTTCTCGCCTGCTCCTGGGCTCGAGCATTCTGGAAGGGAACAACCTCCGACCGAGTCTCGTCAACAGTGACAGACGGCTGCGCCGGAGCGGTGGGCTGTGCCGACGACTTGATCCCGACAGGTTGTTCGGTCAGTACCGGCTCAGCTCTGCCAGATCCGGTCCAAAGGCTGCCTAAACCGAACATTAGCGCCAGGGCACCAGCGGCAACGGCAAACCGAGGAAGGATATCGTGCGCTTTCTTTTCCGAGGAGCATGCAATGCAGAATCGGCGGCTCGTAAGCAGATTCCACTCGATGCGCTCTATCTTCTCGCCGCAATTACAGCAAAAGTTTGGCGTGTAAAGCACTGGCATCTTGACTCGTTTCGAACTAGGACAGGTGACGGAGGTCTTCTTCACCGAATTATATGCCAACTCTATAAATAGACAAAGGTTAAGCGTGCAACTAGATTTCGGAATACGACGTCAGATTGCTAGAGTTTCTTATGCGCTTGCGGCTACTTTTGTCTCTGTTCACTATTTCGTTTGTCTTTCCCATTGGATCGATCGCCCAGGTCGAGGATCCTGTGAATGTGGACTCGGCTATCGTCCGCGTAAATATCGGCGTGGTTGACCAGCGAGGACGCCCGATAACGAGTCTCGACCGGCCCAGTTTTTCAGTGTTCGAAGACGGCGTTAAGCAAGAGATCTCGCATTTTGAACTTTCGTCCGCACCTTTCAGCGTCGTGATGATGCTCGACATGAGCGGATCCACGAAGAGTTTCCGTCAGAATATAGCCCTTTCGGCCGCACGATTTATGGACGCACTCGCACCCGAGGATCGTGTCTCCGTGATCGAGTTTTACGATAAGGTCAATGTTCTGAATGATTTCACAACGGATCGCCGTCGTATAGCGCATTCGATCGGTGTCGCGAACGGCACGGGAAACACCAATCTTTACAAAGCCTTTGAACTCGCCCTCGAAAAACTCGGCAAGGAAGGAAGTCGCAGAAAGGCGATCGTCGTCCTAACCGACGGAACTGATACTCAGGCAAAGAATCAGGATCGGCTATTTCTCTCCAAACTGTCTGAAGCCGACATGGCTACGGCGATCAAACCGGAAACGAACACCGATCTATCAAGACTGCTCGATAGAGCCGACCGGCTTGGTGTCACTATCTACCCTTTGGCTCTCCCTACAGGGGATCCGGCAAAGCTCGCAGATCCGACTCCTCTGCAAGTCGCAATGTGGACGGCAGCACGATCTCGACTGAAACTCGTCGCCGACCGAACCGGCGGAACGCTTAATGCGATTACCCGTTTAGATGAAATGGGTCGGTTGTATGCGATCGTAGCGGCTGAACTTCGAACTTTATATACGATCGAGTACCAGCCGGCAAATCTCGTTCGGGATGGAAAGTGGAGAGCCGTCAAAGTCGCTGTTACGGATCCCGACCTGATTGCACGTTCTCGTCAGGGCTATTTTGCACGGTGACTTATCGCCACTTCCTTGACACTTCTTGCTCCAATTTGTACCTTAAAGGTTCGCTTTGCACCCGTAGCTCAGCTGGATAGAGTGCTTGACTACGAATCAAGAGGTCGCATGTTCGAATCATGCCGGGTGTACCACTTCTAATTAGGCAGCTTTACGGCTGCCTTTTCATCAGACCAGTCGATCATATTCGGCTTATGCATATCTTGCCTCCAATTCCGTCTAACACTTGCCGTCACAATCGGACCCAACCTTAGATCAAAGTCAACTCCCAACTTTTCCACCGATCGGGATTCGCGTACACTTCCGCTAAATACCCAGATATACCCTGGATTACGCGTATTTCTATAAAGGAGCGGAAGAAGACCAAATGCTAACTCAAGGTTCACGAGGGAACGACGTTGCAAAACTACAGACAGACCTTAATAAGGCATATCCACGAGACCTTCCACAACTCAGACCAGACGGAGTTTTTGGCCCCAAGACAAGAGAGTGGGTAATTAGGTTCCAGCGAAACAATCCGCCACTCAAGCCCGACGGGATCGTCGGCCCGAAGACACTCGCGAAACTCGCAACCCTCGCATCGACACCCGGAGTTCCGCCGCCGATTGGTGGCATAACAATCCCTCCCTCCCCCGCAAATCCAGGTGCGGGCATCCTGAATTACCGAGCCGTCATGGAGCAAGAGTTCCAGAACAAAGGGTTAGCACCTCAGTTTGGAGAGTTTCTTACTGATCTTGAGAACAATACCATCCCCGGATGGAAAAATTTTCTTGGAGGCCTCAGCCGAACTGAAGATGCGAGACAACTAGCGGGCTTCTGGATCGAGCTGTTCCGAATTACAAAAGGGGCAAGATCTCAGATGCCGGCCGCATTTGCGGCGGTTGTGAAGCTGGACAAAAATGCGCTGGAGCTCTTCGAAGCCTTGTCAGCACCGACGAGTAAGCTGGGGTCTGCTATGAAAACGGCGGGTTCGGCGGCGAACGCGATCGGGCTGCTTGTAACGGTAGTCGAGTGCGTTCAGCATGCACGGCGAGGCGAGCCCGGGCCGATCGCCGCAGAGCTGTATAAGTTTGCCATGGGCAAGGCCGTTCCCTGGGCGGGAATGATCGACGGACTGGGCCAACTAGTTGATGGGATCGCACCCGGATCGGCAAAGAACAGTGCCGCATTCAAGTTGCTTCGCTCGGTCGACCCGGTTGGCCTAGGCGGCGTCGCTGTTGATTCGTTGGCCTCTATCATTACCTCGGGGGCGGAAATGGCGGCAGCCGGACGCGTGGATGTTGACATCTTAACTAGACGGCTTACACCGCTCGTCGCTCGAATGAAGCAAGGGCCCGCGAACCTTTTTGTCGAACTCGGGGAGAATTCAGGCGATGCTCTTTACGAGCTTACTCAGACCGATATCGACTTCAACGCGATGTTGCGATATTCCTTCATGGAGTTGGAAGAGTGGTTCGAGAAGGCCGGCTCGGGCGGATCTGCAGTCGGCGGTGTGCGGCATGGTACGATATAAGGATCGAACTGTGCTTGAGTAACAATAATGAATAGAATGTTTTTAGGAAGTACGGCTGCCGCGGCGGCCGTATTTATTTTTGTGAGTATGTTTATGGTCAACGACGCAATTTCGATTTCCGCCGAACCTGAAAATCCGTTAACTGCCGAATGGACAGGGCCGTACGGAGGCATTCCGCCTTTCGATAAGGTCAAGGTAGCCGATTTCAAACCGGCGATCGAAGCCGGAATGGCTGAGAATCTGGCTGAGATCCAACAAATCGCCGGAAATCCCGAGCCGGCGACCTTTGCCAATACGATCGCCGCAATGGAGCGAGATGGGTCAACGCTTGACCGAGTGATGACGATCTACGGCATCTGGAGCGGCAATATGGCTACGCCGGATGTTCAGGCGGTCCAGCGCGAGATGGCTCCGAAACTCGCCGCCTTCAACGACAAGATCACGCAGAACGAGGGTCTATTCAAGCGAATCGAGGCCGTGTATAACTCGCCAGAAAAAGCAAAATTGACCGCCGAGCAGCAACGGCTTGTCTGGGTCTACTACACGAATTTTGTACGATCAGGAGCAAAACTCGACTCCGTGAAAAAGAAACGTCTGGGAGAGATAAATCAGTCGCTCGCGGGCCTATTTACAAAGTTCGGCCAGAATCTTCTTGCGGAAGAGAACGGCCAGTCGGTCGTACTGAAGGATCAGACCGATCTGGCCGGTTTGTCGCAATCGTTGAAAGACGCCGCGGTTGCCGCGTCTGTTTCCAAGAGAGTCGAGGGCGCGTCCGGAATAATTCTAAACACTCGCTCTTCCGTCGACCCGTTTCTCACCGAATCCTCGCGCCGCGACCTTCGCGAAAAGGTCTGGAAGATGTTTATCAACCGTGGTGACAACGCGAATCAGTACGACAACAACAGCTCTGTTACTGAGATCCTGCAACTTCGGGCGGAGCGGGCGAATCTCCTCGGATACAAGACGCATGCGCATTGGAGGCTCGAGAACGCGATGGCGAAAACCCCCGAGCGAACTCTTGAACTAATGGAAACCGTCTGGCCTGCCGCGATCGCTCGCGTGAAGGAAGAAGTCGCGGATATGCAGGCACTCGCTGACAAAGAAGGAGCTAAGATAACCATCGAGCCGTGGGATTACCGGTTCTATATGGAGAAGGTACGCAAGACGAAGTTCGATCTGGATCAAAATGAGGTCAAGCCTTACCTGCAGCTCGATAAGATTCGCGAAGCGATGTTCTTTGTTGCGGGAGAATTGTTCAACTTCAGCTTCACACCTGTTACGGATGTTCCTGTGTTCCACCCGGATGTCACCGTTTGGGAGGTCAAGGACAAGACAACCGGGAAGCACGTTGGCCTTTGGTATTTCGACCCATACGCTCGTGACGGCAAGCGTTCCGGTGCCTGGATGAACGCCTATCGCAGTCAGGAGCGGATGGACAAGGAGATCACCACCATCGTGTCCAACAACTCGAACTTCGTTAAAGGCAAGCCAGGTGAGCCAGTACTGATCTCCTGGGACGACGCAACCACGATGTTCCACGAATTCGGTCATGCTCTTCACGGTTTGTCATCGAACGTAAAGTATCCGACGCTTTCTGGTACTTCCGTCCCTCGTGATTACGTAGAGTTCCCTTCGCAACTCCTCGAGCACTGGCTCTCCACGCCAGAAGTTCTGCAGAAATACGCTCTGCACTATCAGACCGGGAAGCCGATCCCACAGGCTCTCGTTGATAAGATCAAGAAAGCCTCCACCTTCAATCAGGGGTTCGCGACTACTGAGTACCTCTCGTCGGCGTTGATCGATATGAAGCTGCACCTCGCGGGTTCAGCGAAGATCGACCCGGACAAGTTCGAACGTGAGACGCTTGCTTCGCTCGGAATGCCAAAGGAACTCGTGATGCGTCACCGCACGCCACAGTTCGCCCACGCATTCGGCAGCGACGGATATTCGGCCGGATACTACAGCTACTTGTGGTCGGACGTGATCACGGCTGATGCGTTCGGCGCATTCACCGAAGGCAAGGGTCCGTACGACAAGGCCGTCGGAAAGAGGCTTGTCGACTACATCTTCTCCGTTGGCAACACCATCGACCCCGCAGAAGCCTACCGCAAATTCCGGGGTAGGGATCCGAAGGTCGAGGCGTTGATGAAAAAGCGAGGCTTTCCGATCAGCGTGAAAGCGAATTAACGCAAAGTCATAAAGGAGCAAAGACGCAAAGAAATCTTTTGGACCTCTTTGCGTCTTTGCGTTGGAGCTACTACTTCCCGTGTATACCCAAGTTCCGCATACGCCGATATAGATGACTCCTATCAACTCCCATCTCATCAGCTGCTTTGGACACATTCCCGTCGTGTTCAGCCAGCTTGTGCTGAATGAACTCCCGCTGATATGCATCCGTTGCAGCCTTGAATGATGGAAATCGGAAACTAGACGCGGGCTTCTCGTCGGTGAACCCGAGCTCGGGCAGATCCGCCGCGGCGATCTTCTGTTTGGCGTTCATTATGATGACGCGCTCGATGGTGTTTTTGAGTTCGCGCACGTTTCCCGGCCAGGTATGATTCTGTAATTGCTCGATCGCGTCCGCTTGGAATGTCTTTGGCTTCCGACCGTTGTCGGTCGAGAAGCGATCGTTGAAATGCCCGATCAGAGCGGGCACGTCCTCCAGCCTTTCACGAAGCGGCGGAACTTGGAACGGAATGACGTTGAGTCGATAAAAGAGGTCATGGCGGAAATTTCCGTTGTCTATTAAGTCTTCGAGTCGCTTGTTAGTCGCTGAGATTACGCGCACATCGACCTTGACCGGGGTATTGCTGCCGACGGGCTCGAACCGCTGTTCTTCGAGCACACGCAGCATCTTCGCCTGGACACGAGCCGACATATCGCCGATCTCGTCTAAAAACAGCGTCGCCCCGTCGGCAACTTCAAACTTCCCTTTCTTAGCTGTCGTCGCACCGGAGAAAGCTCCTTTCGTGTGGCCGAATAATTCCGACTCTACCAGCTCTTCGGGTAGTGCCGCCGAGTTGATCTCAACGAAAGGAGAACCTCTCCGTTTCGACTGCGAATGGATCGCCCTCGCTACAAGTTCCTTTCCGGTCCCGCTCTCGCCAGAAATGAGCACCCTTCCATCCGACGGAGCCACGATCGAGATCTGCTTCCGCAACGCCCGCATCGCGATAGATTCGCCGACCATTACATACTCGTCTGCGATCTCTTTCTGAAGCTGCTCGTTCGCACGCTCAAGTTCACGCTGGCGGATAGCGTTTTTAACCGTCAGAACGGTCCGTTCCAGGCTCAACGGCTTCTCGATAAAATCGAACGCCCCGAGCTTTGTAGACTTCACCGCTGTCTCAATATTTCCATGGCCCGAGATCATCACGACCACAGAATCATTCCCCTCTTCCCGCAGCCTCCTGAGCGTGTCGAGCCCGTCAATTCCCTTGCCCAGCCAAATGTCGAGCAGGATGCAGGCGAAGTTCTGCGAGCCAGCTGCCTTCAAGCAAGCCTCGCCCGTCGCGGCAGTCTCCACCGCGAAACCTTCATCCTCTAGCACTCCGCGAAGCGTGTCGCGAATGCCGGGCTCGTCGTCAACTATTAGGATCGAATGCTGCATTAGATAGCGTTTGGTAACGGCAACTCCACAATAAACTTCGCGCCGTTCGGCTGGTTTGGGACGGCTTTGATCTTGCCGTGGTGTTCAGTGATTATCCGATGGACGATCGCCAAACCGAGGCCGGTTCCGCGGCCTTTGGTTGAGAAATACGGCTGGAATAATTTCGGATAATCCGCCTGGTCGATGCCTCGTCCGTTGTCCCGGATCTCGACGACGATCAAGTCGCGGGCGGTCTCGAGGCGAGAAGTGATCGTCAATGTCTTCTCACCTTCGCCCGGAGCCTCTATTGCATTGTCGATGAGATTCACAAAGACTCGCTTAATCTGCTCGTCGTCTATCATCACCGCCGGCAGATCGTCGGCCAAATGTACATCGAGCTCGACCTCTTCGCGACCATCATATAAGGCGGTGGCTTGTCGGATAACCTCGTTTACATCCCACAGTTCGAGCCTCGCATTCGGCAGCCGAGCGAAGCGCGAAAATTCGTCGACCATTGACTTCAGGCTCTGAACTTCGCGGAGTATGGTTTCTGTCCCGTCGTTTACGATACGAGCGTTGGCGTCATCAAACCCGCCGACTCCACCAGGCTGTGTTGCAAATCGCTTGGCAATGCGTTCTGCCGAAAGCTGGATCGGCGTTAGGGGATTCTTGATCTCGTGAGCCATCCGCCTGGCGACCTCTTGCCATGCGGACGCGCGTTGAGCGGAGAGCAATTCCGATAGATCTTCCATCACCAACACAACGCCGCGATCCTCAGGGAGTGCGGTGACCGTGATCGCGACCGGCATCGGCTCTGCACCATCCGCAGACAGCTTGATCTGGTCGGACGAATGGCCGATTCGTTTCGCTCTTGCGATCAGGCGCTCAACGGTTTCTCTATCCGCTTCGCCGATGAGTGTCGCCAAATCGGAGCCGGTATAATCGCCCAGTTCAAATCGCAAAATTCCTTTCGCAGCCGGGTTAATAGTCGTGATCTTCCAATGCTCATCCAGCGAAATCACTCCAGTCGGGAGCGAGAGTAGGATGGTTTCAATATAACGACGACGCTCCGTCAGCTCATTCTGGTTCGCCTCCAGCTTCGACGCCATCTGGTTGAAGGAAAACACCAACAAGGCCAACTCGTCTTCCGCAGGAACTTCTACGCGACTTCCGACATCGCCGTGAGCGATCCTTTCCGCTCCTTCAGCCAGCGCCTTGATCGGAACAGTAAGACCGCGGGCAATGTAAAAGGCCGTCCACGAAGACGCAAAGATAAGTAGAAACGTAAGCACGCCAAGCGTAAGAAACCCGATCTGCCTCACGGTGAACTGTTCGCCCTTCAGCCTATCGAGTTCGACCAGAGCATCATTAAAAAGCTGATTCACACTTTCACTTTGACGAAAATCGACGCCAAGAGCGATACGCCGTCCGTCAGACATTTCGGCAACTGCGACATCTACTCCAAAACCATCGCGTAGAACCTCGGCTGAAACATTCCCTGATCGTAAAGCGCCATACTCCGTGGGCATCTCCGCCGCAAGATCCATCCCGCTCCTAACCGCCGCGTTGTTATTTTTATCGAGTATCTCTGCAAAGGCTAGTCCGCCAGTCGCGACGATCGAATCAAGTTCGGCCTGGTCGACCGGCTTCGACTCTAGAGTCATGGCCAATATCCTCGCGGTGCTGTGCAGTCGTTCGAATTGATCCGCGTTCGACCGGTCCTGAATTCGCTCCGCCTCTCGTACGACGTTTTCTGGTATCTGAGTAAACCATCGGTCGAGCGCCCGATTCATAAATAGATACGAAAACACACCCATCGCAATGATCGGCATAATGCTGACGAGGGTGAAATAGAAGAAGAGGCGCGATTTGATCTTCGACCCAAGTTCGAGGGCACGGCGTTCGCGGGCGAGTTTGACCACGCTACGCAGGAAGATAAATCCGAACACGACGAAGGCCGCGACGTTGAGCGATGAGAGGCCATATAAGATCAGCGTATCGCTCGCCGTTGCTATCTGAAAATTCTTCCAGACATTCGACGATTGGAACAAAACCAGCATCAGCCCCAGCCCGAGAACTAAGGCTCCGAGAGCCGCGATGAGTATCCTGTTTTGCTTGCGAGCGGGCGATGCCATTCGATTACCAGTTTAACACGCAAACACGGTAGATTGCCGTCCGTTCGCGGCTCCGCTAAACTCCACGTAAACGATGAAAGGCACAGATATTCTCTTCGGCTCGGACGGCAAACCTCGGTCAGGATGGCGATTCGCGATCTTCCTCGCGTTGTTCATGCTGCTCGGGATGGCGTTCGGCGCCGCGGCCGTCCTGACCGCTACTCTCATCCTCGGCCCTGCCCAGCAAGGGAGTGCGTTCTTTCTTACTCTGAATGGAGTCGTCTCTACGGCAGTTGCGCTGTTTGTCGGTTGGCTTTGCGGCAAATATCTCGAAAAGCTTCCGTTCGAGGCTCTGGGTGCTTCATTCAAAAACCGTTGGCTAGTAAATCTCTTACTCGGCCTCGTAGGAGGTGCTTTTACATTCGCCGCCGGGGCGGGGATTGGAGTCCTTTTCGGCGGATTATCATTCTCATTCAACGCCGATGCTCCAGCGAACTCAATCGTTTCTACTTTGCTGGTCTCCTTCCTCGTTTTCGCCGCGGCAGCTGCGTTCGAAGAAGCCCTCTTCCGCGGATATATTCTTCAGACCTTCGTGCGATCGGGCCTCGCGTGGCCGGCGATCATCGCTACGTCCTTACTCTTCGGTGCCGTTCATCTTGGCAATCCGAACGCCAGCTGGATCTCAACGCTAAACACTGCTCTCGCCGGTATCTGGTTCGGCGTAGCGTACCTGAAGACGCGCGACCTTTGGTTTCCGACGGGACTGCACCTAGCCTGGAACTGGACCCAAGGCTCGATCTTCGGCGTGGAGGTAAGCGGATTAACAGATATCGTACAGCAACCGATCCTGCGTGAAACCGACATCGGGCCCGTGTGGCTTACCGGCGGCGATTACGGAATCGAAGGGGGGATCGCGACTACAGTCGCTCTCGCAGTCTCAATGATCGCGATTTTGGTGATTCCATTCGGAAAAGCTGATGCAGAGAAAGCGTCCTGATTTGGCCTTGTTTCGTGTATTTCGTGGACAATCTCTTTTCAACCACGAAATACACGAAAGAAGAAAAAAGAAGAGAAGAAAAACCCCTACAAACTACATCGTCTGGATCTTGAATGAGATATCGACGGCTCTTGCCGAATGTGTCAGCCGCCCGACCGAGATCAGATCTACTCCGGCTTCGGCGTAGGATCGGACGCGGTCGAGGTCCATGCCGCCGGAGGCCTCAATTAGCACTGCTGGGTTAAGACCTCGCGACATTTCGACGAGCTTCGCGGCTTCGTCGGGACTTTGATTGTCGAGCATTACGATGTCCGCACCGGCCTCGATCGCCTCACGCAACTGCGCCCAGTTGGTTATCTCTACCTCGATCTTGTGCAGATGTCCGACCGTGTTCTTCGCCGCTTGAACTGCCTCGGCGACGCCGCCGGCAAGAGCGATGTGGTTGTCCTTGATAAGAACTCCGTCATCGAGCCCCATTCGGTGATTCTTCCCGCCCCCGATCGTCACCGAGTATTTCTCTAACAATCTCAGCCCCGGTGTGGTCTTTCGCGTATCGACGATCGCGGCGCCGGTTCCTTCCACCGCCTTTACATACGCCCGCGTCAGCGTCGCCACGCCTGACATCCTCTGCATCAAATTCAACGCGACCCGCTCGCCGGTAAGGAGCACATCTGCAAATCCTTTGAGCAACCCGAAAACCGTTCCGGACGGAACTTCGTCGCCGTCCGAATACTGCGTCTCGATCTCGCCGACCTCAGCGTCCAAATGTACGAACACCGCCTCCGCCACCTCGAATCCGCAGATCACCAGGTCTTCCTTCGCCAAAAAACGGCCCATTCCGCGAACATCCGGCGGCACGGTCGAAGACGTAGTTATGTCTCCGCGCCCGATATCCTCAGCCAAAAAATGACCGATCGCCGAAAGAACCTCACCATTGTCGAGCCAATTCATAATCTATTTGATCGGAGCTTCGATCTTTACATTTAGATCGTAGACCCAATTTACAACGCTCCGTGTGATCCAACTACCCTGATTTTCAGAATCAAATCGTTCAGCTTTCATCATTACTCCATCGTGCGAGACCCAGAACTTGTATATCAAACTACGACCGTTCGCCGGATTTCCATCGGTGCCTACGCAAAGCTTTAAGATGTCATCATTAAACCTAAGAACTTGGTCTGACAAGGAGCAAATACGCAACTTCTCCACTTCAGTCGAAGGTGGAAAGACTCTCCTCCAATTAGCAGAATGCTGCCGTAATCCCCATTCGTACCACGGCCCGTCATCCTTTCGTGTGTAACTCCTATCGCCTATCTCCACTACCTCTTCCTTGAGCGAACGGTCTCCAGACGAAATTACGCTAACTGATCGTTTCCGATCAGGGAGCACGAACTCTTCGACCAGCCTGTCAGAGGAAATCAGCCTACCTCCAATGCGCGTTTGCTCGGTCGAGGTTACGCGCCGGGTCCTCGCTTCAGAGGCAGAGAGTGCCGACCTCCACAGATTCTCAAAATCCTCCCCTGAAATAGCGACCTGCCCTAGACAGGGAAAGACTAGAAATCCAGTAACAAGCAACCACCTAACACCATTGCTAATTATCCGAGCGCGTCCAAATTGCTTCGCAGTGTCCATATCTGCTGCGCTATCTCCTGTTTCCTGTCCCTCAACTCCTCAACCTTCTCCGCCGGAGCCCTCTCAACAAAATTCGTGTTCGAGAGTTGGCCGTTGAGCCGTTGGAGTTCGGTATCGAACTTGTCGATCTGATTTTGGAGTCGCTCACGTTCCTTTTCGAAATCGATCAGCCCTTCGAGCGGGACCGCGATCTCGGCACCGCCTGAAAGCACCGCCTTTGCCGACGCCTTCGGCACATCCAGCGAATCGCCGAGAACAATACTATCAGCACGTGCAAGCTTTTTGATCTGAGCTTCGTTCGCAGTGAAGTTTGCACGCATCTCCTCGTGTGCCGCCACATGAACCGCGACCTTGTCGCTCGACTTGATGTTCATCTCCGCCCGGATGTTACGCACCTTCTTGATCAAGTCGATCACCGACTGCATATCGGCTTCGGCGGCCGCGTCGATCGCTCTCGCATCGCCCGGCGGGAACTCGGTTAGCATTATTGTCGCATCCGCATTTTTGTATGCTGCAGCCAGCATATCAGCTGAAGTGCCGGGCAATTTCAGCCAAAGCTCCTCAGTCAGATACGGCATAAAGGGATGCAGCATTCTAAGTGCGATCTCGAGGATCGTCAGGATGCGAGTCGTCGCCTCAACGTCTCCTGCGTTGATCTCATCCTTCTTCAGCTCGATGTACCAGTCGCAGAAATCGTCCCAAAAAAAGTGATACAGCAACGAAACCGCGGTATGAAACTCGTATTTCGCGAGTGCCTTATTAACATCGATCGCCGTCTGATTTAGCCGCGAGATTATCCATTTATCCGCAAGCGGCAAGTCTGCCCGATCCATGAGGCTCGCATGATCTACCTTCGCCCCTTCGGAGTTCATCAAACAAAACCGTGTCGCGTTCCAGATCTTGTTGGCAAAGTTGCGATAGGTTTCGATCAGCAGGTCGTTCCATTTGATATCGGCCCCGGTCGCAATTGAGGCAAGATAGATGCGCGTCGCGTCCACGCCAAACTTGTCGAACATCTCGATCGGGTCAACGCCATTGTTGCGCGATTTGGACATCGGCTTACCGTCTTTCCCGAGCACGGTACCGGTCACGATCACATCCTCAAACGCCTTTTTATCGACGAATTTCTTCGTCAGCATCATCATCCGCGAAACCCAAAGAAAGATGATGTCGCGTCCCGTGACGAGAACGTCAGTCGGCAGGAACGTATCCAAGTCAGAGTCGCCCGCGTGAGCACGCGGCCGGTTCGTCGGGCGACCATTCTGGCCCCCCGCTAACGCAGGGGGTTCTGACCCTGTCCATCCAAACGTCGAGAACGCCCAAAGACCTGATGAGAACCAGGTATCAAGGACATCCTGATCCTGCGTCAATTCCCTTCCGCCGGCCTTATCACGGGCCTCTTTGTCCGTCATCGCGACAAATTCATTCCCATCCGCGTCATACCACGCCGGGATCTGATGGCCCCACCAAAGTTGACGTGAGATCGTCCAATCCTTCAGATTTTCAAGCCACGCCGTGTAAACCTTCTCGTGCGGAACCTGCGGCGAGAAATGCGGAGCGCCTTCAGTCCGCATCAGCTCGAGCGCCATATCGCGCATCTCATCCATCTTCACGAACCACTGATCCGACAAGATCGGCTCGACGATCGTTTTGCACCGCTCGCAAACCGGTAGCGTGATCTCGTAATCGTCGACCTTCTCGAGCAGGCCGAGTTCCTCAAACCGCTCGACGACCATCTCGCGAGCCTTAAATCGATCGATCCCTTCGAACTCCGGACCGGCCGCGGCGTTCATCGTCCCGTCGTCGTTCATTATGAGAAGCTGCGGAAGGTCGTGCCGCAAGCCAATCTGATAATCGTTCGGATCGTGAGCCGGCGTGATCTTCACCGCACCCGTGCCAAACTCCGCATCAACATACTCGTCCGCAATAATGGGGATCTCACGGTCCGTGAGCGGGAGCGAGATCATCTTTCCAATCAAGTCTTTGTATCGCTCGTCTCTTGGGCTAACCGCGACCGCTGTATCTCCGAGCATCGTCTCCGGCCGCGTCGTCGCCACAGTGATCGAAAGCTGATCATCGCGGACCGAGCCTGGCGGATCTTTCTCTTGTTCCGGGTTTTCTGTGCTTTCTGTGACTCTCGATCCGTTAACTTCATTAACCACTGAATCCACGGAAGAAGAGGGACTACCAACATTCACCGGGTAGCGTAGGTAGTAAAGTTTCCCGTCCTTCTTCGTTTCCTCCTTGACCTCAAGATCTGACAGCACTGTCTTATCTTTCGGACACCAGTTGACGATCCTAAGTCCTTTATATATCCACCCCTCATCGTATAACTTCACGAACACGCTGCGAACGGCCTTCGACAGATCTTCGTCCATCGTAAACCGATGTCGCGTCCAATCTACCGACGCACCTTCGCGGCGCATCTGCTCGGTAATCGTATTTCCGTACTGCTCTTTCCATTCCCACGCACGGCGAACAAACTCCTCGCGGCCGATGTCTGTCGGCTTCTTATGTTCGTCCTTCTTAAGCTGCTCGACGACCTTACGCTGTACCGATATCCCCGCATGATCCGTGCCCGGCAGCCATAACGTTCGATATCCCTGCATCCGCTTCCAGCGTGTGAGCACATCCATTATCGTGTGCTGGAGAGCATGGCCGATGTGAAGGCTACCGGTTACGTTCGGCGGCGGAATGACGATGGAGTATTTCGGAGCGTCGGGATCTTGGTTGATCTCAGGACGGAAAAATCCGCTGGATTCCCATCGTTCGTAGTGGCTATGTTCGGCTTCCTTCGGGTCGTATGCCTTAGTGAGTTCCATAAGAGTGAAACGTTGATAATAAAACAAAAACGGCCCGCTTTCATCTCTAAGACAAAAACGGACCGTCCGATAAAGCTTTCAGCTTCAATACTTTTTAGACAGTTTTTCCACGACACGCTGGGCGATCATCTCAATCAGCTCCGGTGATATCGTCACGACCTGCTTATTCCCGCCCTGTTCGATCGCATTCACAGGGGAGGTGATCTCTACGGGATTCAGTGGGCTTGTCGATAGATCGAGCAGATCAACGTCGTCAAATTTAAATGAAGACGAGCCTGTCGTATCGAAGCGGCCCTCCATTCGGATCGTATCCTCGCCTACAGGCGCAGTCTGCGGTGTCGCTTCTACCGCTTGCGGTTCCGGATCACTGAGCGGCGCCGTATCAAACGCTCCAGCGCGTTCGTTTCCACCGTCCACCTTTGTTTGCGGCTCACCATCGCCGTCCCGCATATCGGCGGGCTGCCAATTATCAAAAGAGATCGTATTCTCGAACTTGCTCGGATCATCCGGGAATCTCTGCTCGTAACCCGATCGGAATCCGGTCTCCGTTTCACTCGACTCCGAAATCTGTTCGCCTGAAGTTTCTAGTACCTGTTCGGGCGCCGCTTCAGGTTCAGCTTCAAGTTCGGCTTCAGCCCGCGCCTCGTGGGACTCGGCAGTTGCATTCGATTCCGACTCGAAGGCGGCAAGCTCATCGTTCGCCTGGGCCGCTGAGTAGCTGGTCTCGATCATTTCATCATCGATACCAACATCAGAGAGGTCATCGTTTGGCTCGCCTGACGTACTTCGCTGGTAGAGACTGTCGATGTCGTCCGGTACATCGGCCGGGCCAGCGGGCGTCCCACCGACAGGCGTTAGAACTTGATACCCAAGATCATCGAATCGCCTCGGCTCTGAACCGACAACATCGACCGCTTCAGATTCCCCGGTGAAGGGGCTCCCGCCGATTTCCTCGATCACCGGCGCAGCTGCGATCGGGGCCGAGTCGTCAGAGCTCCGCTCCGGCGCTGCAGCGCTCGCGGCATCCATTAGCTCGTTCACCTGCGCGATCAGTTGTTTTATGGACTGAAATGGCTTGGTGAGATAAGCATTCGCCCCAACCCGGGTTGCCTCAGCTTCGTCAAACGGCTCGAAAGAACCTACAAGAAGTATCACTGGAACATTCCGCGTCGCCTCGTTCGCTCGCAGCCGTTCGCAGATCTCATACCCGGTCGGACCCGGCATGTTCACATCAGCCAAGAGAATGTCAGGAATCTCGTACTCCAGACGTGCAAGGGCAGCGTCCCCGTCGCCTACAGTCACGACGTCGATGCCCTCGTCGGCAAACGTCAGATTGACAACCTTCTGGATCGTGATCGAATCGTCGGCCAGTAAAAGCTTACGTTTGGACACTTGCGAATCTGCTCCTATGCGATCGGGATTGAATTGAATATTGTTGCAAAGCTATCACTTGACGGTCGTTGCGTCAAGAAATTGCCGAATCATTCAGGTCTGCGTTTTGTTACGAGTGTTTTGATCGCAGTTCTGAGCTGTGAATTAGTGAAGGGTTTGGGCAAGAAACCGATCGCACCCGACGACATAGCCTTTGCCGATGCTCTGGGATCCAGGTCTCCGGTCATTATTAGCACCGGAATATCGGCAAATCTGCCGTCCTTTCGCATAAATTTCAGCAGGTCGTTACCATCTATATACGGCATATTGATGTCGATGATCGCTCCGACGATTTCTGCCCCGGACTTTAAGACATTGTAAGCTTCCTTGCCGTCTTTTGCAGTTGCAGCTAAGTAACCTTCGCCTTCGACTACTATCTGCACCAGCTTCGCCAGCGCCGGGTCGTCGTCCGCGATCAAAACAAACTGTTCCATACGATTGAGGTGCCGCCTACCCTATTTTCTTCGTTTTTCGACCAGTTCCGCTGCGAGCCGTATGGCCGCCTTCATACTCGATTCTTCGGCTATATTCTTTCCGGCGATGTCGAACGCCGTTCCGTGATCGACCGAAGTCCGGATCAACGGGAGGCCTAACGTCACGTTCACCGACGCTCCGAACGATAACGACTTCACTGCTATCGTTGCCTGATCATGATAACAGGCTACGACGAGATCAAACTCGCCGCGATATCCCCGCAGGAAGATCGTGTCGGGAGAATACGGGCCCGAAATGTCAATGCCCACTGCGCGGCAACGCTCGATGGCCGGCTCAATCACTTGAGATTCTTCGTCGCCAAACATTCCGCCTTCAGACGCATGCGGGTTAATTCCAGCAACCGCGATCGTTGGCCGTTTGCCGATAAAGGATGGCAACGTCCGATCGGCAAACTCGATTAACTTGACCAACGATTCCGTCGTCACAAGATCGATCGCCTGTTTCAATGAGACGTGCGTCGAAAGCAGGACGACCCGCAATTTCTCTGCGAAAAAGCTCATCGCAAATTCTTTCGTATCAGTGAGAGCCGCAAGGAATTCAGTGTGGCCAGGGTAATTGTAGCCAGCCAGCTTCAGTGCATTTTTGCTAATGGGAGCGGTAGCGATCGCGTCGATCGTCCCTGCTTTCCAAAGCTCGACCGCCGCCTCTATGTTCTTTGCCGCCGAGCGTCCTGTCGCATCTGACTCTATACCAAACTCTACCGGACCCTCGAGATTTGCCTGGTCAATAACCTCAATATCGCTGTTGACCGCGACGCCGCCAAATTTACTGAACCGCGCGTCCAATCCCAGCCGATCCGCCGTCCATTGGAGATTAACGAGATCGCCGATAAGCACTGACCGACAAAGACCCCCGATTGCCGGACCGGTGACCGCCTTGATAGCGATCTCAGGCCCGATACCGGCCGGGTCCCCAACTGTTACTCCGATGATAGGCTTTCGCTCAGTCACAACAGTTATAATAGAAAAACCTCCTCAGGCATTCCACCCGAGGAGGTCATAGTGATCTTATCCGTTCAACTAATCTGCCTGACGGCGAATGAAGGTTGGTACGTTCAGGTCTTCAGCTGAATTGTCCTGCGGAATGTAGATCGGCCCTCCGTTCACTACCTGCTGCGCTTCGTACGCCAGCGGCCGCGGCTGCATAGATTGAACGGCACTGTCAAAGCCCGTGGCTATAACAGTAACTTTGATCTCGTCGTCCATATCCTCGCGAATGACGCTGCCCCAGATGATGTCGGCGTTCTCGTCTGCCTCCGCCTCGATCATACCTATCGCATCCTCGATCTCGCCAAGCGGCATATTAGGCCCACCCGTCACATTGATCAGTGCAGCCTTTGCACCCGAGATCGAATTCTCTTCAAGCAACTTGTAATCCAGTGCCGTTCGCATCGCCATTGACGCGGCGTTTTCGCCCTTCGCTTCACCAACGCCCATCAACGCGACCCCGCGTCCGGTCATTACCGTGCGGACGTCCGCAAAGTCGAGATTAATAATTCCTGGCGTCGTTATCAGATCGGTTATGCCTCGCACCGCCTGAAGAAGTATGTCATCCGCTCGACGGAAAGCGTCAACAAGCGTGATCTTCTCTTCTACTTCCCTAAGCTTTGAATTCGGGATTGTGATGATCGTATCGACGCATCCGCGAAGTTCGGCCAAGCCTCTCTCCGCCTGCTGCATCCGCTTGCGTCCTTCAACCATGAACGGTTTTGTTACAACCGCAACCGTCAGAGCACCAAGCTCGATCGCAAGCGACGCGACAACAGGAGCAGCTCCGGTTCCAGTACCGCCGCCAAGTCCCGCAGTCACGAAAACCATGTCCGACCCTTCGAGCACGTCGAGCAACTTCTCGTGATCTTCGAGTGCGGCATCACGACCGACGTCCGGGTTCGAACCGGCACCGAGTCCGCGTGTGGAGCGCCCTCCAAGTTGTATCTTCATCGGAGCCTTCGACGCATTCAACGCCTGAAGGTCCGTGTTCGCGACAATGAACTCGACGCCTTTTATACCAGCCTCGATCATCCTATTAACAGCGTTGCCGCCGCCGCCGCCAACACCAACCACCTTTATCCGAGCGCCGGTAATGGGTGGTTCGTCGATAAACATCTTGAGTGTGCCGTTGTTCATTTAGTTTGTTTCCGTCAATGGCCAACGCATTTGCTGACCGCAAAAGCCTATAAATTCAAATGTCCGGCTTGAAAGGTTGAAGATTCGGGTTCAACTATATCTTGTGCTGACGGACTCTGAGCATACAACGATTAGTGGTAGAAATCCAGCCGTGAGGAGGCTCCTACTTAAACTTTTCGCGAAAATTTTCAAACCACGCCGCAACCTTGTTCGATCGCGGCCTTCCGTGCGAATTCAGCTCGCGCACTTGCGAGCGTATCGAAGATATGGCCAAGCCCGAGGCAACTGCCCACGCCGGAGTTTGGACTTCAGCAGCGAGCCCGCCGAAATATCTTTCATCAAGAAATCCGAGCCGGGTAGGAGCATCAAACACTTGCTCGGCTATCTCGACCATCCCGCGCGCAAGCGACCCGCCGCCCGTCAGCACGACACCGCTTGGTATCGAAGACTGCGTCTTCGCGATCTCTTGTGCGATATGCTGTAGAAGCTCCACCGCTCGCGGCTGCATGATGTCGCACAAGATCTCTTTTGACAGCCGTCGAGACTCGCTGCGTCCCACAGGGATGATCTCGATCACCTGCTGACGTTCTTCATCGTTCATCAAAAAAGCGGCAACGCATCCGAAATCGTGTTTGATCTTGTTCGCTTCCTGCATCGACACTCGCAAACCGTGAGCGATGTCTTTAGTAAAGTGGAGACTGCCGAACGGAAACACAGCCGTATGCTGAACCGCTCCGCGACCAAAGATCATTATGCTTGTGATCTCGGACCCAATATTCACCAACGCACATCCGTACTCTTTATCGTCGTCAGTCAACGCGCTCTCGGCCGCAGCCAGCGGTTCGAGCATCATTCGCTCAACGGACAGGCCAGCCCGCCGGATCGCTTTATCCAGATTCTGCCGTCCAGCACTAGGTCCGATCACGATGTGAACTAGCGACTCGAGTCGCGCTCCGCTCATCCCGACCGGCTCGGTGATCCCGTCCTGGCCGTCGATGATGAACTCTTGCGGCAAGCGACTGAAGATCTCCCAACCCGCGGGAAGTTGCATCGCACTGGCCGACTCCACAGCACGCGAGACATCATCCTCGGTGATCTCTCTGCCCGCACCCGCAACGGCTACTACACCTGCTTTGTTCTCGCCGCGAAAATGCTCACCCGACAGGTTCACCATGGCGGCTTCACCCTGCAAGCCACTGATCTTTTCTGCATCCGTCACGGCCCGCCGTATCGACTCGCTAACCGCCTCGGCACTGGTCACTATGCCGCGTCGTAATCCGCGCGACTCCGCTTCGCCGTAGCCGACAACGTTCATGCGCCCGTTCTCGGCCGCTTCGCCGATGACGCAACGAACGCAGCTGCTGCCGATATCAAGCCCGATCGAATGGATTTCGCGATTCATAAACTTACTGTTTTGGCTGTTTCCTTGGAACAAGCACCAGGTTCTGTCCGACCAGATTTACTCCCTCGAACATCGACCCCTTGCCGACTATCGCCTTGATGCCATCCGCCAACTGCTTGCCGAAATTGTCCCGACTCAGCATGATCGTCACCGGCATTCCCGAATCTTCTAACGTCGCTTTCGGCTCGCGGAGATCGGTAATATCAACCTGTTTCACGCGTTTCGCAAGGTCGTAATCCTTCCACTCGGTGAGCATCTTCTGATACATCTTTAACCGCTCGTTGTTGTCCTTCGCAGCCTTGTCGCTCTTTTCTTCGCTCCAACCGGTCAGTGCAAATGGTATGTGTTTCTCGTCGGCTTTTGCCGGAGCCAGGATCACACCTTCGCTATCCGCCAGAAAGTCGCCGCCGCCAAGTCGAACGATCGCAACCGGCACTCGCTCCCTCACTGTCACGTTCAACCCGCTCGGCAAGCGTCGAGACACGGCCGCGGTCTTAACAAAAGTAACATTCTCGATCTTTTGCTTGATCGCGAGCAGGTCTGCATTCCAAACACCCGGCTTCTCGGCGTTCGACGTTACGATCTTTTCTATATCACTGGTCGATGCTCGATCAGTTCCGGTAACCTTGACATTTTTCAGACGGAAAAAGTTCGACGCGCCGATCGTTTCATAGGTAAGCAGAAGAACAATTCCAAGACACGCCAGGATCGCCACCGACAAAACGATCGGCACAATGCCACCGCCAAGCCGGTCGAAAATACTAGCGCCAGTCGACGCTTTGACTGCCGCCGCTTTTCGCGTCGTGTGCTTTACCCGCGTCCCCTGTTTTCTTATCTTCTTCGCCATTCTTTATGCACAAGTCCGAGCGTCGGCAAGGACGATACACCCACTTAAGCCCTCAACTTCTCCAAAAACTCTTCCGACAGGCGCGTCACAGTTCCAGCCCCAAGAGTGATAAGCAGATCGCCTTCCTGCAATTCCGGGATCACCTTCTCCACCGCCGTTTCAATATCGCCAATGTACGTCACGTTCTTGTGGCCGTACTTGCGAATGTTGTCGGTCAACACTTCCGCCGTTATCCCCTCGATCGGCTGCTCGCTCGCAGCATAAATATCGAGAACGAACAACACGTCCGCGTTGTTGAACGCGAGCGCAAATTCATCAAATAATTCCAGCGTTCGCGAATACCTGTGAGGCTGGAAGACGACAACCGTCCGCTTTCCGCCCGAACCATTCTTCGCCGCCGCGAGGGTAGCAAGGATCTCAGTCGGATGATGTCCGTAATCGTCGATTACGGTGACGGCGCGAGCCTCACCCTTAAACTGAAAACGTCGATTCGCGTTCTTAAATGTAGAGAAAGCCTCCGCGATGGTAGCGAACGGAACCTCTAGTTCGAGAGCCACGGCCGTTGCAGCAAGTGCGTTGTAGACGTTGTGCTTGCCCGGCACAGGAAGATCGATCGAGCCCAACACTTCACTGCCCTTCCAAACCGAAAATGTAGATCCGAATGAGCCGCTGTAGACGATGTCGTGCGCAGAAATATCCGCCTGTGCGGTGAGTCCGTATGTAACGCGACGACGTTTAATATTTGGAATGATCAACTGAACGTTCGGATCGTCGAGGCAGATGATCGCCGCCCCAAAGAAAGGAACCTTGTTGACGAAATCGGTAAAGCATTGAACTACGTCGTCCATACCCTTGTACGACTCCATATGCTCCTTATCGATGTTCGTCACAACGGCGATCGTTGGATACAGCATCAGGAACGACCTATCACTCTCATCCGCTTCCGTTACGAACCATTCAGACTTCCCGACCTTTGCGTTTGATCCCAGCGACTCCACAACGCCGCCAACGACGGTCGTGGGATCGACTCCTGCATGCCCGAGCACCGTCGCGACCATCGAGGTAGTCGAGGTCTTCCCATGCGTTCCCGAAACCGCGACCGCATACGGCTTCAAAACCATCAACTCAGCAAGCATTTCCGCACGCGGTATCACCGGAATTCCCCGCTCGCGGGCGACTACCATTTCCGGATTGTCACGCCGCACCGCCGATGAATAAACCACGACCTGAGCATCGCCAACATTCTCCGCCGCGTGCCCTTCAAAGATCGTCACACGCTGAACTTCAAGCCGATCCGTATTCTTCGACTTCTTAATGTCCGACCCCGAAACCTCGAAACCCAGATTCGCCAGCACCTCAGCAATACCGCTCATCCCGATACCGCCGATGCCAATAAAATGTATTCTCCTAACGTGTCTAAACACTGGCTTTGAGCACCTCTATTATGTCGACCGTCTTTTCTGCGGCATCCTCTCTACCCATTTCCTTCGCCGCCGTTTCCATTTCTGTGATGGCATCCGGCGACTCGATCAATTTCGCGATTTCTGCCGCTAAGCTTTCGCCGGTTAGGTCGCTTTGCAAGATCATCTTAGCGGCTCCTGCACGTTGAAGAGCCTCAGCATTCTTCCGCTGATGGTCATCAGCGGCAGTGGGCAACGGAATCATTATCGACGCTTTTCCCGAAGCAGATAGTTCAGCGCAGGTCGTGGCACCAGCTCTGCAGATCACCAGATCTGCCTTCGCAAACTCGGTAAACATATCCGAAATGAACCGTCGCACTTCGGCCCCAGCAAACTTTGACTCGGAATATGCCGCCTTGATCTTATCCAGGTCCGCCTCGCCGGTCTGATGCGTCACAGATAGCTTGCCTTCAAAACCAGCAAGGTCGGACAAAGCCTCCGCCATCGCGTTGTTGATCGCCCGTGCTCCCTGTGACCCGCCGAAGATCAATACGTGAAACCGATCCGATCGCAGTTTTCTCGGGACATCAAAAAACTCTCGCCTTACCGGATTCCCGGTAACAACCCCCTTCTTGCCGAAGAACTTCAGCGATTCGTCGAACGTCAGAGCCGCGCGATCTACAAATCTCGCCAGCTGCCGATTCGTAAATCCCGGCAGCGCATTCGAATCCATAACAAGTGTCGGAACACCCATTATCGCCGCCATTAACAGCACGGGACCCGATACATATCCGCCGGCTCCAACGACTACATGTGGACGAAACTGGCGAATGATCTGCCTCGCTTCAAGAAGGCTCTTTGGTAGGACCGACATGCCCTTTATCTTTCCGGCCAGACCAACATTCTTCAGCCCTGCGCTGTGGATGAGGGACAACTGAAAGCCGTTATCCGGAACGATCTTCGTCTCAAGCCCACGCGCCGTTCCGACGAATAACACTTCGGACGCCCCATCGCGGCGCAAGATCTCCTTTGCGACGGCGATTCCAGGATAGATATGTCCGCCGGTTCCGCCGGCCGCGATCACTACTTTCATCACGCTCGACGCCCCTTTTTCCGATGCACCGGATCCACCGCGACGTCACTCCGCCCCTCGCTTCCCTGTCGCGAGATATTCAACAAGATCCCTACAGCCGCCATGGTCACAAGCACGGACGATCCGCCGTACGAAATGAACGGCAGAGGTATTCCCTTTGCCGGAAGCAGCGAGATCACCACGCTGATATTGAACAACGCCTGCACGATAATTCCGGTTATGATCCCGATCCCGAGCAGCATCCCAAACCGATCCGGAGCCCTCATCGCCGCCCTTGTCCCGCGCCACAGCAACAGGCCGAACGCGGTCAGAACAGCAAGTGTTCCGATCAGTCCCAGCTCTTCACCCACGACCGAAAAGATGAAATCCGAATAGGGATACGGCAGATAAAATAGCTTCTGCTGACCTTTCGCAAATCCTTCGCCGAACACACCACCCGACCCGATCGCGTACAGTGACTGGACCACCTGATACCCTGCGTCATCTGAATGAGCGAAGGGATCAAGAAACGCCATCAGACGTTCGAGTCTCCACGGAGCCAGCAGAATCGCGCCGAGAGCCATCACGACCATCGCGGCCGCGACTGAGGCAATGTGAAGAATTTTCGCACCGGCAGCAAAATAAACCGCAGAAAAGATCGCACACAAAACGATGGTCGTCCCAAGATCGGGCTCAATGAATATCACTCCGCCGAGCAGGACTAACGCCCCGACAGACGGGATTACAGTTGACTTGATCTCACCGAGTCTATCTTCATTCCGCGTTAAGAAGTATGCGAGAAATATCGGCAATGCGATCTTCGCAAGCTCGGATGGCTGCAGCGAGAACGGCCCCATGCGGATCCAACGCCGAGCCCCGTTGATCTCAGGGAATGCGAATACAGCGATGAGCAGTAAAACCGTCGAGGCGAATATCGTATATACAACGACGGGATGCGAGAGGCTCCGATAATCGACGCGGCTCGCCACGAACATTACAACCAATCCAACCAGGGTAAATCCGAACTGTTTATAAAAATAGGTAAACTGCGATGCTCCGCCCGACTCTCGTACCGCGATCATAGCCGACGCGCTGTAAACCATCATCGCCCCAAACAGCGCCAATCCCGCCGCCAGAGCGAACATAAACCAATCTGTTTTGAATCGACTGATCATCCCAGTTGAGAGTGCGTGATTATTGCGTCGCTCCCGCTTTGGCGGCTAGTTGTCCAACCGCGGCCTTGAACGCCTCACCCCGATGCTCGAAACTCTTGAACATGTCAAAGCTCGAACATGCCGGAGCGAGCAAAACAGAGTCGCCCGATTCAGCCGCTTCGTTTCCCGCAAGAACGGCATTTTCCATCGAATCCGCCCGAACTATCTCGGCCGAACCGCGGACCTGCGACTCGATGTTATCCGCATCCTCGCCGATCAACACCAAAGCCCGGACCGAATTTTCGATCAAAGGAATCAGCGCCTTGTACGGCGCATTCTTTCCACGGCCACCGAGTATCAAGACAACCTTTCCGTCACCGTCTGACAGCGCCTCTAGAGCCTTCAATGTTGCATCGACGGACGTAGCTTTCGAGTCGTTATAAAACTTCACACCATCGATCTCGGAAACAAACTCGATCCGATGTTCAACGCCCTTGAAGTTCGCGATCGTGTCCCGCATCGACTCGGGCGACGCTCCACACGCCAGTCCAGCGGCAAGCGATGCGAGCACGTTCTCGACGTTATGCAGGCCGCTCAAAAAGATATCGTCGCGTGTCGTCAGCACCTTCTCCTTACCGCTGGACCGCGACACCAGATCACGTCCGCGGAGAAACAACCCTGCGTCGAGCTCGCGTCGAATACTAAACATCGAGACGTGAGCTTTTAGCCCAGTTGTCCAACTCGCGGTTATCTCGTCGTCTGCATTCAGAACCGCAAGATCATCCGCCGTCTGGTTTATAAAGATCCGGTGCTTCGCGATGGCATAATCGGTGAAAGATTCGTAGCGATCCAAATGATTCGGCGTCACATTCAAACAGATCGCAACATTCGCACGGAAATCCTTGATCGTCTCTAGCTGAAAACTCGAAAGCTCAGCTACAGTCCACATGTCATCTGTCGACGATACCGCCAGATCGAGCAGCGGCGTCCCGATATTCCCGCCGACCTGCGTTACCATTCCAGCGTTCTTTAAGATCTCGCCGATCAGCGTAGTCGTAGTCGTCTTTCCGTTCGATCCAGTGATTCCTACTATCCGCCCTTTCATGAAGCGATAAGCGAGTTCGACCTCGCCGATCACTTCACCATCCTTCCGGTCCACATAACGCGCTGGTATCGTATTAGTCGGCACCCCCGGCGAGATGATGACGAGGTCGATCTGGTCTAGAAGCCACGAGGGGATCTCGCCGCCGATCAACCCAACCCTGTGGGTTTCTTTCAAAGATCTCGCCGCGTCCGACCATCCTTCCACCGGCTTCCGATCGTGCAAAGCGACAACGGCTCCCCGATCAGCCAAAAATCTCGCCGAAGCATTTCCGGACTTGCCGGCTCCGAGAACTAAAGTTTTTCGCCCTTCTACGTTCATCGATCTAACTGATTGGAGCGGTGAGCGTCCCGCTCGCCGGAGCAAAAACAAAAATCGAACCGAAGCATGAGCGGGACGCTCACGGCTCCAGTTATCAACGCAGCTTGAGCGTCGACAAACTCAACAACGCGAACAATATCGCGACGATCACGAACCGAAACACGATCTTCGGTTCTTTCCAGCCCGAGAGTTGAAAATGATGATGAAGCGGAGCTTGGAGAAATATTCGCTTCCCGACGCCTGCGGTCTTCTTCGTGAATTTGAAGTAGCCGACCTGCAGCATCACAGAGATCGCCTCTAGGATAAATACCCCCCCGATAAACGGGAGCAGAAACTCCTGCTTGGTCAAGATTGCAACGGTCCCCAGTGCTCCACCGATCGCAAGGCTGCCGACGTCGCCCATAAATACTTCCGCGGGCGGTGCGTTATACCAAAGAAATCCCAAACTCGCCCCGACCATCGCCCCGCAGAAAACCGTCAGTTCCGCAGATGCAGGATTGTGGGTGATGTCCAGTATCTCCGACCAGCGGCGATCGCTCGCCACATACGTCAACGCAGTCAATGCCGCCATCGCGATGAAGGTCACGGCAGATGCCAGTCCGTCCATTCCGTCCGTCAGGTTCACCGCGTTCGACGACCCCAAAAGAATGAACGCAATAAAGATCAGGTAGAGCACCGGCGGTATCACGCTCACCCCGAATGGATCAGCCGTCCACTTCAAAAATGGCAGGCTCAGGTTCCACGAGTAATTCGTGAAAAAGTATAGAACCGACCAAACCAACAGGGCCGTCACCAACTGACCCGCGAGTTTCTCCTTTCCGGTTAAGCCGAGCGAACGCTTCTTTACGATCTTGATCCAATCGTCAGCAAATCCAACTAGCCCGAATAGCGTCGTCGCTCCTAGTGCTAACCAAAGAAAAACACTATCCAAACGAGCCCATAGCAATGTCGACAGAAATACCGATCCGAGTATGAGAATGCCGCCCATTGTCGGCGTTCCGCGTTTAGCCTGATGCTCCTCAGAAAGTTCTTCCCGGATCTCCTGGCCAAACTTCATATCCGCCAGTTTCTTGATCACCCTTTTGCCAAAGAACAACGTGATGAGCAGCGCTGTTATCGTCGCCCACGCAGTGCGAAACGTGACGTATTGAAATACGTTTAAGCCCTTATAAAACCACGATTCGCTCGTAGCACCGTATTCACGAAACATCAGTTGGTAGAGAAAGTAGTAGAGCATTTGCGTTTGCGTTCAAAATGCCTTGCCGCGATAAACTTCAACGCTGCACTGCCGCCGACCTTTCGGCCTCAAACTTCTCCAACAGTCTTTGGATGACCTTCTCCGTCCGAACACCTCTCGAACCTTTAACAAGCACCACATCGCCTTCGCCGATGGCGTCCGCAAGCAGTTCACCGGCGGAATCCGAATCTTCCGCGAAGATCGAATTCCCCATTCCGGCTAAACGCGCACCGTCAACCAGCTGGCGCCCGAGTCCGCGAACGCCGATCAGCATATCGATGTTCTTGCCTGCGATTGCCGCTCCCGTCTCTGTGTGGAGCCGGTCTGCATCGTCGCCAAGCTCAAGCATCTCACCGGCAACGACAATACGCCGCTTCGCACCGTCCGAACCCTCGACCAGGGTATCGACCATCGACAGCAACGCTGACGGATTCGAGTTGTACGAATCATTAATGACAGTGAACCCTTTTGCAAACCGAAGTATCTCGCCTCTCTGAGGCGGCGGTACGACGGTTCGCAAGCTTTCACCTATCTGAGCGGCAGACATACCGAAACAATGTGCGACGGCGGCCGCAGCAAGAGCGTTCAATATATTATGTCGGCCATTTAGCGGGAACGACACGTTCGCTGACCCGTTCGGAGTGGTTAGCTCGAAACCTGTAGATCCGAAACCCGCAAACAAGATGCCTGACGCGCGAACGTCAGCATCATTTTCGATTCCAAAGGTGATGACACTTCCCTTGCTCAACCGCGCCATCGCTGCAACCCGCTGATCGTCGGCGTTCAATACAGCAACTCCGCCGTCTTTCATTCCCTCGACGATCTCAGCCTTCGCCGCGGCGACATTCTCGATCGATCCAAGGTGTTCGACATGTACTGGCAGCACATTCAGAACGACCGAAACATCTGGCGGGGTTATCCTACACAACCTCGCGATTTCGTTCAGCGGCGTGGACATTCCCATCTCAAGGACCGCGATGTCGTACGACGAATCTTTCGCGAGACTCAATACCGTCAGCGGATGACCGAGTCCATTGTTGTAGTTCTTGATGTTCTTAAGTACCTTGCGGCAGCTGGCTTCCAATACATGTGCCGTGAGTTCCTTAGCAGTCGTCTTCCCGGCACTTCCCGTGATCGCTACAACAGGCTTGTTCCAATCAAGGTAAACGTGATGAGCTAATTGTTGAAGTCCGGCAATCACGTCGTCGACAAATATCAGCCTATCGGTAAACGGCTCCAGCTCAGCTCGATGCTCTTCAAATCGATCTCGTCGAACGACCGCAGCGACGGCTCCATTCTCTAGCGACAACTTTACGTAAACCGTAGCATCGTCAAAATCGCCGTTGAATCCGTTGTTCTTGTACTCAGGCTGCGAGAGCGCAAAAAAGACATCGCCCGCCTGTATTTCACGCGAGTCGATCACAAAAGACGCGACATCGCGAGCCATCAAGGCGGGGTCGATTCGGGGTGTTTCGGCACCCATATGTTGAATCGCGTATTTCAGTTTCAAGTCTTGCGTTTCACCTCTGTGCCCGGATTTTCATTCGACACCGTTCTTGGCCGTTCAGTAACTGTTTGCTTGACCTTTGCGTCCTTCGAAGGGGGCGGAGCTTCTTTCTTTTTTTCGACCTTCGATTTAGGTTCAGTCGCGGTCACTTTCTTGGGCAATGCGGCTTCGGTTTTTGTGTCAGCCCTCGGTGCAACCGGAGCATCTGCGACCTTGTTGTCGTTGCTCAGCGGCGATCCAAACACATCGCCGATCGGCTCTTCCGAGTAGCCTTCCAGTTCGTTTTGGGCGACCATCGTCTCGGACAGAATGTCGGGCTTGATATTCAACTCCGGCAGGATCTGCTCGGCTATCTCCTTAAAGATCGGAGCTGCGACCTGCCCTCCGTCACGCCCGCCTACTCGCGGCTCGTCAATGATCACGGCGATAGTTACTTGCGGGTTGTCGGCCGGGATCATTCCGATGAACGACGACATATACTTTGCCGCACTCACACGCTTCGTTTTCTCATCAAACTTCCAAGCTGTTCCCGTCTTCCCGGCGATCGAATATCCATCAACCGCAGCGAGCTTGGCGGTTCCGGAAACAACCACTTCACGCAGCAATCTACGCATGTTTCGGGCAGTCTCCACCGACACCACCTGATCCTTTTCGGGCTCAGGCGTCGAACCGACTTTCTCGTCAAACTGGCGGATTTCCTTAATGATATGCGGCTTAACTCTGACCCCGTCGTTTGCTATCGTCGCAAAAGCGGTTGCCATTTGCAAAGCACTTACACCTATTTCATAACCTATGGCCATTGATGCTAAGGAGTCGCCGTTCCAGCGTGCCGGATCGCGCACAATCCCCTTGGTTTCAGCCGGTAATTCGATGCCCGTCGCCTTCCCAAAACCAAGCTTCGAAACTGTTGCCGCAAAGTCGTTTTTGCCAACGCTCAGTGCGGTCTTGATCGCCCCGACATTGCTTGACTGAGCCATCGCCTTTAGGTACGTCACCTGTCCGCCGCTGCCGTGATCTTTGAAAACGCGGCCCCCGACCGAGATCGTACCGTTGCCCTTGTCGATCATCTGTTCCGGCGTGAAAAGATGCTTCTCGAGCGCCGCCCCGTACGTTACCAACTTGAACGCCGAACCGGGCGAATAAACGCTCTGGATGGCCCGGTTCATCAGATTGTCCGAGGTGATCGATCCAAGCTTGTTTGGGTCAAACGTCGGATAGTTTGCCATCGCAAGGATCTCACCGGTTTTCTGATCGATCACGATCGCGATCCCGGCCTTTGCTCCCGCAGCCTGAACGGCCTTCGCAAGCGGACCTTCGGTCTTATATTGAACCGAACTGCTAAGCGTAAGCATTACGTCTTTTGGCGGCTCTTTCTCGGAAACCTGCTCGTCATAGACTCTGCCCAGTCTGTCGCGTTCCTGAACCCGCTTTATAACCGCTCCATAAAGCAGATCGTTCTGCGATTGCTCGATCCCAGCCTGCCCGACACCATCATTGTTGCTGAACCCGATCACGTGAGCGGCAAGCGACGCGTGCGGATAGCTCCGGGTCTGCTCGTCCCGCCAGTGAAGCCCGGCGAACTTCGGCATATCCGCCTTCTTCACGCCAGTCGTATCCAGCACCTTGTTGATCTCCTGGGCTTTCTCTTCGCTGATCCCCCGAACAAGCGGAACGAACTTCCGATCGCTTTCTTTGCCGTCCGTCAGCGTCTTGAGTAATTCTTTGTGATTGAGTCCTGCAGCTTTTGAAACGCTTTTTGCGGCTGCGGCAATGTCAGCGATCTGGGTCGCGTCGGCATAAAGCGTCTTCACTGTAACGCTCATCGCAAGAACACGCCCGTCGCGGTCGTAGATCGTGCCGCGCGGCATCTTACTCCGCTTGATCTCAAGCCGTTGATTCTCTGCTTTGTCTCTTAACCAATCGTGTTGGTTGACCTGAAGGTAAACAAGCCTCGCACCGATCCCGCCGATCCACAGTACGAGGAAAGCGACGATCAGCATGAAGCGATTGAACGCCTGCTGGCGAGAATTTACCTTCTTAGACTTTCGTCGGGCGTTGCTCATTCGAGGTTGCTTATCGGAGTTTGCTGACGAGATTCTCGTTCTTTTTCGGCGTCCTTACGTCTGCTGCTACGACAATCGGTTTCGTTCCCGTCGGAAGAAATGCCTTTATCGCCTTAGCCGGCTCCGCCGCCGACTTAACAAGCGATGTGCGTTCGATCAACGGAGCAGCGGAGGTTGTAGTCGATGCGGCAACCGCCATCACTCCGGCCTCACGCTGACGGAATCCCTTGTTCGAGGCGATCCGCTTCATTTCCGCAGGCGAGCGAACTATCTCTCGAGCGAGAACAAGTTGACGCTTCTGCCCTTCCATCTCTTCGATCTGCTTTCGCAGCGTCGAGTTTTTCATCCCCAGGTCCATAGCAGCAAAATGCTGACGAGCCGCAAAGAAAAACCCGGTAGCGAGGAACGCCGCGCAGGCGATCGTAAGTAAAACGTAGAGAACAGTAGAGGTGTTGCGTTCGGCAGTGTGTGCCGACGGCGAGGCTAGTCTGGGATTATTTCTCTTCTTCATTTGTGATGGGCTCCTTGGGCTCGTCAGGACCTGGGGAATCTTGTTCAACCGAGCTTTCTAACGGCTCGCAGCTTTGCACTACGCGAACGCGGATAAACGTTTAATTCGTCATCTCCGGCCGTTATCGGCTTCTTCGTCAATATTTCAACCTGCTTCTTCGCACCGCATATGCATTGTGGGATCCGCGGCGGACACTGGCATTTGCCCGATGCTTTAAGGAAGGCCTGTTTCACCATCCTGTCTTCGAGCGAGTGGAACGATATGATCGCCAGCCGTCCGTTTGGCTTCAAGAGATCTATCGCGTCTTTCAAAAATCCTTCGAGAACTTCCAGCTCTCGATTAACGGCTATTCGCAGGGCTTGGAACGTCTTCGTAGCCGGATGGATCTTATCCTTTGGCTTCCGAGGGACCGAGCGTTCAACGATCTCCGCAAGCTCCTTGGTCGTGCTGACGGGATTGCCGGTGTTTCGTCGTTCGACGATCCGTCGTGCAATGCGTCTTGAAAATCGCTCTTCACCGTATTCATATATAATGTTTGCGATCTCGTCCTGCGTTAGTCTCTCAAGCAGCTCGGCGGCCGTCTCGTCGTCGCCTTCCGCGTCCATACGCATATCCAGCGGTGCGTCGAACCGAAAGCTGAATCCACGCGTCTCGCTGTCAAACTGCAGTGAGGAAACTCCAAGATCTGCGAGGATGCCGTCCGCTCTGTCCGCGAACTTTCGTATATCGGCGAAGTTCCCTTGTCGAAACTCAACCCGGTCGCCGAATTCCGTGAGCCGCTCCTTAGCCAACTCAAGGGCCGCCGCATCCTGGTCGATCCCGATCACACGAAGGGTCGCTTCCGTTTCAAGCAACGCCTTCGTATGACCGCCAAGGCCCAAGGTGGCGTCAACGAAGACATCTTCAGGCATTGGAGCAAGCAACTCGACGGTTTCCGCAAGCAGGACAGACGCGTGTACGTTTTCTGCTTGAACAGCCATTAATCAAAGATCAGGTTGATTTTTAGAGACACCTATAGCCGGCAAAGCGAACGCGTCGTTTGCTCCAAACTCAAAATGCTTGTCTGGATCGTCAGCCTTCCCTTTGCAGATTACCCGTCTTTTCAGGAAAGTGCCGATTTCGGATTGAGCTATTAATTCAAGGATCGATCTGGTGATTTTCGCTTAAGACCTTAAACACTAACTTCACCAAGATCTTGGGTTCGAATGTCGGCGACTTCGTTTGCCGAACATTTGTAAGGATATTAGCCTTCCCTTATACACATTGTCAAGATTATTTTGCATGAATTCTTAAGGTAGTGCTTAAGTTTCTTCACCTCTCACCGAAAACATTAATAAATCCTGTAAAGTGACGTCGATCAGTCCCGATTTTTCTTTTTTTCGTCCAATACGCTAGACTAACCGCTCGTTTTGCCATGGACTCATTAGTGCTGCAGCTTCTCTTATTCGGAACCCTCGCCGGTGCGGCAAACGTGCTGGGCGGGCTGATCCTGTTTCCGGACAAGATACGCACGGATTACAAAGGATTGTTGCGGTATTTGCTCGCTCTCGGAGCGGGGTTCATGCTTTCGGTAACCTTCGTCGAGATCGTTCCCAAGACCATTCAACTCTGGCAGGCGAGCACTCCCGAAGACGGCCTTTACTTGCCGATGCTGCTGATCCTCGGCGGCTACCTGCTCACGCAATTCTTCGAACACACCATCGCGCCGCACTTTCACTTAGGCGAAGAAGTTCATTCGGATCACAAAGTCATCTCGACAAAGTCCGCCTACACCGGCATCGGCGGCTTCCTGATCCACACATTTTTCGACGGCGTATCGATCGCCGCAGCGTCGGCTCTCGATGTGCGTGTTGGTCTACTGGTATTTATCGCTGTATTCCTTCACAAATTCCCCGAAGGTTTTACCATCGGGTCGATGGTGCTCGCTTCCGGAAAAGGCCGTCGTGAGGTAGTCATCGCAACTGCTTTGGTGGGAGCAACAACTCTGGTCGGCGTGATCGTATTTCACCTGATCGGCTCATCCATAGGATTTTCGGTAGCCTACGCCCTTCCGATCGCGGCTGGCGTTACCCTCTACGTAGCCGCCAGCGACCTGATCCCGGAGATCAATCACCACGGGGGCAAAAGCCCGCTCGTTTCCCTTTCCGTATTCGCCGGCGTCGCCCTCTTTTTTGCCATCCACTACGGCGTCCACGAACTCGCCGCTCATTAGATCAACCGCGAAATTCACGAAAGACGCCAAACAAAGCGATCTATGTGCTTTCGACTTTCTTCTTTTAGCGCTTTTCGCGTATTTCGCGGTTAAAATCCTGGAACCTTCCGCCCGAACCGTCGTACATCTATACAGGAGGCTATGACAACGATGCGTGAACCACTTCTTGCCGGAATTTTGAGTCTTTTAGTACCAGGTGTCGGACAGATATATAACGGCCGAATTATTGTCGGGATCCTTTGGCTTGTTCTGACAGGTGTTTCGTGGATCGGCTCGGCCGGACTGCTTGGCTGGGTAGTGCATTTGATCTCCGGTTGGTGTGCTTACAGCTACGCCAAAGACAACCCGATACGCAGTTGAAATTCTTCATACAATCCTCCTTTGCCCGGTGTTCGATAACGCCGGGCTTTTTTGTTGCGTAAATATCGGGTAGCATTACGGTTTATGGTCAAAGAAGGCCTTCCCTTCGTTATTGTTCCCGGTCTGATCGCGATGTTCCTGGCTTACTTCCAAGTATGGTGGTTAGCCGGCGTGTTCGCCGCACTCGCCGTGTTCATGGCGTACTTCTTCCGCGATCCTCACCGAGAGAGTCCGGAAGGGGATGGCCTGATCCTAGCCGCCTGCGACGGAACCGTAACTCGCATCGACAACGACGAGGAGGGCAAACTCGTCAGCGTCTTTATGTCACCGCTCGACGTGCACATCAATCGCTCGCCGATCACCGGGAAAGTAACAAGAGTCGATTACATCAAAGGTAAGAAAAATCCCGCGACCAGCAATAATGCGAGCCTCACCAACGAACGCAATAAAATAACGATTCAAGGCGACGGCGTTTCCGTGAGCTCCACCCAGATCGCCGGCATCGTCGCCCGCCGCATCGTATGTTGGGCAAAGGAAGGCGACGAACTCCGCAAAGGCCAGAAATATGGCCTCATCAAGTTCAGCTCCCGCACCGACGTCCGCATGCCTTCAAATGTTGAGATTCAGGTTAAACTAGGAGACCACGTCAAGGGTGGCGAAACAGTCCTCGCGCAGGTCGTTTAAGAATGGAAGAAGCGTCCGAACCCAAGCACGTTCATCGTGGCCTTAAGAAGGGGCTGTATGTGATCCCGACCGCATTCACTGCGGCAAACATCGGGATGGGTTTTTTGGCCGTTCTCTATTCGATCCGCGCGTTTCAGGTCGTACAGACCGATCCGCAGGTTGCGGCTGGATATTTCAACTACGCGGCGATCGCCATTGGCCTCGCGATATTGTTCGACACGCTCGACGGCCGGGTCGCGCGTATGACGAAGACAGCGACGGAACTCGGCGTGCAGTTCGATTCGCTGGCCGACGTACTCACGTTCGGCATCGCTCCGATAGCGCTGGTCTACGCATGGGCGATCGGCCCGACGCTTCCCTACGAATCTTCCGCGCATGCACTCGGAGTTTTTCTTCTCTTTATGTATCTAATGTGCGGGACGTTCCGGCTCGCACGTTTCAACATCCAGGCAACACGCCCACGGGTACTGATAGAAGGAACTCCCAAGATCGACAAGAAATATTTCGTCGGTTTGCCGATACCTCCCGCCGCCGGGCTCCTCGCCTCCATCGTCCACTTCGCTCCGATGCCGCTCAGCTCTTACGGCGAAGGCTTTTCCAGATTCTACGTATATTTACTGATGATCCTGATCGCGGTCCTCGGCGTCCTGATGGTCAGCACCTTGCGCTACTCCAGCTTCAAGGACGCCAAATTCGGGCGCCGAAGCCTCTATCTAGTTCTTGTTATCGCCGCGATGGGAATGCTGATGTGGCTCTACTCGCAGTATCTGCTCCTCATCCTTTCTGGCGCCTTTGTAGCACATGGCGTCATATGGTACATCTACCGCACCCTCACCCCACGCAAACACGCACATCCCGAACACTTCGAAGTCGAAAGTTGATCGAACCTCGTCACCAATGTCAGTATCACCTACAGTGGCAGGCGGTTTGTACTCTGCTTGTAGACCTCTAAGGATTAATCAAGAAATGAACACAGAGATTGACCCGAATCGACTACTCGCTGTCGCTATCGACGAAGCTCGGGCCGGGCTTGCCGAAGGCGGCATTCCGATCGGTGCAGGTCTGTTTAGAAACGATGGAACCCTTCTCGGCCGCGGGCATAATCGACGTGTGCAGGACGGCGATCCATCTATCCACAGCGAGACCGACGCCTTTCGCAACGCCGGCCGCCAGCGCTCCTATCGCGACACGATCATGGTCACAACCCTCGCCCCCTGCTGGTACTGCAGCGGCCTCGTCCGCCAGTTCGGCATCGGCACGCTTATCGTCGGCGAATCGGTAAACTTTGAGGGAGCTGTGGAATGGCTGCGAGAAAACGGTACCGAGGTGATCGACTTAAACTCAAATGAATGCGTCGAGATGCTCCGCAATTACATCGCCGCCAATCCCGAAGTCTGGAACGAAGACATCGGCGAGGACTGAACAATCTACCCAAGTTGATTTTCCATCGCGATTGAGTGAAGCGCTGATTTGACGTGGAATGGCGTCAGGTTGGAGTGCTTCTCCAGCAGCAACGCTACAACGCCGACAATATGCGGGCAAGCGAAGCTGTTTCCAGTTAGATTGCGGTATCCGCCACCCGGCCAGGGAGTCCGGACGTTGACGCCCGGGGCGGTAAGTTCGATGACCTCGCCGTAGTGAAATCCAAAGTTCAGCGGATCCGTCTGTTCACTCTTGATCACGGATATCAGCGACGACGAGAACACCGACGGGAAGCTCGGCTGCGGCAAATTGTTGGCAGCGGCGACGACGATGCAGCCAGCCTGATAAGCACGATCAAGCAGATCATGAAGCGGCGCAAAGAACTGCGGCTTGGTAGTCCCTAAGGAAAGATTGACGACGCGATACTTTTGCTTGATAGCCCATTCGAGCCCGGCCATGAAGGCCATCCCATCGCCTAGTCCACCTGCTCCGAGAACCTTAATGCTGTGCAGCTCTGCATCGGGAGCGATGCTGGCAATAATTCCCGCACAAGCAGTCCCGTGCCCTGCCGAATCACCATCATCCGACGGATCGAAAATGACCTTCTTATTGTCGACCCGAGCCTCGACCGAAGACATGACCTTCCCAGCAAGATCCGGGTGGAACACGTCGATACCGCTGTCGATGATCGCAACGGAAACGCCTCGTCCTGTCGCAAGGCGCCAATCATCCTCGAACCGGAAAAATCCTGCCCGTGAGAGATCCCCTTGTTGCTGAATGTGTTCAAGCGGCGTCATTCGGCTCCCAAAAAGCTCCCTTCAGTTTGCGAGTCGGTATAACGCATAACGGCTTCCAACATCTCTCGGCACATTTGTCGCTGGGCTTCGCCGCGGCCGGCGATCTCCCGGACCATCACCGCCAAATCCATCATCTCGCGATGCTCCGCACCGCCGCGAAACTCCGCCAGCCACGACCGGATCCCATCGATATCGTATCGCTCCTTGTCCTCCACGATCTTGTCGCCGAGGTCACTTAAAAGTTTCGCCGATTCATACGCGTAAACGAGCGAGGCGATCGCATCTGCGAACCGAGCCGCGCGGTCCATTTCGTCCGGCGTGAAGGGCGTGAACGGTGGGTCGCCACGGCGATTGATGTATTCGAGCACCCCGATCGTTGCACCGTCGTGGCGAAGCGGAGTCGCGAGGATCATCTCGGTCGAGTAACCGGTCGCCCGGTCTATCTCTGCATAGAACGTCGAGTCTTCCACCACGTTTGAGACCGCTATCGGCTGCCCCGACGACAGCACGAAGCCCGCAATTCCCTTCCCGGCCGGAACTTTGACATCGACTAACTGTTCGGCCACCTTGCCGATCGCCGAAAGAAACCGAAGATCGCCCTCATCACCATCCCGGACGAGCACCGAGGCCTCGTCCGAATCTATGTCTGCCGCCGTCACCCGAAGAAGGTCCTCGATGGCACGTGTCAAAGGATCGGTAAGAACATTGGCTACGTCGATCGTCTCGATCAGGCGTCGGATCTTTGCGGACATGTCGCCGTCATTCTCGGGATACATGAGCTAGATTTTACGCGATTGCGTTCGATTTACAATGCGTCCTCGGTTGCTGGAATCCGCACTTCATTAGTCGTATAGTGGAATCAAATCCAAGAACCTGAATTCTCTGGCAAAGTTTTTGCAGTCCGGTAGTATATGTTCGAAAGGATCGCATCTGCAGCGTTGGTAATAGCAGCGGCAACCGCCGTGTATGCTCAGACGGAAGGCGCCCAAGGACCGAAAAACGACCCGTTCGCGATCTCGTCCGGCTCCAGCTTCTCTGCATCGACATCGTCCAAAAAGAAGATCGAGGCAAAGATTTCCCGTACGCTCGCTGCATCGATCTCGACCGATGTTGAAGACGCCCTTGCGATCATTAAACAGAATTATGTAGACGGTCGTTCGACGGACACGAACGATCTTGCAAAATCGAGTATCAACTCGATGCTCAAAACGCTCGATCCGCATTCCAACTACTACGACGCCGGCGAATATCGCGAGCTGATCGGCGACCAAAGGAGCGAATATTTCGGCACCGGCTCTACGATCATTTCTTACACCCGCGTCGGAAAGCTTGAGACTTATGTGGTCGCGACCTATCCAGGCTCGGCGTCGGATCGTGCGGGGCTAAAGTTTGGCGATAAGATCACAGCGGTAAACGGTAGATCGGTCGACGGCAAAAGCTCGATGGACATCCGCGATCTGATCCGCGGCCCTCATAATACGTCAGTACGCGTCACCGTCGAGCGCGACGGCAGCCCGATGACCGTTGACCTGCGCCGCGATCGCATCCCGCAGCCGACCGTTACAAACGCTTTCCTGGTGAAAGACGGCGTCGGCCTGATCGAGATGTCGGAAGGCTTCAGCTTTACGAGCTTCGACGAATTCAACGCCGCATTCAATAGCCTTAAACAAGCCGGAATGACCTCGCTAGTCTTCGACCTTCGCGGCAACGGCGGCGGTGTGCTCGAAACTTCCGTGAGGATCGCAGAGAAATTCCTGCCATCGGGAACGACGATTTTGACCCAACGAGGCCGTGTGCCGATCGACAATAGAGTCTGGAAGTCATCGAACAAAGCGCCTGAGCGAATGCCCTTGATCGTCCTGGTTGATGCCGAAACCGCTTCGGCATCCGAGGTGATCGCAGGTGCCTTGCAGGACAACGATCGTGCGTTGATCGTCGGCGAGAAAACGTTCGGCAAGGGATTGGTCCAAAGCGTTCTCGACCTTCCCGGTGGAACGGGCCTTACTCTGACGACTGCCAAATACTTTACCCCCTCAGGTCGGTCGATCCAACGTGACTACGAACGTACTGGGTCGTACGCCTATTACCACCATCAAGAGAGCGAGGACGGCGCGAAAGAAGCAAAGGTCGCTGCCTATACAGTCACAAAGCGACAGGTCTTCGGCGGCGACGGCATCACGCCCGACGAATTCGCCCCATCCGAGGAGGCGACCGAAAATCGCATCGCGATGCTCGACCCGATCTTCTACTTCTCCAAGGAAAATAAGGGGATCACTGAAGTCACGGATGATACCGTCGTGCAATTCGCCCGATTCGCGGCGAAAGGCTGGGGATTGAACGACGCCTCGATCGCAAAAGACTCAGGCTTCGTCCGTTCGCGACTCCAGTACACGCTTAACCTCGGTCGCTCCGGCATCCGCCCGGCAAAGCAGCAGATGCTCGCAACCGACCCCCAAGTTTCTGCAGCTATCCGCTCGATCTCAAAAGCTGCCGCCTTCGTCCGTTCACCCAAGAGCGAAACCCTTTCATCCAAGTAGCCCGGAATTCACCCAATTCAGAGTGCAACAGTTCAGAGTTCAAGCTCCAGCTTCGTTCAGCGTTCAGGATTCGTTCAGCGTTCAAGGTTCAGCTTGTCCCTATTTCCAACCCTCTCGGCGACCGAAACAAGCTAAGGCTTGAACTCTAAACACAAAAAAAGCCCGGCGTGGAGTCACATCCTCGGCCGGGCGTAGTGGTAGAAACAGGAGGAAACGTGAAAGACTCGTCAGCAGAAAACCCCTTAACTGCCACCTAACTTTCTTTTTCCATAAGCGGAGATGCGATAACCTTCAAAGTTCGTTGCCTCGCACCCAAAAAAAATCTCCGCGGCCCTTTCGGAAACCGCGGAGGTAAGTCAATTTCGAAGAAGCTAGAAGTTTAGCTTGCCCGAAAACTGAATTCGCCTTGCAGAACTCGTGACGCTGTCTCGGATCTGGCCAAACACGCTGCTATTGGAGGTCGCGGTCGGTAAGCCGAAAGAAGCAGTGTTGGTTAGATTCTGAGCGTCGACCCGGAGGTCAAAATTCACGGTCTCAGTAAAGCGAAACTTCTTCGACAACGAAATATCGGTCTGGAAACGTCGCGGCCCGATGAAGTAATTTCGCGCCGTGTTCCCGAGTTCACCGGGAGCCGGCTGAGAAAATCTGGCCTCGGCTTCTTCGCTAAACCAATAGTTCGTCCCGTTTCGTTCCACAAGCGACCCTAAGTTACGCGGGCAATCGTTACAGTTCGCCGTTGTCTGCGTTACATTTCCGAGAGTGTACAGGCCCGAGTAAACGGTGAACGGTCGGCCCGATGACCAGTTGTAGCGTCCCGCAACCTGCCAGCCCCCGATTATCCAGTCGAGAGGGGTCGAAGCATCCGAAGCCCACTTGTGCCCCTTTCCGAAAGGCAGTTCGTAAACATAGGTCGCATTCAATACGTGACGACGATCGAAGTCCGACCACGAGTAATTGATATTCCTGTCCCTCAGGTCGAACGGAGTGCTCGAAGCCGATTGGTTGTTGTCACGCGAAACGGTGGTAAATACAGGATCGTAGGAACGCGTATCTTTCGATACAGACCATACATATCCGATCGTGTATCCGAATCCGCCCTTGAGCCGCCGCTTCAGGTCGACTTCGAGGCCGCTATATCGAGAGTAATCGTTGCTGTCGAGTACATTCATTGCGCCGAGAAACTGCGGGAACCGCTGGAAAAAGTAAGGATTCGAGAGCGATCGGCTGACCAATTGCTGCGCGGTAGAAGTACAAACTCCTGCCGTAACATTCGCTGCCGAGCATGTTTGCTGTGATACGACACGGGCTGCCGTCGCCACGCTTCCGCCAACATTCAAACTTGGGTCGCTCGCCGGCGGTGCCGATAACGTCGTGGAGATCGCCGCGATCCCGCGGAATGTCGTTGTGCCGGACTGCAGTAAAGGATCTCCGGTGAAGATAAGATTTGTCAGACACTCGTTCGTCGAACCACCTTTTATGGCATTGAATGTTTCCAAGAAGTTCTTTGAGCATCGCGGATCCTTGGCGAAGATATCGACCTGATTGGCGTCGTAGCCGCCAAAGAGATGCGTGCCTCGCTTGCCGATATAGTTCACTTCCAATACGCTGTCCCAAAAGACGTCACGCTGTAATCCAGCGAACCACGAATGAACCTCTGGATATTTCACGTCCGGATCTACCAAGGTGATAGATGCGGTCGAGAATGCAGGCGGTGTTCTCAACTGTGCGGGCGACTGGCTTGGAGTTAGATTTGGGAGGCCGTTTCTTAACAAAAGGTTCTGCGTGGCGATAGTGGTTCCGCCCCCGGAGAACACGTTCCCCGGCGTTCCCTGCCAGATGCTGTTGGTGAACACTTGCGTTGCGAATCGGTCATACGACAAACGGTAATTTGCACGAATCGAGGTTTTGCCGTCGCTGAAGGGGTCCCAGGCAAACCCGACCGACGGTCCCCAATTATCCGTGTCGTTAGCGAACATTGGTTTTTCAACCCAAGTAATCGCATTTGTCGGAGTTGCGCCGGCGGTGAAGAGACGGTCCGGAGCGAGGATGGGGAGGTCTTTGGAGGTCGGACTCGGTTTTATTTCGTACCGCAATCCGAGGTCAACGATGAAGTTTGGGAACATTCGCCAGGTATCTTGGAAGTAGAAATCGTACTCAGGATAGTAGGCCGTGAAATTCCATCGGGTGCCGGCGGGCGCAAATGAATTCGGGTTGTCCGGGCTCACGATAAATCCTTGCGTGTAACTTCCGATGCGGCCGATCAAATTATTGGTAAGCGAGCGCAAGGTTGTAATGTCCGCCGCGGCGATACCGTTGAGCGGAGTAGTCGGAAGATTGAAATTCCACGGAGCCGCCACAAACTCGCTTGATCCAGCACCAAATCCTACGCTGCCCTCAATCGCTCCTCCAGCGCCTGACCGGTCATCCAAAACGCGGCCGAGTCTGATATTAACGCCAGCCTTCAGTATGTGGGGCGAGAAATCGAACGTCATATTGTCGACGATCTGAAACGTGCGGGCCGCTCGGGCATTACCCAATTGATTTCCAAAGGCATCGGCAACTGAGTTAAGGATGAACGGAACGTCCGGCCGTGTTTCCGGATTGAAGAACGTGAATCGGAATCGGCTGATACCGAAGATCGCTTCGTTAGTGAATTTCGCAGTGGGCGACCAGCGATGGTTGAACGCATAATTCTTAGGGCGCCGTGTCGTATCGACTAAACTCGGATATCCTGGAAACGCTTGAAGTCCACCATTTACGCTATCGGCAACAGTGATCTGTGCTCCCTCCGCGTAACGGAGGTAAAATTTGTGCTGATCGTTAAGGCTGTAGTCGAACCTCATCACGAGATCCCATTGCTTTTCGTTCTGCGGCGCGTTGAATACGTAACGAGCTAGGTTCAGTCCATCTCCTGCCGCGAAGCTATTTGGAAGCGGATACTCATTGAGAATTCCCGAAACTAACGGGTCGAATGTCACCGGCGAGTTTGCGGCGACGCTGTAGGTCTTTATGCACTGAGTGATAACAGTAACCGAACAGTTCGGAAATTTTGCCGAGCCATCTGCGTTGACCGCCGAAATAGAGTTCGGTGCGCCGACGAGGTAACGGAAGTTTCCTGCCCGCGCCTGCTCGGTATAAACCGTACGCGTGGTCAAGCGGGTCTCGGTTGCAAACAGGCGTTGATAGTTGACGAAGAAAAAGGCTTTGTCCTTCAACGTTCTGAAGCCGCCGCCCTCGCCCAGACCAAATGTCGGGATCGGACCGCCCAGGCTAAATCCGTAAATGTGTTGGACGAACTGGGCTCGTCCAACTTTGTTCACGTTACTCTCAAACTGATTCGCATTGACACCCGGCGTTTGATAATACTCGAAAATATTCCCCGAGAAACGGTTGCTCCCCGATTTTGTAACGAGAGTCACCTGGGCTCCGCTATTTCTGCCGAGTTCAGCCGTCGCATTAGTAGTTACGATCTGAAATTCCTGGATCGAATCCGGGTTCGGACGCAGCGGAGTAAAGTTTGAACCGCCCGCAGTCGTGTCATTGATGTCGATTCCATCGAGCGTAAAGTTGAACGCCCGGTCGCGCGATCCGTTCACGTGGATTCCGCCGCCGGTATTCGAGCCTACCACCACGCCGGGCTGGAAATTCAAGAGATCTAGAGGGTTGCGGCCGCGCAAGCCTACGATCGGGAGGCTTTGCAGTGTTTGCTGGTCGATCGTCGAGCCGACATTTCCTGATGTAGATGTCTGAACCGTCTCTGCGGCGCTTTCTACGTTCACTACCGCCGAAATGTCGCCGATCTCGAGCGCGACATTCACGGTCGACGGTTGATTGATAAGAGCAACAACGTTCGACGAGACGACCTTCTTGAACCCGTCTTTTTCGATGGTCAGGTTGTAGGTCCCCGGAGCGATCAAGTCAAACAGATAGACCCCATTATCGCTCGTATTCGCAGTAAGGGACGAATTGGTACTTGGGTTGGACAGCGTGACCAGTGCGCCCGGAACCGCCGCTCCATTGTTGTCGGTGACTGTGCCGGTAACGCGAGACGTTGTGCCCTGACCAAAAACGGACCCAACAAGAACGAAAGCGAATAGCCATGCTGCTATCGATGAAAAAAGCCTTTTGATGGACATCGTTGCTCCTCCGCGGATTTCGAGATCTGATAACCAACCTTGATGAGAATCGGGATTACCCAAAGAAAAGTTGATGTAACGTACCACAACTTTTTCCGTATGAAAACTCCACACAGCGAAGTTCTTAAGAACTTGTGAATTTTTCTACTGTCCCGTCACAGCACACAAAAAAGCTCGCCCGAGATAAAACCCGGACGAGCATTCCAAAATAGGCAGAAGGCCTCTAGAAAAGTAATCTGAAACCGAACCGGACGGCACGGGGGCCCTGGAAGAGTTGATCCTTACCGTAGCGTGCGTCCTTTGCACCAGCCGTCGTATTGATCCGATTCAGTATCTGCGTAAGCAACGCACCCGAGGTGTAGGCGTTTGCATAGTCCCTCGAACACGTTCCCGGACACGGGGTAAAGAACGCCGCGTCGTTTGGACGGCCGGTCGTCGTGTTCATCGTCGGATAAACCGCTGTGACCGTAGCCTGATCCAGCAAGTTCGTGATGTTCAGATCGCCGGCGATCGTGAACCGATTGTCTCGCCCGAAGCGATATCGGTGCGTGAAATTAAAATCGGTCTGCGAGAAGGTAGGGCTTCTGCCAAGATCGCCACGCGGATAGAGAATCTGCGGAGTAACGCTTGACTGGCCATAGATGGAAGTCGTCATCGGCGTGCCGGACGTTACCGTCTGGAAGGCGGAAAATTCCGACGAATTGGATTTGCTGCCCATCCAATTGAAGATGTACGCGCCGTAAATGTTGAATACGTGCGGACGATCAGTCGGCAGCGGACCATTATCGAGTTCGCCGGTCGCAGTGAATCCGATGAACGGAAGGTCGAACGCACGGCTCACGCCCGGTGCGGTTCGTCCGTCAACCAGATGAGCCTCGTCTGAACTCGCCAGTCCCGTATAGTTTCCGTGCAAACGGCTAAACGTATAGTTGGCATTAAAATACCAATTATCCGAAAGACGTTTTTCCAAAACGACCTCCATCGCATCATAGCGACGTTTGGGCGTGGTGGATCGTAAGTATCCAAGAGCATTAAGCGTTTGGAGATGCAGTCCCTGACCGGGGTTACCGATTATGTAAGCCTCACTTCCCAGCGTGTTGACAATACCGGCATCCTCAACTGCTTGATCGACGTTCTTATAGGTATAACGGCCTTTCAGCACGTAATTCTTCCCGATCTGCCGCTCAAGTCCGAAGGTGAGTTCCGTCTGTTGAAATGGTTCAAGATCCGGATCAACAGCACCATTGAGGAACGGCGACGCACCCGGTTCGTTCGCGTTGACGCGAAGGTTACGCTGACAGCGGCTTAACGCTCCCGGTGCTATAACGCCGGAGCTAGGACATACGCTCGGGCCCGAGAACGAGCCTACGACGTTTGCTAGGTTGAAATCGGCAGACGTCTGCCCCGCGAAGATCTCGAAGTAATCTTCGAGGAAGATGTCTCCGCCGAACAATCCACGTGGAAGTGCGAACTTCACACGGTCATAGAATTTACCGTAGCTTCCGAACGCCTTGGTTTTGCCGTCGCCGAAAATATCGTAAGCAAAGCCGAGACGCGGCGCGATCTTGTCGGTCCAGCCGAAGTCAACTCCGCTGGGAATACCATTGAACGTCGGAAGATTCTCCGCTTCAAACCTAACGCCGAGATTCAGCGAGAGTCGTTTCGTCGGCTGCCACCGATCCTGAATGAAGATGCCCTGGCTGAGGTTGCTGCCAGACCCTCGAGTACCGGTTCGACGCAGGGCGCCCGATCCGATCGCATTTGCCGAACTAACGATACCCGGCTGGCGCGCCGAGATGAGATTTGACGGTCCGACAAAGAAGCTCAATCGGCCGATAGCGTTATTTCCCGACTGCACGTCGTTGAAGATCGTATAGCGTTGATAACCGCCCTTGAACTCATGTCGCCCGGCAAAACTGGCAATATAGGTTCCCGAAAACTCATAGGTCTCTCGAATCGATATATCTTTAGTGGTAATCGAGTTAGCTCCGGTCGTAGAGCACGGGAACGCCGATGCTGCGGTTCCAGTCGCATAAACACACTCGAAAACCTGCACGACCTGCGGCACGAAGTAGTTTCCGAGTTTCTCGTTGAGATAACCGCGGTTATAGCGGCCATCGATCACGATATTACTAGTAGGGGTGTATACGCCGGAAAAGGTGAACACGTTCGAGGTCTGCCGGCCACCCTGCTTCGGCCTGTAGTCGGGCTCGGAAAGGATGCCAACGCCGGGCCCGAAGTTAGCCGTGGGAATACCAGCGTTATTAAAGACGTACTGGGAAGATGTCACGTTCGAGAAGCCTGTCCCCGGAAGGCTTCCTTCCTGGATCACTGGATTCCAAAGGAATGTGCTTGAGAGACGAAGGTTGTCGAACGGACTGGCGTCGAGACGCCCGAACGCGTATTCGTAAGTGGTTTTGCGTTTGTACGCCTGAGTGGCCAGAAGCGTTCTCGTTGCCGCCGCCGCGTTGGTGAAGTATTTGGTCTCAACTTCTGTGAGGAAATACTGCGGCGAATAGCTACCGAAGAACCAAAGGCGATCTTTGAGGATCGGCCCGCTCAAATTGGCTGTCGGGAACACGTTCGTGCCCTGTGTTTTCGGCGGATTGAAGTACTCCGGCGACGCGGTAAAATAGTTCGCCGAGGCCGTGCCGCCTAATAACGGACGCGGCGATCCGTTCAATTTCGGAGTATCGAATTGCATACCGAATTCACCGTGGACATCATTGTTTCCACCGCGAGACACTACACTGATCACACCACCCGTAGCACCGCCATACTCGGCGTTAAATCCACTGGACTTGACCTGAATCTCCTGAATGAGTTGGGTCGGAAGGTTAAAGTTCTCGTTTAAGGTACCAGTTTTGTAGTTAGTGACTTCCTGGCCGTCGAGAACGAAAACGTTTTCCGCGCCCGATGCACCATCAATCGAAAATCCGGCTGTTCGTGACTCCGGACGTGTTCCCGGGACAGTCTTCAGCAAACTGGTGAAACCGGTGCCTTTCGGGAGAAGCTCGATCTTTTGGGCGTTGATGCTTGTCTGGATCGCATTGTTCGTCGTGTCCACAGGGGGCGCATCAGAAACAGTAACATCCACAGTGTTCACTGCACTGCCGGGATTCACAACGATGTCGAGCCGTGTCGTCTGGCCGATTGCGACCGTCACATTCTCGTAACGAGCTTCGCCAAATCCGGCGCTCGCTGAGGTTACAATCAAGTAGGTCCCCGGCGGTACCTGCAAGAGTCTGAAGAATCCTTCTTCGCTCGACGTGATCGTTCGGCGAAATCCGGCTCCGACGCCCGTGGTCGTCGTGCCGGATGCCCGATTTGAATCGGTGACGGTCACGGTTAAATTGGGCACCAAGGCTCCCGCGGGGTCTTTGACCTGACCTTCAATTCCACCGGTAGTTTCCTGACCCAGTGTGGTTCCCGCGAGGACGAAGCTTAGTACGATTGTCCAAAATGAAACCGGAAAAATCTTTCTCATTTACTCTCTCCTCCGCTCAACTAGTTGTAATGTTTTTCGGCCCGTGATCGGCGTACCACTGTCGCACAAGGGGTGCTGGGAATGACAGAGGTTGGTTTAATTCATAATTCCGCTATTTGAATGCAATTTTGATTCCAATATAACGGAACGTGATGAAACCGCGATAAAGCAATAGGTGGAGTAATAGGTACCAAGAGGAAAATGACCAGAACGACCAAATATTCGGATAAAATCTAAGATTTCGTAACTATCGCTGATACGCGACGATGACGCCTTTGGCACCGGCTGCCCAGCCGTATCGTTTGGACATAAAGAGTCCGTAGAGATGATTTGAGGTGGTGCTTTCCTGTTTGATCCAGGTTCGGCCCTTATCCGAAGACCTGAGGATGACGCCTTTTTTACCGACGATCCAGCCGTTCTTATCATCCGCGAAATCGACACGCATCAACGTTTCTGTAAAGTTGGTGATTACGCGGGTCCATACGCGGCCGCCGTTCTCGGTTCGGAGGATGGTGCCGCCTTCGCCGACGGCGTATCCTTCGTTGTCGTCACGGAAATCGACGTTGAAAAGCGCGTTCGTGGTGCCAGAGCCTTGTTTGATCCACGTCTTGCCGCTGTCGGTTGAACCGAGAATGACGCCGTTGTCGCCGACGATCCACGCGTGCGAACTACCGTTGTAATCCAGATGAAACAGCTCGGTCTTCGTCGGCATCTGTATCCGCTGCCAACTCTCGCCGCCATCGTCCGTACGCATCACCAGCGAATCGACTACGACATCCTCGTTCTTGACTTTACGTAACAGCGACCCGACAGCGATCCCGCGTTTTTTATCGGCGAATCGAATACTCAAGAACTCAGGGGTCATACCGCGGAACTCGGTCGAGCCATATATCCGCGTCTCGTTCCAGCTTCGCCCCCCGTCCTTCGTGATGAACACCTTCCGGCCCGCGACGAGGTAGCCGTCGGTATCGTTGCGGAAGTAGATCTCGTTGATGTCTTCGGTGAGATTAAGCGGAACCTTGTTCCACGTTCGTCCGCCGTCGTTCGTCACGCCCAGATATCCGCCGTCACCCGCGACCCATCCGCTCCTGTCAGACGTGAAGTAGACCGCCACAAGATCAACGCTTCCAGCGGTAGGAAGCGAGGTCCAGCCCGCCTGAGAAAACGCGCCCGAAGCAATCAATGCGACAAACAAGACCGAAATAGCTAATCGTGAGAACATAAATATAGCGAGAGATTCGTGAGAATGTGTGTATTTCTAAGATACCCGAAAACCAGCGGGAATTCACGTTGTAGACGCTGAATGCCGACTCGATTTGCCGTTCAGTTCTTTTAGATTGCCCTACCTTCAGGTAAGGGTTAGGGATAATAATGTTTGAGCTTAGGCCCGGACAAAAGCGTTCCAAAACGCATTTGTCCGGGCCTAACGGGCCAGTTGGTGAGGTTACTGACCTACTAGCTGAAGGCATTTGGCAATTGAATCCCTATTTCGTCACACGATACACGCGATTGTTGTAAACCACAACCACCTCTTCACCCAGGGCAAAGTATTGGGCGAGAACCTTCTCCTTGCTCAGCAACGCGTAATATTCATCGCTGCCAAACTTAACGTTTGTCTCCGGCAAACGCGATTCATTCTTGAAATCCGCATCGACCCAGACGTTCGCCTGATTGAAGAAATTCTTCGCACCCACAAACTGATTAGCTGCCGAATCGTCTACCAGGATCCGCTCGCGGGCATCCTTCTTCTTCTCAGCATCACGATCCAACGACACATTCTCTTTCATCGCGTTTTGCTGAACGCTCATCTGCACGGCATCGGCTCCGCTCGCGCTCCTTGCGTTCAAAGGCAGCGAACTGAGTTGCCGAGCCTGCACAGATCCCCGCGGAGCGCTCGCTACCGATCCGTCGGTCGCAAGGTAAGACGTATAGGGCGTCACGATGCCGTATCGCGTACCGAGATCGGTCACCTCGTCTTTTAATTCCTTCGTCTCACCATTCCGCCTGATCTCCTCGATCAGCCAGCCGACCCGCCGCGATGCCCACAGACGTGGCAAAAATTCGTTGTCATCTGTCCGCTCGGGAAAATCGAGCCCATCGTAACGGAACGTCCGCGCTTCCCTTCCGCTCTTGCCTCGCAGTGAGATCGCGATGTTCTTCAGGTCGCTCGCATTCTTATACCTCCCGATCATCGCTATCTGCATTCCTTTAAAGAGGTCCGTCACCTTTCGCGGATACATAAACTCCGCGTCCAAGCTGCCGAGGTCGAGTTCGATATCCGACAGCACCGGCGAAGAAACGCGTGCGAAGAAATTTGAAACTTTCACTTCAAGATCTTCCTTCGGCTGGACGTAATCGGAAATACCCGAATTCTCCGTCCCGATCCGGTCCAGCAGCGCCGTATTAACGTCATATCCAAACCCGAACGGGAACATCCGAACATCGACGCCGTCAGACTTCGCCGCCTTCAGATTCGCGACGATCTTCTCAGCATCGGTCACGCCGACCGTTGGATTTCCGTCGGTCATGAACACAAGCATCTTTGGCCGGTCCGACTTGTCGAACTGTTTGAGAGACGCGACAAGCGAATCGTTGATATTTGTGCCCCCCGTGGGCGTAAGCTTCTTAACGAACGCCTCACCGCGAGCCTTCCCCGCCGCGTCCGCCATGATCAAGCCGCGCTCCATCAATCGCTCCTCTCCGGCAAACGAAATGATGTTAAATTTGTCTCCAGTCCGCAGAGTCCGCACGCCGAACAGCAGAGCGTTCCGGGCCTTCTCCATCTTCCCTTCATCCGCCATCGACCCACTCGTGTCCAGCACGAACACGATATCTTTATTGACCAACTCCGTCTCGGCAACCGAATCCTTCGGCGACAGCATCAGCAGAAAATATCCATCCTTTCCCGGCTCACGATGCGTGAGCAGCGTCATCCCGAAATCGTCGTTCGATAGTCCGTAGAAGAGATGAAAGTCCGCGTCATTGTCGCTCGTCTCGAACGACACGACCGACCGCGTCTCGCCACTATTCGACACATCGATCTTGTGCGACGGAGAATAGATATTACGCAGCGCCTGCCGCCCGACGATCTCCACGCGTCCCGACACCGTCCCAAACTTCTGCGCTGGCATTCCCTGTCGCGACTCTATGCCCGGCATATTCCGCCAAAGATTTCTGCCTGTCCCGAGCGGGTACTTGTAAGCCACCGTACCCGACTCCGCCCTCAGCACCTGCGAATACTTCAACTCGAGCTTCTTATCGGAATTGGGCGGGATCGGGAAGATCGACGCCTGAAAAAGGTCTTTACCCGCATACTCTAACAAACCCGGGTCTCGCTGCCGCCGCACGATCTCATCATAGATCCGGCGAGCCTCTTCACGCGTCCTCACCTCGCCGACAAGCTTCTTGCCATTCTCCCAGATCGAGAATTCGACTATCGACGCGGCCTCTGGTATCGGGAAAAAATAAGTCCCCTCAAGCGTGTACGGCGTGTCGTTCCGAAATACCTGCTCAACGTGTGTCGTCGCGACCTGCCCTTCGATCTTCGTGTCGATCTTTATCGACTTCACCGGCAGCACGTTAGGCATCGGCACAGGCCTCGGGAGCGGACGCGGTATTGGCCTACACGGGCGGATGTCGCAAACGATCGGCACGATCACGCCCTGAGCGGCAACATTCGAAACTGCAAAACCCTCGCAAAACACGGCAATGACGGCAATAGACAGGACTCGGATTATAGGCATTGGATACTACTTCTCCTCGCGTGGATTACACTTTTCTCAATCTCAGAACGCGCCGCCCCGGAATTTCTTGCCACAAAAAGCAACTAAATGCGTTTATTATTATCTAAGTTCTAACTCTCGAATTCTCTTATCAGGTCAAGTTATGTTGAAGAAGGCCCCGGCATTGCTCTTTCTCGTGCTTTTT
>JBDSLC010000069.1:0-32148 GCA_039916585.1 Pyrinomonadaceae bacterium | reverse complement strand
TTCAGAATATCGTCCACCGCTCGGACGATGAAATCGACTACCGGTTCCGGTGTGTAGTAAACTCCGCGTGCCTTTCTGAGCTTTGGGTCATACTCCGCTAGAAAGGTCTCGTAGAAATGCATTATCGGGTCGTGCGTCTGCGTCGATTTCCCGAAATTCTTCAAGATCGACCGCACATTCGCCGCCCGGAAAACATCTGCCAGCGCATCGACTATCCACTTGATCCGGTCGTCGAGGTCATAACCGGCCACGTATTGAAACAGCTTTCGCAGGAAGGGATTCGTCTTCGGTATCTTCTCCGCTGCTTCCTGTCGCGAGAAGGTTTCCAGGTCACGGTCATGAAACCGGGCCGCGAACATTCCATAAGCGATCGTCTGAGCGTAAACGTCCGCAAACTGCTTCTCGTCAATGTCGTGGATCAGTATCTGTTTGAAAGCGGCAAGCTGTTCCTTGAGCGTGCTGTTAGCCTGCGATTCTTCGTCAGATTCGAGTGCATTTTTTATAACGTAGGCAAGCAGTTTCGCCTTGTCCGCCATCATCCCTGCGAGTTGCTTTGAGCTGGTTATCGTCTGAGTCCGCCGAGTGCAGAACTCTTTGATCATCGCAGTGAAGTAATCAAAGTTTTCAGGCAGAGCAACGACCTTCCCGTTTCGTACCTCCGCGATCTTTATCGTCTGGGCGAGTTCACCATTAATGAACAGCCGAAATTCCAGATAGTCCGTGTAGATGAGATTTTCAAGAGCCTGCCGATACCGGTCTCGCTGTTCCTTGAGAGGTGCTCCGCCAAGGTCGACGCCAACATCCTTTGCCTCGATATAGCCGACCGGAACCTCGTTTTTTGTGATTACATAATCCGGCGCACCGCACTGGATACGTTTAGGCTCGTTTGTCGCCTGAACCTCCGGCCGCATCGTCTCGATCAACTGCTGAAGATCGCCCCGGAACGTGTGTTCGGTCGCGTTGCCCAGTGCATATCGCTTGGCAACACTCTCAAGATATTGTTGGATCGTCATGGGAAATCAGGTGCGACGATTGTAACTCAAAGCCGTGGTGCGGCAAATACTTGTGGTCTTGGCCATGCAAATCAACCACTCAGTGGCTGAAATTCAGCCACTTGGTGGACGATTTGCAAGCCTCTCAGTCAGCATTTATCGATATTAGCCGGCTAATTTCTGCTTTTAGAGGCGTCTGTTTGCGGCATACGGTGATGGTGCGCTACCAACCCTTCGTGGACGATTTGCATGGATCTTTATCTCGATCCGCGGCCTACGGCGGTGGTTTTGGTTAGGTCGAGGGTTAGCAGGCCGTCGGCGTCGAGCAATGGACTTTCGAATAGCATCGTACGGGTCGGTTTGATCTCGAAATGGGTCAGGAATGAGCCGAGGGCGATGGAGACGTGGCGGCCTTGTTTGGAGGGCTTAATGAAAAAAGCATTTTTCTTTCCCGGGTCGCAGCGCCGTAGGCCGATCAACTTGCGGTTCGTGTCGAACATAAGCTCGACCGCTTTCGGTTCGCCGATGCCTTTGTAAGCTACCTGGTTCAGCACCATCGTCCTCTGCTTATTCAGGGTAACTCGCACCTGCCCGCTCCGCCGCCCGTTTTGCATTCCATCAAATACTGTCCAGTGATTGATCATCTAGTCATTCCTCCTCCAACTAGAAGATAGCACAGTGTATCAGAAATGCAACGATATACTCTGGTGCTGTTCGGGGGACAATTTGCAATTACCTGCGGCTTATCTCTTGATCTTAGAGGCAACGACACAAAGCTTCACAAAGGTCAGGACCAGATCATGGAAGGAAGCGAAATGCTCGATATCCTTGCTCAGTCTGGCAAGGCTGTGAAGCCCCGACACCTGTGACACACTTGCAGATCTCGACACCCGCGACAACAGCGTTACCGAGTGAAGTTTTTCAGGCGTCGGACCCATTCCGGGCGCGTTTCAAAATGACAAAAGCGCGTTTCAAACTGGCAAGATCGCGCCACTGGGACGATTAATCCCACGTTTCCGCTGCGACAAACCGGTCGCAGGTGCAACCGGATAACAACCGCCTAAATACAAGTTCAGTTTTCCAAAAAAAAGCGGCTTTGCCATCGAGCAAAGCCGCAAGTCTTTTGAGACCAGGTGGAGAAGAACGGATAGCTAAAAACTAATAACTAAAAGTGAATAATGGCTTCTTCCTTCACTATTCACTGTTAACTGTTCACTGATTCACGAGCATCATTTTACCGTCCGATGTACGAATCGCTATCGGTGCCACCTCAAAAGCGTTCAGCGGGGCGGCTTCTTTCTGGATGACCCTCGCGGTGTTCTCGTTCACCTTGCGAGCTGTGTTTACGTAACGGCCGTCCGAGATCATGCTGTAGCGGTCAGAGATGCGTCTGACGTATTCCTGCGTCTCTCGATAGGGTGGAATGCTCCAACCGTATTTCATGACCGCACCTTCGCCGGCGTTATAGCCCGCGAGAGCAAGCCGGACATCCTGATTGAATGTGTCCAGCAGCCAGCGCATATACTTCACGCCGGCATCGATATTCTGCTGCGGATCGTAGATCTTCGTTACGCCGAATCGGCGGGCCGTTGCGGGCATCAACTGCATCAACCCGCTCGCGCCCTTGTTCGAGGTCGCTCGGATCTTGAACGATGATTCCTGGTGCATCTGCGAATAAATCAACAGCGGGTCGATCCTATACCGTTGGCTGGATTCGACAATGTAGCGATCATGCTCCGGTACGCCGGTCGTAAATCCTTTCAAGTGTGTGCTCGACCCCATCGAAAGCCGTGTTCCGTTCGGGTTATAACCTCGATCACGCGTTGCTAAGCCGTCGGCCGGGCTCTGAGTTGGCCGCGACGATACGGTTTTCTTGACCAACGGATCTTCGGTGATAACGACCCATCGGCCGTTTCGCTTGACCCGTTTTGCGACGGGCATTGGTTCCGGCGGCGGGGGCATGTGGACGTTGACGCCCTGCGAGCGGTCGAAGTTGTCGAAAACGCGGTTCTGAGCGGCCGCACCGACGCTAAGTGTTGCTATTGCGAGGATTATGAGGCTGGATCTGATCATTTGGAGGAATTCTCTGACAACTCGGCGGGCAGATCGAGAAGAGATTATGTTGTACGAGTCGGGTGATGGTTATACGATGTATAACACTACGGACTGTAAGAATAGCATTCACTATACAAGTTTGTAAACGGCTATATCGGTTTCGGTCAATTTGAGTTATTGTGTTGGAAATGCTGTACGTATCGCAGATCGTTGGGCGGCCGATACTTGATTTCAGCGGTGAGCAGGTCGCCGCGATCAAGGACGTCATTGTGAGTTACGGCAGTGAGGATTATCCGCCGGTCGTAGGGCTTGTCGCCCGCTTCCGCCGCCGCGACTTCTTCGTCTCAGGCCGCAACATCTCCAAGATCGACGAAAAAGGAGCTCGCCTTAGTACGGCAAAGCTCGATCTCACTCCATTCGAACGCCGCGATGGTGAAGTGCTCTTGGATAAAGACGTGCTAGACAACCAGCTCATCGACGTCGACGGTAAGCGAGTCGTGCGAGTCAACGACGTCCAGATCATTGACACCGGCGATCGCTGGCGGGTCACAGGTGCCGACGTGAGCTTCCAAGGCTTCCTCCGCCGCCTGATGCCCAAGGGATTCTACGGCAACGATCGTCCCGTCGAGGTGCTCGATTGGGCGGACGTTGGATACCTGGCAACGGATACGGCGACCGTCACCGTCCAGCTCAAATCTTCAAAGGACAAGCTGTCTCGGCTTCACCCCGTCGAGATCGCTCAGCTCGCCGAATCCCTGTCGCCGGTGCATCGGACGGAGGTCGTCGAGAGTCTCGATGATGAGATCGCGGCCGATACCCTCGAGGAAATGTCGACCGAGGCCCAGGCCCGGATCCTCGAGGAAATGGACGATGAACGTGCCGCTGACATCCTCGAAGAGATGAGTCCTGATGACGCGGTCGACGTTCTTAACGAACTCGACGATGACCGTGCTCAGCAGCTCTTTGATCTCATGGAAGATGAGGAAAAAGCCGATGTCGCCGAGTTGATGAACTTCGAGCACGACACGGCAGGCGGATTGATGACGACAGAGTTCGTCCACGTTCCACAGGACCTCACGGTTGGCGAGACCATCGTCCGCCTCCGCGAAATGGCCGAAACGCCGAACATGATCTACTACCTCTACGTTGTCGATCAAGAGGATTCATGGAAGATAGTCGGTTTGATATCGCTAAGATCGTTGATACTCGCCGACCCGCGTTCGAAGCTGTCAGAGGTGATGCGAAGCGAGTTTCGGTACGCTCACCCTGCGGATTCAGCGGAAGAGGCTGCTCAGATCATTTCGGAGTACAATCTTCTGGCGTTACCGGTGATCGATGATGACGGAGATATCGCTGGAATTGTAACTGTCGACGATGCAATGGAGGTCCTATTGCCAAAAAATCTTCAGCGGCGGCTGCCGCGATTGTTTGGCTAAGTTCAAGGAGTTAGGGAATGAATACAACAGAAAGGAAGGAATCAATGAACAACGAACTCGAACATGATGATGACGATCTCGCGGAAGATCGCGAACCGAATACGAAACTAGTTCGCGAACCGAACACCGAATTCGCGCGCGAGCCGAATACTAGAGAGCCAAATACTGGCGTGACGGATTCCGATGATGAAAAGGCCTAGAGGCCTAGTTTTTCGGTGAGCAGGTCCCAGCGCGGATCGCCGTAGAGCGATCGAAGATGAGTGCTGACCCGGGCGTGTGTAATCCCCGGGTCGCGCTCTTCCAGCGCTCGGTCGAGCCAACCAAAGGCCTTGTCGACCTCGCCCCGCACCGCGCAAACTTCCGCCAATTGAAACGCGTCACCCGCGACGTATGCCTGCTCCAACTCTTCAAACAGGCGATCGGAGTTGCTGGAGTGTCCCGCTTTCGCATTAACGATCGCGAGCGACCAAGCCTTCCAGAAATGATCCGGTTCCGAAGCTGCTTGATTCTTCGCTTCGGTTTCTAAGCCCTGATCGAGCAGCACCGTCGAGAGCATCGCTCCGCTCACCAGACGATTGGGTGAAAGTTCGATAGCCTTACGAAACGCGACGGCGGCATCCTCGAGCTTTCCCGCACTATGTGAGATCAGTCCGAGATTGTGCCACACTGCGGCGCTAAGCGGATCCTGATCGAGAACCGATCGGCTTAACGACAGGGCTTTGTCGACATTGCCAAACTTCAATTCAAGAATACTCGCTCCGTCGGCGACCACAGGATTAGCCGGTTCGAGCGTCAAAGCCTTTGCATAGGATTCGGCCGCGGATTTGAGGTCGAGGTCATAAGCCGCCTGGATCCTTCCGAGTTGTGCGTATCCTTCGGCAAGTTCGGGTTCGGCAGCAAGAGCTTCAGTCGCGGCGTGACGAGCCCTTTCATAAGCTTCGTCAAGCGGCAGCCACGTCTTTCCGGCACCAACACACAACGCGTGACTCAAGGCCGCCCAGCCGAGCGCAAATTTTGGATCGATCTCGACCGCCTGTTCAAAATAATTGATCGCCTTCAGTCCGTCTTCACGATTTGTGCGATCGAGAAAGTATCGTCCGAGCAAGACCAGTCGCTGAGCTTCGGGGTCAGCCGACCTTCCCTTCATCGCGTCGGCAACTTCTTCTTCGATCTGCTTCGCGTCGTCGGCATCTATTTTATCGCCGAGAAAATGCTCCCGGATCTCTTCGACCACGGCCTGAGCAATATCGTCCTGCACTGCGAAGATGTCGTCGAGAGTTCGATCGTACGTTTCCGACCAGAGCTGAAAACCGTTAGTTGCGTCCTCAAGCTGCACGTTGACGCGGATCCGGTTCCCGGCAAAGCGAATGCTGCCTTCGAGCACGGACGACACATTCAGCTTCGACCCGATCTCGGCGACGGTCGCCTGCGTTCCCTTGAAAGAGAAGGCCGAAGTACGCGCGGCGACCCTGATACCGGCGATCTTCGACAACACGTTCAAAAGCTCTTCCGAAAGGCCATCCGTGAAATACTCGTTCGTCGTGTCGTCGCTCAAGTTTGCGAACGGCAGGACTGCGATCGAGCTTAACCGGCGAACCGCGGAACTCGTAGGGGCCTGATAGAAAAACGTCGGCTCTTCGCCGATCCGCATCGGGTTTCGGAACGCTTCGGTCTTGGCGGTGTTGAAGGACGCGGGCCCATCGAGAAGCAACGCGCCGTCATCGAGGCAATAGAATAAGCTATCGTCGTAGTAATCCCGCACACATTCGGGGCATCGCTTCATATCAAAAACGTCTAAAAAGAAACCGAATTATATCATCTATGTCCGGACGACAAGTCACGGCCCACTGAAACTCCAAGACGCCGCGAACGTAAGACCTAAAATATTGCCTCAAACGGACTCGATTGATACAATCAGGGCAGAAACCTTAGATCTAAACTCAGAAGGAGACCTGGAAATGAGAAAAATTTTAACGGCATTTCTCGCGGTTGCCGGCCTGATGGCGTTCGTGATGATGCCGCTGGTCGCGTTGGCAAACGCGCCGGAGATCGGCAGCACCGTCGAAAGCTTTTCGCTGCCCGATACGGACGGCAAGACTCAAACACTCGAGAGCCTTAAAGGAAAGAATGGAACCGTCGTCGTTTGGCTATCGGCGGAGTGCCCGGTCGTTGCGGGTTATAAAAATCGCATCAATGAGATCGCTGCCGCCTACAAAGATAAGGGCATTGCATTCATCGGGATTAACTCAAACGCCACCGAAGACCTCAACTGGGTGAAGTCGAATATGGCTGAGTACGGTTATAAGTTCCCGGTGCTGATCGATAAGGGCAACGTCCTTGCCGACAAATGGGAAGCAAGTGTTACGCCGGAAGTTTACTTTCTCGATAACAAGAACGTTCTTAAATATCACGGAGCCGTAGACAATGATCGATCTGGCAAGAACGTTCAGGAGTATTTCCTGAAGACCGCGTTTGATTCGTCACTTTCGGGCAAAGCGATCGAAAAGACCAAGACCGCCGCGTTCGGCTGCAGCATCAAGCGGGCAGGGAAGCCGGCTGAATAAATAATGAATTTCCGATCAGCCAGATCCGCGATAAAAGCCATCTCTTTGGGATGGCTTTTCGCTCTTGCGCTCTTTGGCGGTGTCGACGGCCAGACGAAAAGGCCTGTACGAAAACCGCCGTCTGGCCCTTTGCCAAAAGTGACCAAGATTGATCAGACTCGTTACGCCGAGCTGATCAAGCCGCAGACAAAACCGCTGCTCATCAACTTCTGGGCGACCTGGTGCGGCCCCTGCCGCGAAGAATTTCCCGACCTCGTCAAGATCGATTACGCGTACAAGGGTAAGATCGATTTCATTACCATCTCCCTAGATTTTGAGGAGGAATTGAACACCGGCGTTCCCCAGTTTCTTAAGGAAATGAAGGCCGACATTCCCACCTATCTCCTGATAACTCCCGATGAATCCGCTGCGATCGCGATGATCTCCGACGATTGGGGAGGAGCTTTGCCGCTTACCGTATTGTTCGCGCCGAACGGTGAACGTGTGCTTTTTAAGCAAGGCATCGTAAAGCCCGCCGAACTAAAAGCCGCGATAGATAAGCTGATCGCTCAACCGGCACAATAGGTCATCCGAAACTGTCCGCGTAGCCGTTGACAGTTTTTGTTTTCGATGTTAGTTTCATTCACGCAACAATTCACCAATATAAAAACGGGAGTAACACATGCTGAGGAAAATAGAAGATTTTCAGAAAGACTGGACCTATGAAGCCGAAATGACCGGCAAGGTTTTGAAGACGCTCACTGACGAATCGCTGGGGCAGAAAGTGATGGCGGATGGACGCGATCTCGGATTTCTGGGCTGGCACATCACGGTCACGCTCGGCGAAATGCTCGGACTCGTCGGGCTTAAGATCGACGCCCCGGCTCACGGCCTTCCGCGCCCCGATTCGGCGGCAGAGATCGCGGCCGCATATGAGAAAGCCGCCACGTCGGTCGCTGACCAGATCGCCACAACCTGGACAGATGAAACGCTTCAGCAAACCGACGAGATGTACGGCGAAACCTGGGCACGCGGCCTCACGCTCTTTTACCTCATCACCCACCAAGCTCATCACCGCGGCCAAATGACCGTCCTTATGCGCCAAGCCGGTCTTCCCCTCCCCGGCATCTACGGCCCCTCAAAAGAAGAATGGGCCGCCTTTGGAGCTCCGGCGATGCCATAAATTCTAACCACAGAGATCACAGCGAGTTAGAGACAGGAAATTCTCTTGGAGCTCTGTATCCATTCTTCGCACCGCAAAATCGACATCATACTACCAACACGATAGAATCACTGTTTTGTTTTACCTTCAGGGAATTATCTGAGAATGAGCGAAACAGTAATCACGCCGGAGATCGTCGATCAGCACAATCTTACGTCCGAAGAATACGAGAAGATAAAGCAGATAATGGGCCGCGACCCTAATCTGACAGAGCTTGGAGTGTTTAGTGTGATGTGGTCGGAGCATTGCTCATACAAGTCGTCACGAGTACACCTCAAACGCCTTCCTATCAGCGGTCCGCGTGTGATCGTACCACCCGGCGAGAACGCCGGCGTGGTGGATATAGGCGACGATTGGTGCGTCGCCTTCAAGGTCGAATCACATAATCACCCATCGTTCATCGAACCTTTCCAAGGCGCCGCAACCGGCGTCGGCGGAATTCTCCGTGACGTATTCACCATGGGCGCCCGCCCGGTAGCCGCGATGAACTCGCTTCGGTTCGGGCCCCTCGCCGATTTCAAGCACGGCAAGCGTAACCGAGCGATCCTCAAGGGCTGCGTGGAGGGCATCGGCCATTATGGAAACTGCTTCGGTGTTCCGACGATCGGCGGTGAGGTCGTGTTCGACGAAGCCTACAGCCTCAATCCGCTGGTCAATGCATTTGCTCTCGGCATTGTCCGCAAAGATCAGATTTTCTTCGGCAAGGCAGAGGGCATCGGTAACCCCGTCCTTTATGTCGGTGCGAAGACCGGCCGCGACGGCATCCACGGGGCAACGATGGCCTCGGCCGAATTTGACGACGCCGCGCTCGAGAAGCGACCAACGGTTCAAGTCGGCGATCCGTTCCTCGAAAAACTCTTGCTCGAAGCCTGCCTAGAAGCGATGCGGTCGGGGGCGATCGCGGGCATCCAGGACATGGGCGCAGCCGGATTAACAAGTTCATCCGTCGAAATGGCCGCGCGTGCCGGAACCGGCCTCGAACTCGATCTCACGCTCGTCCCGCAACGGGAAACGGGAATGACCGCTTACGAGATGCTTCTCTCTGAATCGCAGGAGCGAATGCTGATCGTCGCACGCAAGGGCCGCGAGAAGGAACTTGTCGAGATCTTCAACAAGTGGGACCTCGACGCGGTCGTGATCGGAAAGGTCGTCGAGGGCGATCGATTGAAGATCATTCACAACGGAGTGGTCGAAGCTGACCTCCCGGTAATGGCGCTCACGGACGAAGCACCAAAATACAACCGGCCAATGTCAAAACCGCCTGCGTCAGCGGGTGGCGAGCCTCTCGACCTCAAGTCCGATGTAACGCCGTCCGAAGCTCTCAAAAAACTACTCTCTAGTCCAAATATTTGCTCCAAACATTGGGTTTATGAGCAATACGATTCGATGGTGCGAACGAACACCGCGATCCTGCCGGGAGCGGACGCGGCCGTCATCCGGGTAAAAGAGACTCGCCGAGCGATCGCGATGTGCCTCGACGGACCGGGACGACACGTTGCGGTCGATGCGAAAGAAGGTGCGAAGCTGGCAGTGGCCGAGGCGGCAAGAAACGTCGTCTGCGTCGGAGCGAAACCGATCGCGGTCACTAACTGTTTGAATTTCGCTTCACCCGAACGCCCCGAGGTGATGCAGTCGTTCTCCGACGTTATCGACGGAATCACGGAAGCGTGCGAAACTTTCGAAACCCCCGTCGTATCGGGCAACGTCTCGTTCTATAACGAGACCGATGGCAAAGGGATTCTCCCGACACCGACGATCGGGATGGTGGGCCTCATCGATGACACAAGGAAAATGATCACCCAAGGTTTTAAGAACGAAGGTGATCTCATCGCCCTGCTAGGTGGAACGCGGACGCCCTCGTCCGCAGATGAAGGTCTTTCCGTCAGCGAATATGCCCAGACGATCGCGGGCCATTCGACAGACGAAATCATCGCGGTTGGACGCATTGCAAAGATCGATCTCGAACTCGAACGACAGATCCACGACGTCGTTCTAAAGCTTGCCGACAAGATGCTGGTCGGTTCGGCTCACGATTGTTCTGACGGCGGGCTCGCGGTAACGATTGCTGAGTGCTGCTTCTCGTCACTCAATCGCGAAGCGATCGGCGCAGATATCGAGCTGGCATCAAACGGTCTCTCGAAGGAAGCCGTCCTCTTTGGCGAGTCACCATCGCGAATCGTGATCAGCTTCGCACCTGAGAACCTCGACCGCGTAAAGGAGATCGCCAACGATGTTCCGTTTGCCGTAATCGGCACGACGAGCGACGACGTTCTCAAGATCTCGATCGACGGCGAAGTTCCGGTACAGGTGCCGGTGTCTGAGTTGGAGTTTGAGTGGGAGTCTGCCCTGGCTGCATCACTTTCAACATGAGATACCGAGGCATACTTGCCACGCGGATGCTGGCGCAATTTGTTCAGCGATCAATGACGAGAAAGCTCGATGCAGGGTGCCCACTTCGTTGGCACTAATTTCGGCAGTGTTCGGCGATTTGACCTTAGTTCACGTATTTCTGCTCCGCCGCCGCTTCTGACATTTTCGCATTCTTCGGCAGTTTAGCCCTGTGCACGCTTTCCCGATGACAGTCGTTCCCGGCAACCTTTCCGAGCGCGAAAGCGGCTGCCCGGAAGAGCCAAGGCAGCCGTTGAATGGATGAGGAAATAGGCTATTTCGAGCGTCGGTGAACGCCGATCTTCATCTGAACGAGGTCTTCCATGGTCACGTTCGGATCTTCCGCCTTCGCCTGGCGAATGAAATTGGCATCGATCTTGAAGATACGGGCCTTAACGATATCTTCAGCGTCCATTTTATCGAGGCCTGCTGCACGAAGGTCATTCAAGAATTCCGGCGTAACCTTGAAGATACGGAATTTCACAAGCCCTTCGAAGCCCTGCTCAGTGAAGCCCATATCCTTGACCTGACGAACATAGTCGGCGTCGACCTTGAAAATGCGTGCCTTTACCAGTTCTTCCATACCGAGGTCGGGAAATCCCGTCGCCTTCATTTCTGCCATGAACTTGCCGTCGATCTTGAAGATAGCCGCCTTGTACAGGTCGCCCACATCCAGGTCGCCGAAGTTTGCCGAGCGAAGGTCGTCCGCCAATGCGGTTGTCACGCCGATCGTCGCGGCGGCGAATAGACGCTCTTCGACGGTGTCGTTGTGGTCGCCGTTACCTTCAGACTTCTCGAAATCGAATCCGCGCTGCTTCATTGCGGAAACGAATCCCATGTTGGGAGCGAATCGAAAAGTGCCGTTCCCGACACCGTTCGCGAAACTTCCCTGAGCTTCGATCGTGCCTGCCTCTCGGACGATGCGGAAAGAGACCGGTCCGCCGCCCTGTACTTGACCCTTCGTAAGCCCGTTCAAGTCGCCGTACGCGTAGCTCATCCCGTGCTGATTACGGCCCTTCTCAGTCTTGCGCTCGAAGGAAAGATAGATCTTGTCAGGGTCGTTCGAGGGCTTATCGAAATCGACCTCGATATCCGGCGGTTCAGGAGCTTCGATCTCATCGCCGCCCGGAACGCGTGGTGGCCTCGGGGGCTTTGGCGCTTTCGGAGCCCTATTTGCCGTGGTCCAAGTGCCCGTGATCTCGCTCTGGGCGACGGTCAACGCCGGATTCAGGACGAATATGGAGAATAACAGTGAGAAAAATGAAATAAACGCGAGTTTTCGCATCAAAAAGCCTCCGGTTTCTATCGAATCTATATTTCGCAGCGTATGTGCGCTTCGAAAAGAAAACCCCGAGGCCGTGGGGTTTGTGACAAGAAAGATTCGAGGATGACTCAGTCGGCCAAGCGTTCGAATGCGTTATCGACGAACTTATAGTGCTTGTCCTCGTCATCAAGCACCGCTCCGAGGGCCTTGTAGAACTCGATAGCGGCGAAATTCCATTCGAGAACCTGAAAGTCGATCCGCTCAAATCCGCGTGCTTTACCCTTGCGTGCGATCTCTTTCAGCAGCTTTTCACCCAGTCCACGTCCCCGATACTCGTCGCCAATATAGATATCCTCGAGATAGTAGCCGCACTGCCCGCGGAATGACGAGAATCTTGGATAGAAAATGGCAAAGCCGCCAGTCTCGCCGTTGATCTCACATACGACCCCTTCGACGAAAGACGCTTCGCCAAACATAGCGTTATATAGATCTTCTTCAGAGATCGTTAGAAACTCAGAAAGGTTCTCGAACGCGGCAAAATCGCTGAGTAGCGATATGATTACCGGTACATCCGACTCTCTGGCTTCTCGAATGATCGTTTCCATAAATGGGAAAGTGCCACGTGCTTTCATGCCGAAATCACGTGGCAGTTGATCGGTGATCAGATCCAACTAGTTTCCGCGTCGTCGTGCGGGAGCTGCAACCTTCTGCGGCGTGATCTTTTGCTCAGCCTTGAGCGATTCGATCAGCCCGAGTGCGTCATTCTTGTATTTGTGGCTATCGGGAGCGGCCGAGGCATACTTCTGAAGGAAATTTGCCCCTTCCTGCAATTGCTCCTTGTTACCGCTGATATAGCCGGCGTTGACCAGGCTTAGGCCAAGTCCTGCAAGGCCGTCCAGATTGTCCGGAGCCCCCTCGACAACCTTTCGATACTCGGCGATTGCGTTATCGGCGTCGCCCGTGACGCGGTATAGATCACCAAGGATCAATTTCGAGCTTTCCTTCTTTGCCGCATCCGTCTCTAGGGCCTGATATTCCGGCAGCATTTCTTTGGCCAAGGCGATCTTGGTCTCGTCAACCTGCTCTGTCTGAGCCATCAGCCGAAACGTATCCGCGGCACCGCGGACGGAATTACCCATCTGCGTTTCCTTGACCTTGGGATCCGAGATCTCGGTGGTCGAGTTCTTCATGATGGTCCAAGCCTTGTGATAGCCGTCCGCCGCGTCGCTAAGATCAGCTTTCACCTTTCCAAATGCAGCTACTTTGGCGCTAGCATCAGTGACCTTGACGTTCTCGTTGTACGTCTTTACCGCTCGTTCGCGAAGTGCGGCACCCTTGTTATTCAGCAGAACCGGAGCGCTTCCGGCGAAGGTTGGATTCGCATTGATGCCCGCGTCATACTTGGAAACCGCGAGATCCCAGTTCTTGGCAGTGAACGCATCATTGCCTTCTTTAAGTGACGTCTCAATGACCTTGTTTTCTTCAAGGATCTTTGCGTTCTTACTCTCGACTTCCTTAACCTTGGCCGCCTGTTCCGCGTTCGCTTTTTTCTGCTCCTCAGTGAGCTCACCGGTCGGACTTCCAGCTGGCTGCGCTACGAGTTCCCGAACCTCATCGGCCGTCAGCTTCGTCCCATCGCCTTCCTTCATATCGACCTTTACTTCGGGCGATCTTCCGGGCTTAATGTTCGGAAAGTAAGTCGGCTGAGCCCCTGGCCCACTGAACGAGAGCACATAAGTAGAACCTACCTGCAGACCAGCAAAACTAAAATTCCCCCGCTTGTCTGTTTTCGATGACGGGCCGGAACCCTTAATGTCTGTTCGAAAAGCCTCGACCAGAACGCCTTCGAGTGGGATCGAGGTGCCGTCGGCTTTCTTGAGGGCAACGTTACCCGAGACAACGGCCGTTTGGGCTATCAGTCCTGAGCAAAAGATAAGTGTTAGCGAAAGTACTGTTATTATCCGAAACTTTGACATTAGATCCTCCGAATTTTCCCCTTGGGGCGAAACTTGGTTTCGATGCAAAGGCAGGGAAAATGGTTTTATTGAATTACCTCAATCATAACCCAAAATCATCCGCATCCGCTAGAAGTTAGCAGGTTATTTCGACTTCATTTGTTGTGTTATCCTCAGCTTTCCGCGTAAGACAGAATTGAGGACGATGAGAATCTATAATTTTAGCTCAGGCCCAGCGATGCTTCCGGAGCCGGTACTGGAAAAGGCTCGCGAGGAAATGATGTCATTTGGCGGCATTGGGATGAGTGTAATGGAGATCAGTCATCGGTCGGGTGAGTTTGAAATGATCCTCCATAGTGCAGAGCGAGGAATTAGAGACCTTTTGGGGATACCGTCGAATTATCGGGTCCTTTTCCTCCAGGGCGGTGCTTCTACACAGTTCGCCATGATCCCCATGACCTTTCTTTGGCAGGGAAATTCGGCAGACTACGTTGTCGCCGGATACTGGGGAAAGAAAGCTCTCGCCGAGGCAAAACTCGAAGGGAACGCCCGCGTCATATGGGATGGAGAGCCGACGGGGTTCTCTCAGATTCCCGATCCCGAAGACCTTTCGTTTGATCCGGAGGCGGCCTACGTCCACTACACGTCAAATGAGACGATCGATGGTGTAGAGTTCAAATACGATCTGGACGCCGGAGATATCCCGGTAGTCTGCGACGCCTGCTCGAACATTCTTTCCAAACCTATAGACGTTGAAAAATACGCGATGATCTACGCCGGGGCTCAGAAGAATATCGGTCCCAGCGGCGTAACGGTTGTGATAATACGCGACGATATGCTCGCGAGGATCCCGTCTGGACTTCATCCTCTTTTCGATTATCGAACTCTGGCGGCGAACGACTCGATGGTTAACACGCCGAACACGTGGGGAATATACCTTATCGGGCTAGTGTGCGAGTGGCTGCAGCAGCATGGTGGGCTTGCGGAAGTGCAAAAAAAGAATGAAGCAAAGGCAAAGCTTCTATATGACGCGATCGACTCGAGCGACGGATTTTATCGCGGGCGGGCTGAACGGTCGGCTCGATCGACGATGAACGTGACGTTCAATCTTCCATCCGCAGAACTCGAACTTCTCTTCGCTGAGGAAGCCGGCAAAAATGGTATGAACGGGCTAGCGGGACATCGGACATCGGGCGGCATAAGGGCTTCGATCTATAATGCGTTTCCTGTGGAGGGCATTCACGAATTAACAGGCTTTATGAGCGAATTTGCAGCTCAGAACTCGTGAGTCGCGAGTTTCGCGATCGCGTCTTTCAAATACCGCTCGTCGTTGGGCAGAAGTGTTCGAAGGTCTAGAAGGAATCTATCATCGGCGATTCTTCCGATCACCGGGATATCTTGGCGCCGAAGGAAGGCGTCTATATCCCCCGCCGAGCCGCACGCGACGGAAACCGATATTAACCACGTTTTTGGCCTCACGTCCGGAGCCGAACCGCCTCCGATCACTGATTCGCCCTCGACGATCTTAAGCTGAACCTCTCCTGCTGCTTTGCTAATGAATTCCGTTGCACGTCGTCGGATCGCCTCCGGATCTTGGGCGAGCATCCGCAAAGTCGGAATTTCCTCTAGTTGCGTGCCTCGAGCGTAAGATGTCAGCGTCGCTTCGATCGCCGCATACGATATCTTGCTAACGCGCAGTGCACGGTACAAGGGATGACGGCGGACGGCCTCGACAAGGTCCTTTCGCCCAACAATGAATCCCGCCTGAACACCACCAAGCAATTTGTCGCCACTGAACGCCACCAAATCGACGCCATCCCTGATCGAGGAAGAAATGGTCGGCTCATTCAGCCCGAATGCGGACAGATCGACCAGGGCGCCGGAACCTGCGTCCTCGAAGAACGGGATGCCATTTTCGCGGGCAAGGGCCGCCAGTTGAAGATTGGTAGGTGATTCGGTAAACCCAGTGATTCGATAGTTCGAGGGGTGAACCCGCATTAGAAGGGCGGTCGAACCCGAGATGGCTTTCTCATAATCAGCGACCTTGGTTCGATTTGTCGTACCAACCTCACGAAGGGTTGCGCCCGATTCCTCAAGAACGTCGGGCACGCGGAAATCGCCGCCGATCTCAACGAGTTCACCGCGCGAAATTATTACGTCCTTTCCCTTCGCAAGTACCCGAAGTACCAGAAACGCGGCGGCTGCACAGTTGTTCACGATCACCGCCGCCACAGCCCCGGTGAGTTCGCAAATTAGTGCCTCGGCACCGGCTCCGCGTTTGCCGCGCGAAGCCGAGAGTCTGTCGTACTCAAGTGTGCAGTACCCAGTATTGTCGGTCACGGCCTGTATTGCTAGATCCGAAAGGACGGAGCGGCCTAGATTTGTGTGGATCACGACTCCCGTAGCGTTGACCACGCGACTTATGCGGGACGCTGTTTCGCGACTGAACGCATCGCCGGCGATCGTTACAAGTTCGTCAATAAGCTGTTCGCGATCGCGATCTACGGATTTAGTGAGAATCTCGGCCCGTAAACTTTCGATCGATGCTCGCGCGATTCGGAGGGCCGTCGCATGTCCAGCTGAGGTGGCGATCATAGCAAGGGGTTCGAGGGCAAGTAACTCGTCTATCGACGGCAGTTCCCTCAGCAGTGAGGCTTTTTCGTGTTGCGACATACGCTGGCAAAAGGATACATCAATTTTGGAATGCTAAGGGGATTCGTGGTTTCTTACAATGTGCCGTCCTCACGGCCTTCATTCTCGCCTACCTCAAATCGCCCGATGCTACAGACAAACAACCTTTATCGCCAAACTTCTACGCGTCTCGAAGAGTCAGCTAACTTCGAAAAGCAGATCACCAAGCTTGAGGATGATATTCGCAAGCTCAAGATCGACTTTGATATCTATTTCAACGGTTCGACGAAACGTCCGCCTCTTGAAGCCCGGGCTCGGCTCGAATCACAGATAAAGCGCATGCTCGACAATCGCGCGATGACCTTTTCGCAGCGATATCAGCTGAATATGTTGGTGTCCCGGTTCACGTCTTATCGGGAATTATGGCGAAGAACGCTCAAGACTCGGGGTGAGGAACTTATCTAGCCGGACCATACAAGAAATCAAAAGCGGATCTTGCGTTAGCAAGATCCGCTTTTTTAGATCAAAGTCACCGTTTTGAAGGAGCAGGAAAACGGCCTGTTTGTTAGTTTGCGAACGCGACCTTCGCTACATTCTCGGCCTGGGGGCCCTTCGGTCCGTTCGTTACCTCAAACTCAACCTCCTGACCCTGGATCAAGGTCTTGTAGCCATCGCCGGATATTGAGCTGTAATGCACAAAGATATCCTGCTCGCCGGGCTGCTCGATAAATCCATATCCCTTAGCGTTATTGAACCACTTGACCATACCAACAGTCTTAGACATTTTCCTGTTTCCTCCAACCACTACAAAATCGAAGATATTAATACCAACCGCCTACGAGCTCGACCCTCGGCCGGCACGCGCGGATATGACCGGTGCCCCGACAAAAGACTGCCAGCTTGAGACAAACAAAATCTTACAACGCAAGATCAATGGGGTTTACTTTTTGTATTGTTTAGCGATTGAACGAGAGCGAATTTACTTGGAATTAACGCGACTGTCAAGCTGTTTTTTCGGCAAAGCGATCATATTTCGCGAAAATGCGGCTCGATGCGTCTCACAGGCCTTGGTTGACGTTTTTCGCGGAGCTTTTTGGTAAACTACCTCCGCCATGACAACCGAGTACGGCCAGAACGCGCCGTTGTCCTATAACAAGTACCTGAAGGTTCGTGAGTTGATCCAACTTCAGGAGACTCTGTCGGAGCCCGCGAGCCACGACGAACTCCTCTTTATCATCATCCATCAGACATATGAGCTCTGGTTCAAACAGATCCTCCACGAAATGGACGCGACGATAAAGTGGATGGACGAAGACCGAGTTTTTCGAGCCAATCACAGTCTCCGTGGGGTCGTTTCCATCGAGCGGATCCTTGTTACACAGATCCATGTCCTTGAATCAATGGCTCCCATCGGCTTTCTCGAGTTTCGCGACAAACTGAATCCTGCCAGTGGTTTTCAATCGATGCAGTTTCGTGAATTGGAATTCGCCTCCGGAGCAAAGGATGAAAAGATATTGAAGACCTTCAGCGAAGATGTGTTTGCATCTGAACGACTTTTGAAGCGTTTCGGCGAGCCGTCCCTCGCCGACGCGTTTTGGGGACTTGTAGGTCGAAGCGGACTTGCGGTGGAAACCTTCGAAACGCGGGTTCAGGCGACGGTCGAGATCCTAACTCACCCCGAAAAATACGCCGAGGTTTACAACATGCAGGACCTCCTTATTGAGCATGACGAATTGATAATTTCGTGGCGTTACAACCATATTCAAATGGTCGAGCGAATGCTGGGTATGAAACGGGGAACTGGCGGTTCCGAAGGGGTCGGATATCTGATGTCGACGCTCACGAAGAAATTTTTCCCGGAGCTTTGGGAAGCACGGACGCATCTCAGAATAGAGCAGTCACAATGAAAAAGTCCGGATTTATACTGATCATCCTCTTATTGGCTTCGTCTGCTTTCGCCCAGGCGGACGTTGCCAAGGTCACGATCCTTCATCTCAACGACACCTATCAGATGACGCCCGCCGATGGAGGTAGACGTGGAGGGCTCGCCCGCGTCCTGACAGTAAAGAAGCGCGTTCTACATGAGAATCCGAACACGCTCGTGACCCTTGGCGGCGACACGGTCTCGCCCTCGGTAGAGACCCGGACCTATCGAGGTGCACAGATGATCGACGCGTGGAATGCGGTCGGCCTGGACTACGCCGTGTTTGGCAACCATGAATTCGACATCAAGACCAGCGAACTTCTCGACCGAATGAAAGAGTCGAAGTTCACTTGGCTCGGGACCAATGTTATCGATACGAAGACCGGTAAGACCTTCGGAGGTACTCCGCAGTTTGTAATTCGTTCTATCGGTGGTGTGAAGATCGGATTTATCGGCTTTCTGCTTCCCGAAACCAAAGAGACTTCCTCAATGGAATCGTCGATCAGCGTGACCGACTTCTGTGAAACCGCCAGGCAGTTAGTACCGGCGATGCGAGACCTAGGCGCCAATGTCGTCATTGGATTGACGCACTTATTCATGCATCAAGATAAAAGGCTCGCGGGCTGCGCAAATTTTGACTTGATCCTGGGTGGTCACGAGCACACGCTGCTGCAATCGTCAGCTAGCGGCACGCCTATATTCAAGTTGTGGGCGGATGCCCGAGAAGTAGGCAAATTCGACCTGTTCATTGATAAGAAAACCGGAAAGTTGCTGAGCATGGACTGGGACATTATCCCGATTACGGACTCGATCCCTGATGATCCTGAATTCGCCCCGGTGATTGCAAAGTATAAAACATTGCTGGATCAGCTTGAAGCTCGCGTTGGAGCTACATCAGTTCCGCTTGATGCGCTGTCGAAGTCGGTCCGCACCATGGAGACCGACATTGGGAATTTCATTGCGGATTCTTATCGAAAAGCGGTAAACGCTGATATCGGATTTGTAAATGGCGGGTCGATCCGTGCTGATCTGGCATACGTGCCTGGGCCGTTGACAAAGCGTGATGTGCTCTCGATGCTGCCCTTCAACAATCCGATCGTGAAAGTTGAGGTCTCGGGAAAGACGTTGATGGACGTGTTAGAACATGGCGTTGCACGAAGCCGCGAGGACAGTGAGCCAGGGAGGTTTCCGCAGGTATCAGGGATAAAGTTCACCTACGACGCCGGCAAGTTGCCTGGCCAGCGGATAACGCAGGCGAGCGTCAACGGAAAATTGGTAGACGCGAACGCTAGATACACGATCGCCACGTCCGACTTTCTCGTGTCACGCGGCGGCGACGGCTACACGATGTTCAAGGACGCGAAGATCCTTATCGCAGCGGACGCGGCTCCGAAAGATTCCGAAGTATTTGAGAAGGCGATCAAGGATTCGCCGAACTCGACAATCTCTCCGAAAGTGGAAGGACGGATAGTTAGGTCGAACTAGATAAATTTACTGACTTTCGTTACCCAGCCTATCGACTGCCTTTACTACGACCCGCTCGATCCTCTTTCCTATCTCAAAATGCGTACCCATTTGCGTTGCGGGTTGCACCGCAACTGTCCAACCATCCTGGTTCTTTGCGAAGACCACGTACCGGAATGCTCCTTTCACCGCTGGCCATTTCGCGACGACCCAATGTGATTCAATACTCAGATCGACCTGCGGTGATTTTAGTTTGGTTGATCGCTTCCACGGTGAGGGTGGAATTATCGCGTCCGCAGCATAAACCGACTCACGCAGTTTCGCCTGTATCCCGCCCATATCATTCCGCAGTGAGTTGAAGCTGAAATGGATCGCGCCAAGAGTGAGCGGATCCTTTCGCGTGATTCCGATCTGACCCGCGATCATATCTGCATCGTATCCCGGACGCCCGATCCGATAGGTCGCAACGCCCGCCCAAATGTGCCGACGCTTCGTGTTCTGCTCTTTCCACCAATCGAGCAACACCGGGAAACTCAGATTCGTCCTGCCAGTCTCCCAATACAATTGCGGGGCGAGGTAATCGACCGTTCCGTCCTGCAGCCATTTTCGAGCGTCGGCATAAAGTTCCGCATATGCGTTGAACCCGACGATCTGCCGCGTAGGCATCGGCTTCCATATCCCGAACGGCGAGATTCCGTACATCACTTGGGGCTTGATCTTTTTCACCTCGCGGCCCACTGATTCGATGAAATCGTTGACATGCGAACGCCGCCAATCGCCGCGATCAAGCTTGCCGCCAGATGCTTTGTATTTATCCCAATTCGCCGTGTCAGGAAAATCGATGTTGTTTCCCGCCTCATCCTTTTCGGCATAAGGGTAGAAATAATCATCGAAGTGAACGCCGTCTATGTCGTACCGACGAACGACATCCGCGATCACGTTTAGGCTGTGCTTCTTCGCTGCAGGATCTGTCGGGTCGAGCCACATGTACTTGCCGTACTGACGAACAATGCCGGGGTCGGTCTTTGATATATGATCGTCTGACATCGTCTTCGCCGAAGGATGGTAAGCCCGGTAAGGGTTGAACCACGCGTGGACGAGGATGCCGCGCTTATGAGCCTCCGAGACTATGAACTCAAGCGGGTCGAACGCCTGCCCCTTGCCCATCTGCCCGGTCAGATACTCCGACCAAGGTTCGAGCTTCGACGCATAGACCGCATCAGCCGCCGGCCGCACTTGAAAGATGACCGCGTTTAGCCGCAACTTCTTGGCGAGGTCGAGGGCTCCAATCAATTCTGCCTTCTGTTCGTCTATCGTTAGAGTTCGCTTAGTGGGGAAGTCGATGTTGTCGACAGTGGCGATCCAGGCCGCACGAAACTCACGCTCGACTTTCGGCAACGATTGAGCGACTGAGACGGAAGCAAGAAATGCGACCGCAAGAATCATTTTCATACAAACACGGCAAAGACCTCGTTCGAAAATAGCATACCGTTCCTTGTTAGGCTGACACGCCCATCGTTGATCTCGACAAGTCCATTCGACTCAAGCGCGGCCATCTTCACAGTCAGATCGACCCCAAATTTCATTCGGTGTTCCTTAAGATCGATTCCTTCGTTCAAACGCAGACCCAGGAATACGGACTCCGAAGCAGGGTCGATCGCCTCTCGATAGACTTCGGAGACTCCGGTTCTCTCAATCCGATCGACATAGGAGTTCGTGTCGCGATCGTTGGCATATCGTTGAGAGCCGTCGAAAGAATGCGCCGAAACGCCAAAGCCATAAACCGGATCCATTCGCCAATATTTCGTGTTGTGTTTCGATTCAAAACCTGGCTTCGTGAAGTTTGATATCTCGTATTGTCGATATCCGGACCCCTCGAGAGTGTCGATCATCAGCTCGTACATCTCAGCGGCGACTTCTTCGTCAGGCATCGGTCGTCTGCCGGAGCGGAGTTGATCGGCGAGCGGCGTCCCTTCGTGGACTTCAAGAAGATACAGCGACAAGTGCTCCGGCCGCATCGAAATCGCCTCCTCGAGATTCCGGCTCCAATCGTCCATTGATTGTCCGGGAAGGCCAGCGATCAGATCGAAGCTTACATTCTTAAATCCGGCGTCACGCAGGAGTCGAAATGTCTGACGAACATCGTTAGCGTCGTGCCCGCGAGCAAGCAGCTTCAAATCGTGTTCGTTGAACGTCTGTACTCCGAAGCTGGCCCGATTGATGCCGAGCTCTTGATATGTGTGCAATGATTCGGCACTAACGGTTGCCGGATTCATCTCCATGGTGATCTCGGCTTCGGCAAATACGTCGAAGGTCCCTCTGACCGTCCTAAGTATTGAGTCGATCTGTTCTGGCGAAAGCATCGAAGGCGTACCGCCGCCGAAGTAGATCGTGTCGATACAGACATCGCGGCTCGGGAAGCCTGATATTTCTTTGCAAATCGCTGCTACATAGCGCTCGACGGCGTCACCGCTTCGATAGACGTCGGTAGCAAAATCACAGTAAGAACACCGCGATTTGCAGAACGGAATGTGAATATATACTCCCGCAGGCACGACTCCAATCTAACATGTTGGATGCTTGAACATGTCGAGCCGAAACTGTGAACTGGTGTTCATTCCTTTAGAGTGTGTGCATTAAAGAACCAGACTTGCAGACTCAACAAGCATTCTAATCTGTTCATGATCGGGACGTGTGGCCGCGGCAACCTTAGAGTTCGCCATACGACCAAGTTTATTTTTAGACAAACTTTGCATCACGTCCTCGCATCACATAAGCTTGCAAACATTGTTTGTACTTCGAGCTGAGGGAAAACATGCAAAAGAGAGTACTAGTCGTGGAAGATGTTGAGGACGCACGGACGATGATGCGGCTGATGATCGAGAAGGAAGGTGTTGCAGTTATCGAGGCGGCCGGCGCCTACGAAGCGATCCAGAAGGCGGAGGAGTTTCAGCCCGATCTTATCCTAATGGACATTGGTTTACCGCTGCTGGATGGCCTCTCGACGGCTACCTTAATCAAGAATCTGAAAGACTTTGATGAGACGCCGATCGTTGCGGTCACTGGTTACCACGACATTTTGGAGCAGGCAAAAAAGGCGGGCTGCTGCGACGTTCTTTACAAACCTGTGGACCAGCCATCCCTTGATGAACTCCTTGACAGGCACCTACACGGCCACTAATGCAGCAGTATATGTGGGTTCGCCATCGCCCTTGAAGAAAAAGAATAAATCCGTAAGAAAAATAAGATTTCGATTTCCGGAACTTGTAGTATGATTCGCGCGTCCCCAAAAGCCGAGTTATCCAAGTTCTGTTATGTCGCAGCTACCCCGCCCTCTGACAGTGATCCTGTGCGTCGTGCTAACGGCAGGAACCGTGAGTGCCCAACCGGCTCGGGAGTTCGGATGGTCGCTGGAAGTTGAGCCTGCGGAACGAAAAAGGGCCGAGGCTCGCCCCATGCCCAAACCGTTCGAGGCAGCAAGTTTGGGCGAGATACGCGTGGATACGGATCTGGTCCTAAGCGATCTTCTCGTTCAAGATAAGAATGGTTCGCCTGTATCCGGCCTGAAAGCTAGCGACTTTGAGATCAGTGAGGACGGTTCGCCGCAGAAGATCGACGTCTTTGCCTACGGTGATGCCTCCATTCCGCGTTCGATCATCCTCGTGATCGACCACAGCCTTAGCCAGTGGCGACAGATTGACCGAAGCGTCGGAGCCGCCAAGGTTCTCGTAGACTCCTTGCGGGCGGCCGATCGAATGGCGATCGTTTCCGACGACGTCGTATTGATCGCAGAGTTTACGTCGGACAAGGCCCTTCTAAAGTCCGCTCTCGATGGGCTTAGGATCAAATGCACGGACGGCAAATTTGGGAAGAGCCGGCAATATAGTGCGTTGTTTGCGGCACTTAACGAGCGCATTTCGCGTAACGGTACCCGCAACATCGTTATCTTTCAAACGGACGGCGATGAGTTCGGAACGCTCCGCCGGTCACGGTCTCCGGGTGTCTCGAACTTCGGTGTCGACGACATAGTTAGAGCCGCAGAACGCAAGGGAGCAACGATCTATTCGGTATTTACCGGTTCGCAGCTCGCCGGACGGTCGAAGCGCGAAAGGTTCGAGCAGACCCGCCGGGAAATAGATGACCAGATACAAGCCTACGCGCTGGTCGGGAGAAGCAAGACGCCGCGGCTGCCGGTGAAGTTATCGGACGAATACGTCAAGGCGCGGGTGCACCTTGCGATCCTCGAAGAGGAGGCAGTAAGAACAGTTGCCGAAGAGTCCGGCGGGATCTCTCAAACGCTCGAATCACCTGATCAAGCCGCCGTCGTCTACGAACGTATCTTGGGGGACATCGAACGCAGATATCTCATCGGCTACTACCCCACCGACCGGCCTAATGCGACGTTGCGAGAAAAGGAAGTCCGGATCACACTGAAAAATAGAGGAAATTACCGTATCGTCGGCGGCCGTACCTACGTGGCTTATTAGGCCTCAACGCAACGGAAGGAGATCTGTGGGAGTGTCGATATCAATAGCGGCCTCAGGAAGGGAAATAGACTCGACCTCAGAGCCGAGCGCTCGTAGCAGTCCTTGCGCACCTTTGCCTCCCTCGAGAATCGCGAGATGGGCAAACCACTTAGCAGAAAAAATAGCTGGAACACCCAAAACATCATTGTAGTGGGCGGCGATCGCGCTAGCTTCCGATCGGCGTAAGGTCCGGATGAAGGATCGAAGATTTTCAGCGGTAACGAATGGCTGGTCGCAGAGGGAAATGAGAACTGCATCGGGAACCGGATTGAGCGCGAGAATCGACCGCATTCCGTAAACGATCGACGAGCCCATTCCGGATTCCCATGAGTCGTTGACGACGATCTCGACTTCAAGTCCCGAAAGCTCCAGTTTCGATCGTTCCACTTCGGACCCAAGCACTACGAAGATCCCCGAACATCCTGCATCTATCAACGTTTCCGCAGCCTTCCGGATCAGCGTTCTACCTTCAAACTCTACGAGCTGTTTCGGGCGTCCGAGCCGAGACGAGCTGCCGGCTGCCAGTAGTAATCCTGCTACCCTTGGCTCGCTATTTTCGGTCATAGATCGGAGCCTCGCGGTCACGCAAGGGACCGCCGTTTCGATGTTTCAGAACGCTCTGGATCTCGGCGACTATGGAGATCGCGATCGCCTCAGGAGTGTCGCCGCCGATGTCCAGGCCGGCGGGGGCCCGAAGTCGCGAAAGTTCGTCTTGAGTGAATGGATCTCCGAGCTCTCTGACAATCTGCTGTGTACGCTTCCTCGGTCCGAGAGCGCCTACATAGAATGCCTTCGATTTCAGAGCCCCTGGCAGCATGGCTTTGTCGCGGTCGTAATTGTGGTTCATCAGCACGAACGCTGTGAGATCATCGACATCCCATTCGGTAGCAATATCGCGGTCGAGACTCAATAGTGCGTCGCATTTCGGAAATCGCTCTTCCGTTAAAAATGCCGGCCGATGATCGCAGACATTCACTTCCCATCCAAGCCCATGAGCGGCATCGGCAAGCGGTACCGCGTCGGCCCCTGCACCGAAGATATTAAGCTGTATCGGCGGAGAGATCCGCTCGAATGCGACTTCCACGAGCGAGCCTTCGGCTTCGTAGGTAACCGTCTCGTAATTGGAGTGAGAGTCGGCGAATGTCTGCAGATCGGCTGAAAGCGTGGGAAGTTCTGAAACCGACATTGAGCAGGCGATCCGACGGCCGACAGGCAACGAATCGACCGCGGAACCGATCACGACCGCACCGCAGATCGCGTGCCGATCCTCAAAAACAGATCGGAGCGCGGCGATACTCTCACTTGAATTATCCGCGGCCTCCATCAAGACCCGCATAACTCCCCGACAACCCATGTTTAAACTGAATACCGAATTCTCATCTGCGGTCGTGTCATATGTGAACACTTCGGCATTGCCCGTTTCAAGCACGCGCTTCGCGCGCTCCAACACATCTGCCTCGAGACAACCGCCCGAGACCGTCCCCGTCGCATCGCCGTTGGCCTTGATAAGCATGCGTGCACCCGGCAACCGATAGCCCGAACCCTTCAGGTCGACCACCGTTGCCAGCACCGCTCTCTCACCGCATGCAAGGGATGTAACCTGCTTCAATATCTCACGAATTTCTTTCATCCGATTGCTTTCATTCTACATCGCGGCCCGATGCCTGTCGTCAGGGATCGGATTTTCATAATGCTAAGGTAATGCTTGGTGGCCCGGTTCCGGGACGCCTTACTTACCCTTGATTTGGAAATTGGCGGATGATGTTGCCGATACCGTTTTTGGTTACCGCTTTAACAGCGACCCGTTCGGCTAATTGAATAGTGCCGAGCAATCGGCCAAAATAAACAAATATGGTCAAAGAAGGAAACAAAGCGCCGGACTTCACGGCGAAAGATCAGGACGGAAATAAGGTCAAGCTGTCGGATTACAAGGGCAAGCGTGTGGTGCTCTACTTTTATCCGAAAGACGATACGCCCGGCTGCACTAAGCAAGCATGCTCGTTTCGCGATGCGGATGCTCTGTACACAGAGAAAGGAATCAAGGTCTTTGGTGTTTCGATCGACGACGAGAAGTCGCATCAGAAGTTCATATCGAAATACCAGCTCCCGTTCGACCTGCTGGCGGATACCGACAAAAAGATCGTCGAAAAATACGGCGTCTGGGGCGAGAAGAGTATGTACGGCCGCAAGTATATGGGCACATTTCGCAAGACGTTCCTGATCGGTGAAGACGGCAAGATCGTGAAGATATTTGATAAGGTTGACGTAGCGAAGCACGCTGACGAAGTCTTGAAAGCATTTGGAGAAGCCTAGAAAATATGACGATAGCAATCAGATATTTTGGTTTGGCGGCATTAGCGGCAGTCGGTATTGCCTGCGCCGACCCCTCGGCCAATAGTTCGAAAGGGAACTTGGCAAAGAACAGCGCTTCGGCATCCACGCCGGCAGTTGTCGATGCCAACCTTCATCAGGACGACGGCCACGACGCGCCGCGGATCTCGCTTGCAGACGCGAAAAAAGATTTTGACGAGAAGTCAGCCGTTTTCATCGATACGCATCCGGCGAAACAGTTCGAACTCGAACACATTCCGGGTGCGATCAACATCCAAGCAAACACGATCAAGCAAAATCTCGATAAGATCCCTAAAGGCAAGAAGATAATCGCCTACTGTTCCTGAGCAAACGAACACACCAGTGCCAGTTTGGTATCTGAATTACACAAAGCAGGAATAACGAACTCTTTTGCACTTCTCGGCGGGACCAGGGCTTGGCGTGACGCAGGCTATCCGATGGAGAAGAAAGCTAACTAGCTTTTGCGAGCTCATTGCAATACGACCCGCCGCTTTATCATCTCAAAGCTGCGGGTCGTTTTTTCTAGCAGACCGTGAAGCGAAAAGAAGGCGGCTCGTTTCAGGCTTATCGGATCTTTGATGAACTTTTTTGTATCGACCTCGATCGTAACCGGCCGCTCCGGATCATCACGGGTGGCCAGACATGGGATACCGGGGCACGCCGTTTCCTACTGCCAAAGATCATAATCGGACAAGCTTAGCTTTGCTGCCGTCTCGGATGTCTTCGTTCAACGCGTTGCGCGTGTCCACGATCAGGCGGGCGAGCTCGCAGACGCGGTGATAATCGACGGTCGAGTGGTCGGTACAGATGATGACGCAGTCAGAATTCTTGATCAGATCGTCCGTTAGCTCAGTATTGAATAGTGGATCTCCGGCTCCGATCGTGTATGAGTGATCGAATGTGACCTCGGGCACGAACGGATCGTGATAAGTGATCTCGGCACCTTTCGATCGCAGGAGGTCAATGATCGAGAGAGCAGGCGATTCCCGCATATCGTCGATGTCCTTTTTGTACGCGACACCGAGGATGAGGATCTTCGCTCCCTTAACGGACTTTTGATCGTCGTTGAGGGCGTCCCGAACTAGACCGGTCACATATTTGGGCATACCCGAGTTGATCTGCTCGGCAAGCGAGATGAACTGCGAATCGAATCCGTGCTGACGAGCCTTCCACGAAAGGTAATGCGGATCGAGCGGGATGCAGTGGCCGCCGATGCCGGGACCAGGATAGAAAGGCATAAATCCGAACGGCTTCGTCGCGGCCGCGCTGACAACTTCCCAGGAATCGATCCCCAGAGCGTTGCAAACCTTCGCCATCTCGTTCGCCATTCCTATGTTGATCGCGCGGAATGTGTTTTCCCAGAGCTTGCATGCCTCGGCGACTCGGGCAGATGAAACGCTGTGGACGGTATCGACGATCTGCGAATATAGAAACGACGAGACCTCAGTCGAATCCTTCGAAACGCCGCCTACTACCTTCGGAATATTGTGAGTCTGAAACTGAGGATTGCCCGGATCGACACGCTCCGGAGAGAACGCGAGAAGGAAATCTTCGTCGAGCCTGAATCCATGCTCTTCGAACATCGGCTGCAGAACTTCGTCGGTCGTGCCCGGATAGGTCGTCGATTCAAGGATCATCAACTGTCCTTTCCGCATGTATTTCTGGATCTCGCCGCCCGCCGCGAGGATGTACGACATATCCGGATCCTTCGTCTTGCGAAGCGGAGTCGGGACGCAGATAATGACGACGTCGCACTCTGTGAGCCTGCTGAAGTCGGTAGTTGCGGTCAGGAAGCCGCCCTCGACACACTTCCTAAGATTCTCGTCCGGAACATCCACGATGTACGATCGTCCGGCGTTGATCTGGTCAGTCTTCTTGGTGTCAACCTCGAAGCCGATACCCTTAAAGCCTTTAAGCCCAAATTCAACGATTAACGGCAGGCCAACATAGCCTAGCCCAATAACACCGATGCATGCCTGCTTTTCGGCGATGAGTTTGTGTAGTTCTTCTTTGATCATTGTTCTAAATATCGTGAGGATTATATACCGAGAGAGAGAAATGTGCGGAAACCCCTTATAAACTCGCAGAAACTTTAAAACTAGAATTTTGAGACCTTCCCGTCAAGCCATCCCCGTTATGTTAATATCGTTGGGACAGCCGGTTTCTCGCCCGGCCCTCCCGTTTCTTGATCTTCCTGATCTATGCCCAACGATATCGTATCGACAAATCCGGTCGTCGCGTCTCTGATCGAAGGCAAGGCTCCGCGTCCCGCTCAGGTCGCTGCCGCCCGTGGCATTCTCCCGCTGCCTGAGGCCGATCTGATCGAAGTACTTGTGACCTTCGCAACCTCTGACGATGAGGAACTTTCTGGCTATGCTGCCGCGACTATCCAGACGCAAGATGACACCGTTCTCGCGAATGTTCTCGCGTCTGCGACGGTGCCGGTTCAGACATTGACGTATTTTGCCCGGACAGCAAATGTCTCTGAAAAGGCTCAGGAATTAGTCGTACAAAATCCCAGGACCCCATCCGACTCGATCGCCGTTCTTGCGCAAGGAACAAAGAGCAGCTATGTCCTCGATCTACTATCGATCAATCAGCAGCTTCTGATCCAGGCGCCAGCTGTTCTCGAGGCGATCCTGAAGAATCCCGCCCGCACTTCGGAAGCAGATCGACGTGCGTCGGAAACTAGAAAGGAATTTTTCGAAAAGGAACGCGGCACTCAGCAGATCGCCAGCGAGCTTCGAGCGCAGGGCAAAGATGCCGCTGCCGAATTCATAGAAAATTCCGATTTCGGTAAGGACCTCGACGGGATGGGAATGGACGTCGACGACGCTCTCTTCCTAGCCTCGATGATCGAATCGCCCGATTCCGAGGTTGACGATTCCTGGATGGGCCTTGAATACATAGAGGAATTTTTTGAAGAAACGGAAGCCGATCGTCAGGCTATATTCGACAAGATCATCGGAGAGATGAAGTTCGACGGCGTCGACTTGCCAAGCGAACGTATCTCGATACTTAATCGCATTCTCAAGATGGGAATGAAAGACCGGGTAAAGCTCGCAATGAAAGGTGACCGAGAGGCACGCAACATTCTCATTCGCGATCCTAATCGCATCGTCGCCGGCGCTGTGGTTGGAAACCCGCGCATTACCGAACAGGAGATCGAAAAGATCGCTTCAATGCGTTCCGTTCCAGAAGATATCTTGCGCAAGATCGCGTCCGACCGCCAGTGGGCACGCAGCTACACCATCGTCCACAACCTCGCCCGCAATCCGCGCACGCCGGTCGCAAATTCTATGAACATTCTCTCGCGGCTTCAACTCAGGGATCTAGCTGCACTCTCGAAAAACAAGAATGTTTCTGACGCCGTTCGTCGACAGGCTCTTCGACTATCGCAAGCGCGGACCGGCAAGTGATCACAGAAGTGTGTCAACGCGACCCGTCTTTACATAGGTGATTGCAATATCGGTGAGCGTGTGGCTTGCCGCTCCTGCCCACATCCCTGCAAAGATAGCGAGGATAACCTCGAACCCGGACCGGGAGTTCGACAGGGTTCCTGCTGATTCCCACCCGCGAATGAACGATCCAAAATTCGGAATTTCTCCAGACGTCACGAGCGAGTAGAGGACCATTACGGTAAACGCGATCATCGTTGCTATGCCGAGAAAATAAACGACGCGAAACAGTGTGCCGAAGATCAGTCCGTGCGACCAGCGCGAGCGGTGACGGAAGATCGTCCGATACGGGAGCCAGATGATCCGCAAAGGCCCCCATCGCGAGTATTGCTTCGACTTTGTATCGAGGTCTGGCCCGAACATCACCCCTGCAAAAATGAACGCAACGGCGACGATCAACGCGATCGGCAGATCTCGCGTTAACGCATACGTGGCGGCTCCGACCGGAGCGGCGAGTAAGATCGTGACGGCATCGTGTGCGTGTCCGGAAGGCATCGGCGGGTGAAATTTGTTAAGATTGCGGCTTTGGTTTTACGCTGATGTCGGGCCTTATTACAAAACTTGGAACGACGCTCGAAATGATCAAGTTCGAGCATACTCTCTTTGCCCTTCCGTTTGCATTCCTCGGAGCGGTTATGGCGGCAAACGGCTTCCCCACGTGGCAGCAGATCTTGTGGATCACGCTAGCGATGGTCGGTGCGCGCTCGGCCGCGATGACCTTCAACCGCATCGCCGATAGAGAGATCGACGCCAAAAATCCTCGTACTGCAAATCGCGAACTCCCGAGCGGTAAACTCAGCGTCGAGTTCGCCTGGGTGTTCCTTTTCGTTTCGATCGGCATTTTTTTGCTTGCCGCGTATTCGCTTAACTGGCTCACGTTCGTTCTATCACCCGTTGCTTTGGTGAGCGTCCTCGGCTATTCATACGCGAAACGATTCACGGCCTTCGCTCATTTACTGCTTGGCTGGTCACTCGCGATCTCGCCGACTGCGGCGTGGATCGCTGTGCGAGGCGCGATTGATTCCGAGATCCCAGTGCTGCTCTCGCTGTTTGTACTAATGTGGACGGCCGGTTTTGACGTAATGTACGCGTGTCAGGACTACGAGTTTGATAAGAAATCAGGCTTGCATTCGATACCGGCGCGCTTCGGTATCGCCCGCTCGCTCTGGATCGCCCGGCTTTTTCATTTTCAGGCCTTCATCGTGTTGTTGTTGCTCTATCTTGTCAGCGGACTGGGTGTTGTTGCGCTGATCGGAGTCGGAGCAGTCGCTCTTCTTCTCGTCTACCAGCACACTCTCGTAAGGGCGAAAGATCTCTCAAGATTGAACGCCGCGTTTTTCACCACCAACGCCTTTGTCAGTATCATCCTGCTGCTCAGCTTCGGTGCTGCCGTGTTCCTTGCTCGGGCTTGAATCATTTCGAGCGAGCCGACTTATAAGTCACTCCGCCCTTCATCACGAAACTGACGGTTTCGAGTATCGAGATATTGCTTACCGGATCACCCTCGACCGCGACGATGTCCGCAAACTTTCCAGGCGTGATCGAACCTATGGTATCGGCCCAGCCAAATAACGTCGCATTGCTCATAGTCGACGCCTGGATCGCACCCATCGGCGTCATTCCCCACTCAACCATCTTTGCGAATTGCTTCCCATTCCATCCATGCGGATAGACGCCCGCGTCGGTGCCGAAGGCGATCTTTACGCCGGCCTGGACTGCCTTCTTAAAATTCTCTCGCTGAACGCGGCCGACGAGTTTTTCCTTATCGATGATCTTCTGTGGGGTGTTGAATTTCGAGTACTCCGCAAGAATGTAGTCGTCGTTATAAATATCGGCCGAAAGATATGTTCCGCGTTCCTTCATCATCCTTATACCTTCAGCGTCCAGAAAACTGCCGTGCTCAACCGAGTCGACTCCCGCTTTGACCGCCATCTTGAT
>JBDSLC010000068.1:0-8188 GCA_039916585.1 Pyrinomonadaceae bacterium | reverse complement strand
GATCATCAGAACCAAAAAGGAGTCTTGACCTCGGGAATATAAACACTCCAGAACTGGTACTTCTTTCGCCCAATCGGAACGAAATAGCACCACGCGGGCAATCGCGCGAAGCCGCTCTTTTAGCCTATTCCGAACGACTCCGGAACAGTTACAAGCAAAACGAATCCGGGCTAAAGGACGGAATGGTCATGCTTGGCGAAGCCTTCCGGAGCGGACAATCTATTTCAATCACATGCTTTTGTCGTGCCGGTCAGATGTGTCACGCAGATGTGGTCAAGCTTGCGATCGAAAAGGTTGCGAAGGCAATTGATGCTAGAGAACTCATTCGTTCCTCCAATCACTCACCTGTCCAAGAATCAAACTTCCGCCCATCCAATCCACGAACCGAGAGAGCGATCGACGAGATCCTTTCATTTAGCAAATCGGACCTTCTTCTTTCCCAACTTGACGACACTAATGGTCGCAACCAAAGTGAGCACGCTTCTTACCTTAGCGGTCATAATCAGTTTCTCAGGGATCTGTACGAACGTGGCGGAACGGTTAAGGACGGGATTCTGATAATCCCAAAAGACATTCAGAATCTAAAGTCTCCGCTACAGATCGCGACTCAAGAATATGGCGTTAGGCGCCTTGAACCTATTATTGGTCCAGATAGATCCCGCGAAGTTGTTCCGCAACTGTTTGAATATGGCAAAGCCATTGCCGGCAGCGGAGCCGATCGAGAAACGGAGGTAAAGGTATTTCGTTGGATGTATGAAGCTCTGGATGGCAAGGTGCAGTTTTTGGACGAGGTAAACGAAGAATCTCGAACGGAATCAACCGCCGAGCGATTTGAAAGAACACTGGGCGAAATAGCCAAAGTCGCAGAAGAAATGAAAGGGCTTGAGCCCAGTAATCAGTCCGTCCAGTATCAGGCATTTGAGGAGTTCTCTGGCCACTACAACGCCCACACAGTTGAGGAACGGTCCAAAGATATTACGGATCATGCGGGCGGCGTCGCATCAGAACAAGATCTGGAACACTTCCATTCAACCCTTTCGTTTGATCGAGTCGAAATTCAACGCACGCCTCTTAATCTGCTCACCTCCGAAATGTCTGCTGAGGAGTTTCAACATTGGGCTCAGATTAGATTGCCTGCCCTCGACGATGCTCTAGAGTATGGGGTCAGGCCCTCCATAGCATTAAAGCTACTCAAAGGCCGAGTCGAAAAAGCGGTCCAGAGAGGAACGGAAACATCGGCGTTGACTCCCGGAGATCTTCGTTTCGCATCGGCATATCTAGAGCACCAGCTCAAACAGCCTGAAACCAGACTTAGACATTTCAACGAGCGGTATCGAGACTACGCTCAGATGCTGGATCGCTGCCAATCTCGTGGAGATGTGATCGACGCATCATCAAGGATCCGAATTGAAAATGCCTCTTCCGGTCTGCACAGCCAACAGAACGGACAGCGGGCAGATTCGAGAGACCTGCCAGCGCTCAGCTCAAAAGAGCTGCAAATGTTGTTCACGGAGCAATCGCCACGCCACTACACCTCGGAAATGATCATCGCGAAACTCAACTACGCTGGCGATGGGATATCGAGAACTGCGAAGACTGAGGCTCTGCTAAAGGGAGAAATGGAGCCTAGCCCAGAGGCCAGAAGGTTGGTCGATAGCCTTGAATCTCGGATGGGAAGAAACTACCTGGAGGAATCTCTATCAGCAACGAAGCACTTCCTGCAAAGTCTCAAGACACCGAATGAGGAGCTTCGATACAAGAATATTTTTGATCACCGCGAGACCTACCGACGCTTGCCTCCGGCGGAAAGGGACTTTGTCTATCAGCGGGCGACGGAGCAGAAGGAGCAGTTAGAGATAACGGCTCGACTGCGTGCCGAACCTTTGTTGAATACTACCTATGAAGGATCTGAAACACCTCGACCGAATCTTCAAGTCGAAAAACTAAAAGAAACGATGAAAAAAGAACTGCTGAATCTATATGACTCAAATGGGGATCGACAGTTGGTTAATGAAAGAACCAACAGAGCCCTTTCGAATCATCTCGACTCCAATGGCCTATTTTCGACCAACGAGGAGGCAAGAAGTTCTCTGGTAAGTGAACTTGGAGACATTGTCCTCGGACGCGAGGTTCAAACAAACGCACGATTGGGAATAACTTCCAAGGTAACCCAAGAGCTACCTAAAGGGAGAAATCAAGATCAGAGTCGGGCGGAACATTCTCTGCCCGTGAGGTGACGAGTACTAGTCCCGCAGAAATGAGTATTTTCGGTGCGCGAAGGTGACGTCTTGAGCACCTGCGAATACGACAATTGACTCCTTTCATGTCTTCCAAACGGTGTACTTGTGTCCATTTCTTTCAAGCGTCAGATTTATTTGATCCTCCCGGAACGACATGTTGTTCTGTCGCGGCGTGTTTAGATCGTTTCCAATCAGTATCGATTTCGTTGCCATATCCATTTAAACCAATCCTTTATCTTGTTAAATTGTGACCTGTCACCCTCTGTATGCTTCGGCGGAGATGTCAGGACTTCGCTGGTTCCAGCCAATTCTGTTACTCTTTCTTCGCCTTCGCGGACAGCAGCGTAGTGATCTTGCTTTCGCTGCTTGTCGAGCGAACGGCCTGCTTGGATCTCTGCGTCAGACCAAGGAAAGTCCCAAACGATCTTGCTGTTTCTGATCCAATAATGTGACCGGCACGGGTAGCTCCAGTTTCCGATCGACGGGTGAAGGGAAACGGTTTCGCCGTCGAAGGTGAGCCTCCAATCCGTAGGCGAAAGCGGGGTTACTACTTCCATCTCGCAGCCGCACGGACATTTGTGCGTTACCGTGCGATGCGGGATGGAGACGTAGACGGTCGCCGCCTCAAGTTCGTCGGGAATGAACTCAGTAAATTCAGTCTTGAATATCATCGTTGTGTAGCAGATTGTCGTTTATCGTATAGAGCGTGTTGTGCTCACCGACGACGTCGTTATAGACCCCGATCATTTTCTTCCATCGCACGATCGCCATCGCGGCGTTCATCGCGTTCAGTTCGGAAATCTGGACGTTAGAGTCGTAAACACCGTCGTCATCATTATCACGGAATGCGATCCTTCCGCGTTCGGCTATGGGGCGCGGATACGCGGGTGAACCGGAGGTCACCCGAACGATCCCGACCAGAGAGTCGTTGACGATTTCGATCCCCATACCGGTATCGATGTATCGAATACCCGATCCCGCGAGGTATTCCATCAGCGGCTTCTTGATCGCACCCTTGTCCACGCAGATAAAGACGATCGTGAAACCTTCGAACGATGGCAGATTGTCCGCTTCCAGATATTCTTCGTGGATAACGATGTGCCGGTGCATTTTTGAGTAGATGCCGGCCAGATACGCCACCTTCGACGGTTGGGCTTTCAGATCTTCCAGCGAGGCAGCTCCGGGTGTGCGGAATGCGTTGTGCTGAAGAAACTTGTCCGCGTCCCAGATATGAATCTCGCTGACGGGTGTTTTCGCGACAAAGTCCATCACGTATGCCGCAGTCCCGCCGCCGCCGATTATCGCAACTTTTTCGCCCTTCAGCTTTTCGGAAATTCGATCGATCTCCGCACGGCTGGAGTTAGAGTCGAGATAACGAAACACCGATTCTTCCTCGGTCGATTCGATCGGTTCGAACGTGCGTGCGGTCACCTTGCGATCCATCGACACAGCCGGGGCCGAGATAATCTCGATGTATCGAGTTACTTTGTCGTAATAGTTGTTGTACCCGTCGGGCGGTTTGTTTGAGAAGGACCGATTGACGACAACGCCATCGCCCAAATCCTGATCGCCTAAGCTGTGCTTGATCGATTCGATCTCACTGCCGTCCTTGCGGCACGGCTGATCTCCAATGAAGTTGATCACATGCGTGCCGGGTCTTGTGGTTACGTCACCGGCAAGGGTTAGCTCGGAGACGAGCGTGCCACGACGGATGTCTCCGCGGGCGTTGACATACGGGACACCGCTGACTAGCAGTTTGGCGCCCCGCACGCCGACTTCGTGACCCTCGTCTCGCAGCCTCTTTAGGTCCGGGCTACGACTTATCAGTTCTTGTGACATTGAAATTCATCCTGTCGTCAACCTTGACCTTATCTCCCTCCACCATGCTCCCCTGCGGACTTGGCCGCGGACCGTTGCTGTAGGCGACTGTATATTCGATCTGAGGGTTATCCTCGTACTGCTTAAATGCGAGCACTACAACCTCGCGAAAGGTTATGTGGTTCTCGTGCCATTCCTTTTTCCGTGCATTCACTATCAACGTGAACACCTTCTTTTCATCGTCAGCTTTTTCAAGCTGTTCGCTATCTAATTCCTTCACTTTTTCGCTTCTCCTTTGATTGGGTATTGATCGCCGATTGACATGACCGCAGCACTCCGTGTATCAAAGTTCCATAAACTTCGGCACGCACGCCGCCCGTCTCCCGATCCAATCGCATAAGCGAATGAGAACGATGAAAATGACGAAACTTGAAAATAAAAAGACAGTTTTGTCATTTTAAGGGGCGTTGTTCGCTTAGGAGGGTAGAAGATGGCCGATTCGGCACAGTATCAAGAGGCCTTGCTGAACAATTTGAGGAAGCTGACCGCGGTAGCCTTTAACTTGTTTCGCAAACATCAATTGTTCGGTGGGATCAAAAGCGAGCCTGTACTTAAGGGGATCGGGAAATCTCCGCAGGACTTTGCGGCGGACGCATTGACTGAATTTCTCGCTACTCGCGATCGGTATCCAAAGGCGAAAAGCGAAGTTGAAATCTTCGCGATCGCGGTTACCATTTTGAAAAGGGATTTTCTTGACGCAGTCTCTAGGAATCACGCATATCTAAGGTCGAAGGATGGAGCGGAGGGTGAGATCGAAAACTTCAGCGTTCCCGATGGCGATCACCCGTCGAGCCAGTTTGACGCGGAAGACCTGGCCAGGAAGTTTTATCGTTTTGCGGATGGGAAACAGGACCTAAAAGACCTAATAGATGCCGCCGCAATGCTTTCCACGAAACAGCGAGAGATATTGAAGCGAAGCGACCTTGCGGATCTGCTGGGCATCTCAGTTGAGGAAGTTACAAGGAAAAACAATCGTCTCAATTACAGATTTCATGCTGAGGACGAAAGCTAACGGTTCGAGAACAGACAAAGGAAAAATATGGGATCAACCAATGAAGGACCGAAATCGGTTAACGATCAACGCGAACAGATGATTGACGCTATTCTCGGACCGGGTGAAGACCTCACGAACGAGTCCGCTCAGGAGATCCTCAGGCTTTACGAGATTACCGACAATGATCTGATCGAGAGCTTCAAAGCGTCGATGTCGCGAAAACTGAAAGAGCTTCCTATCGAGAGCGACGCATCGAAGCAGATCGCGGGCGTACTTCGAAACGTCCAGTCTTTTCAGAAGGAGCTGACTGGCGAGAACCTTTCGCCAAAGGAACGTATTTCACGACTGATCGGCGGTGCCCTGACGCCGCCGCTGTCGGCGAGTTATGCGTTTCGAGGCAGGGATGAGGATGAAGAGCTTCCGGATTCCGACGTGGATATCTTGGAGGGATTCAAAAAAGAGCTTGCGGACAGGAGAAACCGTGGAGAGTCATGAGCCTGAAGACTATGCCCGGGCGCTGCTGAACCATCCCGATATCCAGCATTCGAAAGACATTGAACAGATTGCTGCTAAGCTTCGTCTGTCAATACGCGATGTTGATTCCGCAAAGTTTGAAGGAGCTCTCGTCCGAATCGCGCGAAGTTCGGAAGGTATCATCGCTCTTAAGAGGAACTTTCGTGAGGCTGGTCGCCGCCGCTTCACGCTCGCGCACGAGATCGGTCATTTCATTTTACCAGGGCACGGACAGGACGAATGCTACTGCACGAGCGCCCAGATTGAATCGTGGAGAAAGGATGCCGTGAGACGACATGAGTTCGAAGCCAATAGATTCGCTTCCGAACTGCTCCTTCCATCGAAGTTGCTTTACCCACTTGTAAACGCAAAGGAATTAACACTGGCAATGGTCACGGAGCTTGCACTTGAATTCGACACCTCGCTGACCGCAACGGCCGTCAAGAGCGTCGAGGTCACAGAAGAATGCTGTGCGGTCGTATGCTCAGTCGGCCGAAAGGTCAAATGGGTACGCAAAAGCGAAAACTTTCATTACTTTGTCCCAAACACGATGCTCGGAAACGACGCTATGGCGGGCGGCTTGTTCGACAGCGATTCGGTTCGGCAGGCGGAAGGGCGGGTTCTTGCAGGCTCCTGGATCGATGATTCAAAGATTGACGGCAGAAAAGAGATCTGGGAAGAATCGATTGCAATGCCGTTCTACAGTATGGTGTTGACGATTTTGACTGTGTAACGACCGTAATGGCCCGAGACGCCTTAGCCGCAGTACCGGCCCGACGATGCCCCGCCTGTTTCGCCGATCCCACATTTGACCCGGCTCTGCGTCCCAACTCCAGAGAGGGTCTTTATTCAACTCTGCCACCGGAAAATATCTTGATCTCGGCAGTAATGTCTGTCGCGACTGGGCAGTTTCACGAGATTCCGAGCTTATTGCCCTGACTTCTATACAAGACCGAGGCTAACCGAGCGAACGCAGCGCCATTGAAATCTGGGATTTGGAAGCCGCTCGCCGAATAAAAACTCTGGAGGCTCCAAAAGATTGACGCGGTGGCTACGTCGTCGCTTTTTCGCCCGACGCATCGATGATCGCAGTCGGCGGCTACAAGAAGTTTGGACTCTTTTTCAGGCACAACGGCAAATTGCTCACCGAGGTGCGACATCCACGGTACGGCTTTTTTCGTGAAACCGAAACAAGCAATGAGCTTATCGACATCGAGTTTTCGCCAACGGAAGACTGCTCCTCACAGGCAGCAACAACGGAACAATCTGTCTCTGGCGTGTCGCTGAGTGAGTTATCTACGGCGATGAAACATAGTTTTTATTCCAGTTCGGCTCAACGAATGCGAGACTGATCGACTATCGACGTACTACGAACGCATTCGGCTACTTCTACTGCTCGGTCGGCTGAACGGTGATGGTGTGGGCCTGCTCAGTTGTTCGACCAGTCCCAGAATGTTCAGATTATACGACGAAGGGGTAACTGACAATTTCTCTACATCGGGAATCGGCACCGCCGGGCCTTTCCAAGTTCTGTGGGATGTGGGAGTTCCAATTAGGTGGAATGTCGGTGCGTCATCGCGCAGCCTTCCGACGGGTATAGCCCAGAGGGTGAACCGATGTGGACTGACCCGCGTGTACATGTAGAAATAATTCCGATGGAACATCGAACGCCCACCGGACACATAATTTCGATACTTCTTTTCCCAGACCACACCTTCCAGATCTTCGAGCTTTTCTGGAAATGAGCCGCGTTTGTCATGAAATTTAAGGAGGTCCCGATTCAAAGCCCCGGTTGCATCAAAGGGTATTTCCGACGCTCGCACTCGTTCCTCGGACCACAGAGTATACACATAGACCCCAATCAAAGTTGTCAGAGCGAGGGGAGCTAATATGAGAGAGATCTTCAGCCTATTTAACATCTATTTCAGATTGAAGCGTGCTCGATACCAAATGAATTTCTCTTGCTTTGAAAAGAGACTGACCGCACATCTTGCGGAAGGCTGTTAAGCGCGTTGTTAACAGGATCGCTTTCTTCGGATTGTAGTTCTATCTGATCTTCCAGCAGATCGGAGCCTGATTTTCGCTGGCCTAGGGCAACCAATTCAGTCAGTCGTTCAGTCGTACAGATCCGATCAACCCCATCCGAGATTATTGTTTTTAATTCGGCCTCGTCATGCCTCGTAACCGGACCGCGCTCGACTGGAGCGTTCAGCAGGAACTGAGCATCGACAGCGCCTAAATGAATTTCCGCGGGTGTGCCTTTTGTTGACGCGTAAAAGATGTCTTTATAAACCGCGAAAGGCGGATACGCTGCTCGAATTGGCGGTGCCGTATCGCTGATGATTAGTACTTCGGAATGCGCAGCTGTTTGTCTTATCTCGTTGGGCTGCATGAGAGCACGCTTTTGCTCGGCATACCTCGTATTGTCCTGCTTCTTTCCGGGAAAGTCCTGAAATGTTTTTGAAAAGATCGTAGTATCGCCAAGCTGTTTTGAGGCGTACTCGGCCGTAACGTCATCAAGGCCGGGAAGAAATATCTTGGTCATGATCGTTCCAAGAATTGC
>JBDSLC010000067.1:0-6525 GCA_039916585.1 Pyrinomonadaceae bacterium | reverse complement strand
AATCTAGCGGATAAAAAAGCTGGATCAACCATTTGCCCTTGTAATCCGAAAGCTTTACGTTCTCGGCCAAAGTGTCGATGTTCTTGGTCGACGGAAGGTTGAAATCCGGTGCCGGCTGGCCGACCTTTGCGATCGCCGCCGTTCTTTCAGTTGCTGTTGCAGTTGCTGTAGACATTATTTATAAGTTCTCCTTGATCGTATGTATTGCAATTTCGCACGAACCTGTACCGTATGCGTGAGTCTGTTCGCTCTCTCCTGCATTCGTGAAATTCGTGCCAATTCGTGGCTACTTCTTCACGCAGTCCGGGCACTTGCCGCGGAGCGTGAATTCTAATGTTTCGGGTTTAAATTTCGATTGGCGGGCGGCCTTTTTTAGTATGTCGGCTGGCACTTCCATCTCGATGTCGACCAGCTTTCCACACCCCGTGCAGATCGCGTGATCATGGCGGGCGGTCATCCGGTCGTATCGGCTCGCACCGTTGCCAAACCCGATCTCCGCAATATGGCCGGAATCTTTCAGAAAACGAAGGCAGTTATAAACAGTCGCAAAACTGATCGTCGGCAAAAGCGCTTTCGCCGCCGTAAAAACCTCATTCGCCGTCAAATGCTCGTGGGCGTTCTGGATGACATGCAGCACCGCTTCCCGCTGCTTTGTCAGTCCTAACTCTTTAATGCTAGTCGTATTCATTACTCTCTTCAGCGTCTTGCTGGATTGATATTAGAATAGTTCTAATTTTCAATAGAGTCAACTCCGATTACCGATATCTGGCCGATGCCGTAAGGTTTTCGGTTCGCGAATTCTCGCGTGTTTCGTGTTTTTCGTGGGAAGGAAAGTCAATCCACGGATTATCCGGCAGCCTTTCTGCCGAGCAGACGACATTACGTTAACTAGGGGTGGAGCTTTTGCCGAACATGTAGATAGTAGGTAACACACCGATCTTCCAAGCGTGTGTAACACGCGCCACATTTGGCGGGCTGGTGGATCAGCGGCAGAACTTGTTCTCTCTTACCAGATCGCGTCGATCTGTTTGGCCAGCGCGATGTCGTGGTAGGTGACGCCGTCGCGATCGTGGGTGGTGGTTTCGACCTTGGCGTAGCCCCACCCGAACTTGATGTCCGGGTGGTGGTCGGCAGCTTCGGCGATCTCGCCGACGTTGTTAACGAACGCCAGCGCCTCGGCAAAGTTCTCGAACTTGAACTTCCGCTCGATCTTGTCGTCCTCAAATTTCCAGCTATCAAGCGTTTCGAGGGCCTTGTTTACCTCTTCTTCGGACAGTTTTCGTCGTTCCATAGTGATTTCTTCCTGAACTTTGTGCGGATCTTCGTGTTTCTCTGTGTTAAGAAAAGTTTTAACACAAGGGCACCAAGATTCTTCACAATGTTACTAAGTCATCGCAGTTTTGGATTAAGGTTCTGGCTTTGAGATATAATTGCCGTTTTGCGGAAAGTATCGAAATGCGACCTGTTTGTATAAGTTTGATGTTGGCGGCGGCCATATTTGGCGTCTCGTGTGGTGCAGCGGCGGAGCCGAGGTCGCCTGTCGAGACGATGAAGACGTATACCAAAGCTGTAAAGGCTAAGGATACGACGACGATGAAACTTCTTCTGTCGGCAGACACGATCAAGATGCTGGATCAGGAGGCGAAATCGCAGAATGTCGTGCTCGACGATATCGTGAAGCGAGAAACGTTGTTCCCCGAATCGCAAAAGCTATTCGAATTTCGTAACGAAAAGATCGAAGGCCCGAAGGCAACGATCGAGGTAAAGAACTCATTTGGACAATGGGAGACGTGGCCGTTCCTTTTCGAAGACAGCCAGTGGAAGATCGATAAGAAGGGCTACGCCGACCGGCTTATGCTCGACATACAACAGCAGAATGATTCCGCCATCGACGACATGATTAAACAGAATCAGATACCTGCGGACCCGCTTATGACGCCCACGCCATAAATATGTCAGTTATCAAACCATTCCGAGCACTTCGCCCACGCACCGACCTTGCCGAGAAAGTTGCTTGCGTTCCATACGACGTGCCGTACGATTCGGAGGTCCGTGAGTACATCGCCGAAAATCCCCAAAGCTTTCTGCGCGTGACACGACCTGAGGCTGAATTTCCGCTCGGGTCCGATCCATCTCATGGGGATGTGCTTGCGAAGTCGAAAGAGAATCTCGAAAAGTTCATTAGCGAAGGTTGGCTGCAGCAGGACGCGGAACCATCGCTCTATATCTATCGGCTGAGCATCGGCCAGCATGTGCAGACCGGCATCGTCGCGACATGCTCGATCGATGAGTATGACGCCGGGCTGATCAAGAAGCATGAGAAGACCCGGCCCGATAAGGTAAAAGACCGGACCAATCATATGGTAGGTCTGCGGGCTCAAACTGGACTGATATTCTTGGCGTTTCGCGGAACCGAAGATACCCGTCGAATTATCGCTGCAGAAACCGCTCGTGAGCCGTTGTTTGAATGTCCATGTGACTCAGGTGGCGTGACGCAGACTGTCTGGAGGGTAACCGACGTTGACGCACTCATTGCTGCATTCGCGGCCGTTCCTGCACTTTATGTCGCCGACGGTCATCATCGTGCCGAGTCGGCTTCGCTTGCCCGCAAAACCCTTAAAGAACAAAACCCGGATCACACGGGCGACGAGCCGTATAACTTCGTAATGGCAGGGGTGTTTCCTGCAGAAGATCTAAAGATCCTCCCCTACAACCGTGCAGTCAAGGATCTGAACGGCCTTACGAAAGTCGAGTTCCTCGAGAGCCTGGCCCACGCATTCGCGATCGAATCGACCGACGAAAAAGTACCGAAGCGGGGCAGGTCCTTCGCGATGTACCTTGATGGTGAATGGAACAAGCTAACGCACAAAGTCGAGAATATACAGCAGACTGACCCGATTGAATCGCTCGACGTCAGCATTCTGCAGCAGAACATCCTCGCCCCGATCCTCGGCATTGACGATCCGCGAACTAACGACCGCGTCTCGTTCGTCGGCGGCATTCGCGGTACCGTTGAGCTCGAACGGCTAGTCGATTCAGGTGATTACGCGGTCGCGTTTTCGATGTATCCGACGTCGATGGACGATCTATTCGCCGTCTCGGACATCGGCGAGATCATGCCGCCGAAATCGACGTGGTTCGAACCGAAGTTGAAGGACGGATTGTTCGTCCACTTGATATGAAAGACCTCGCGGCGTTAAGGCAGGAATATTCGCAGCACGAACTATCGCGTGCGAGCGTTGCCGCCGATCCGTTCGTTCAATTTGCCGCTTGGTTTGACGAGGCCGTCGCCGCCCAGATCTTCGAACCGAACGCGATGCATCTAGGTACTTCATCGCTCGATGGAATTCCGTCCGGTCGTACAGTTTTATTGAAGGGCTTCGATGCTGAAGGCTTCACGTTCTTTACCAACTACACCAGCCGCAAAGGCCGGGAGCTTTCCGCGAATCCGAACTGCTATCTACATTTCTTTTGGAAGGAACTCGAACGGCAGATCGTTATTCGCGGAACCGCAGCGAAAGTGTCAGCGAAAGAATCGGACGAATACTTTGCTCAGCGTCCGTATAAGAGCCAGATCGGAGCCCTGGCGTCGGAGCAAAGTTCGGTGATCGAATCGCGGCAAGTGTTGGAGCAATGGTTTGAAGAATTGGCCGCGAAATATCCGGAAGGAAGCGTCCCGCGTCCTGAGAACTGGGGCGGCTTCGGCGTTACACCCACCGAGTTCGAATTTTGGCAAGGCCGCCGCAGTCGTCTGCACGACCGAATTCACTACACTTCGTCGGGAACGGCCTGGATGATCGAACGGCTGTCACCGTAGGCGAAACGCACAAGGGGCTGCACTATACTGAAAGCGTAGACCATGTTTCAGACTGAACGATTATCTTTCCGCAAGTTCGTTTACGACGATCTACCGCTGCTGATCGAACAGCGTTCGGATCCAGACGTTAACCGATATCTCGGCGGGCCGAAGCGACAGAACGCTAAGGCACTCTCGACGCGGATGAAGTTCTACATGGACTGCTATGAGTTCGGCTTCGGAATGTGCCCGATGATCTGGAAGGAAAGCCGTGAGGTGATCGGTTCTGCCGGCTTACAACCGCTCGAAGACACGGGCGAGATCGAAGTGGGTTACAGCATCATTAAGAGATTTTGGGGATTGGGAATCGGCACTGAAGCGGCTCGCGGTTGGATGGAGTACGGCTTCAACGCGATGGGACTCGAACGCATCGTCGCGGTCGCGGTCGTCGGGAACACAGCTTCGCGTCACATAATGGAAAAGCTCGGGATGAAGTTCGAGAAGAACGAAGTCCATTACGATGAAGAGTGCGCGTTTTACGGAATCACGAAAACGGAGTTCTTCGCGAGGTAGACTTATGCAGATCAGTTACCCAAAGCTGATATTCGCCGGTATCCTGACTCTCTATTTTCTATGGATAGCCTACGATCCGCTCGCAGGAAGTTTCCTGGATCTTGTCGATCTCGGCATCCACGAGACTGGCCATTATGTGTTCGCGCCGTTCGGCGAGTTTATGGGATTTGCGGGCGGCTCGCTGTTTCAGGTCATCATGCCGGCTGCGTTCGTCGGCTATTTTGTTTGGAAGCAGAGTTACTATTCCGCTGCGATCGTCTTGCTCTGGGTCGGCCAGAGCGTTTTGAACGTGTTCGTCTATGCTCAGGATGCGGTAACGATGCTGCTTCCGCTTGTTGGCGGCGGTATTCACGATTGGAACTGGATGCTCGAACGCCTAGGGTTACTCACCTATACCAAGAGCATAGCCGGTATGATCCGGCTCGTCGGCACATTTACAATATTTATTGCCGCGATCCTTTCGATCTATTTCGCCTTTAACTCGCCTGTCGAGGAATACGAAGAAATATGACTACGCTGATCACCGGAGCGTCGAGCGGGATCGGCGAAGCGTTTTCGCGAAGGCTCGCGGCTGACGGGCACGATCTCTTTCTAGTCGCGCGTTCGGAGGATAAACTTCGAGATCTTTGCGCTGATTTGTCGGCGGCACACAGCATTAAGGCACAGTTTTTTGCTCTGGACCTCACCGAGCCGGATGCCGACGCGCGATGTTTTGACGAAACTGAACGCCTTGGAATCGATGTCGAGCTGCTTATTAACAACGCCGGTTTTGGATCAATGGGTGACTTTGCGAAACTTGATATCGAGCGTGAGCTTGATATGGTCCGGCTGAACATCGGAGCGTTGGTCGGATTGACGCATCGCTATCTCGGGCCAATGCGGGAAAAGCGAAAGGGAACGATCATCAATATCTCTTCAGGAGCAGGCTTCCAGCCGATCCCGTTCATGGCGACATATGCTGCGACGAAATCATTTGTCACTGCATTCTCGGAAGCGATCGCCGCAGAGAACCAGCCATTTGGGATCAAGGTGATCGCAGTCTGTCCGGGTTCGACCGATACACCATTCTTCGAGACCGGAAAGGTCGGACGAGAGTTTGCCCAGAAAGGACTGGAGACGCCCGAGCAAGTCGTTGAGACAGCGTTGAATGCGATCGGGGGCGGGAGAGCGAAGGTCGTTTCGGGATGGAAGAATCAAATGGTCGCACGTGTCGTGAGTTTGGTTCCGAATTCGCTGATTACCCGAGTGATAGCGAAACAGCTTAGCAGGAAGTATCAGAGCGAATGAAATTTACTGTCCTTGGCAGCGGATCGACCGGCAACGCAGTACTTATCTCGAGCGAACGCACGAACGTGCTTGTCGACGCGGGTCTTAGTGCGAAAGAGATCTTGCGGCGGCTTGCAGCTGTTGGCGTCGATCCGGCCGATCTCGACGCGATCCTGATCACGCACGAGCACAGCGATCACGCGGGTGGCCTTCGCGTTTTGCTCGCCTCGGTGAATTGTCCGGTCTACATCTCGGGCGAAACTAAAGACGCTTTCTACAGTACGAGAAAAGGCGCCCAGAATGGCGAGAGTGAATCAACAAAACGACAGGCGGCCCTTGGCGAGCGTTGTGTTGCAATCGAATCGAGCCGCGAGTTTCGCATTGGCGATATCGACTTTGAACCGTTCTCCGTTCCGCACGACGCGGCCGATAATTTTGGATTCGTGGCAAAACGTGACGGCATTCGAATCGCAACCTTAATGGATTTCGGGCACATCACGCCGCTTATCCGCCAGAAACTGAACGGCTGTGATGCAATCGTTATCGAATCGAACCACAGCCGCGATATGCTCCGCGTCTGCTCGCTCTACACTTGGGAGCTGAAGCAGCGGATCTTCTCACGCACCGGCCATCTTTCGAACGAAGACCTCGCCAATTGGTTAACCCTAGACTTTGACGGCTCCGCACGCCATGTCGTGCTCGCACATCTTTCGCAGCGGGCTAACGATCCGGCACTAGCAAAGATCACCGCCGAAACCGCTCTACGAATGCGCCCGCCGCTCTTCGCGGTTGAGACAAAGATCACGCTTTCAAAGGCCTCCGAACCGACCAACTGGTTCACATTCTGACCGGATTGAAACCCGACCGCCCAACGACGGTTGCGTTAGTTC
>JBDSLC010000066.1:0-5082 GCA_039916585.1 Pyrinomonadaceae bacterium | reverse complement strand
GTCCGCCGACGGCATCGACGCCTTCACCGGTCTTCGCCTTTACGCTGACGCGGTTTGTTTCAACTTCCAGTGCGTCGGCAAGGCCTCTGCGAATCTCGTCTATATATGGACGGAGCTTTGGCGATTCGAGATGAACGGTAGAGTCGACATTCCCGATCTCGAAGCCGTGCTGCTTCATCTCGCCAACGGCGAAGCGTAGGAACACAAAGCTTTCAGCGTTTCGCCATCGTTCGTCGCTCGGCGGGAAATGGGTTCCGATGTCGCCGAGGGCGAGTGCTCCGAGGATGGCGTCGGTGATCGCGTGCGTGAGGGCGTCGGCGTCGGAATGGCCGTCGGCGCCGAGGTCAGATTCGATCCGGACCCCGCCGAGTATCAGTGGGCGGTCGGGAACAAGTCGGTGAATATCGGAGCCGAAGCCAATTCTCTGCATTTATTTTCCGAACCAACTGAAAGCGAAAAAGTGAAAACTGAAAATGCTAAACGCCCGCATTTAACAAGGCCTCCGCGAGAATGAGATCTTCAGGGTGCGTAATCTTGATATTTCGCGAGCTGCCTTCGACGATCGCGATCGGGTAGCCGAGCTTTTCGACCAGGTAGCATTCGTCGGTGATCGATTCATTCACGTCCATATTTAGATCCTTATCCTCAAATGCCGTCTTTAGGAGCTCGGTCCGGAATACCTGCGGCGTCAGTGCCCGTCGGAGTTTATTTCGGTCAAGCGTGTCCGTGATCTCGCCGCCGCTGACTGATTTGATGGTATCGGTCACGGGTGCGACGAGGCAAGCGGCTCCGGTTTCTTTGGCTTTCGCGATCGTTCTTTCGATCTCGTCAAGAGTGACGAGCGGACGTGCTCCATCATGGACGGCGACGATATCGGTGCGAACCATTGCTAGTCCATTGCAGACGGACCTCGCCCGTGTTGGCCCTCCAGGCGCTACAAAGTACAACTTCGAGTAAATGGAAACATCGAAGGAACTAGCAAAGTCCGGCGCAAGTACCAGAACTATCCGCTCAACCGAAGAGGCCCCTTCGAAGCGTTCGAGCGTATGCTCCAACACTGACTTGCCGTTAATTTGTAGGAATTGTTTAGGTGTGTCCGACTTGAATCGTGATCCGGAACCGGCTGCGACGATGATCGCCGTCGTCTTCATCGTGGAATTTCGACCTCTTCGATGATGGTTCTTTCGCGTAGGTCGCGGGTGGCCTTTCGGAAACCGAGCGAGCGAGAATCGTGGACGGAAGCTCCACTCTCGCCGTTCTCATCAACCTTCTCTTCCCACAGACGGCCGAAGATCATTTTGCCGGCCGTCGTCTGCAGGACGCTGGTGACTGCGATGTCGGCGGTTTTGCCGATCAGACGGCGGGCGTTGTCGATAACGACCATCGTTCCGTCGTCGAGATATGCGACGCCCTGATTGAATTCTTTTCCTTCTTTGAGCACGAACACCCGCATCGCCTCACCCGGCAAAACCACCGGTTTCAGGGCATTCGCGAGTTCGTTGATGTTCAGGACGACAACACCGCGGAGCTGGGCGACCTTGTTTAGATTGAAGTCGTTAGTGACGATCATCGCGTCGATCTGCTTAGCGAGTTCGATGAGCTTTAGATCGACTTCCTTTACACTTGGGAAGTCGTTCTCGAGGATCTGAATGTCGAGTTTTGTGTTGTTCCGCAGCCGTTGGAGCATATCCAGCCCTCGGCGTCCGCGTTGGCGTTTGGATGAGTCTGCCGAGTCTGCGACTTGTTGGAGTTCGTGAAGGACAAAGTTGGGAATGACCATCGTGCCCGATAGGAATCCCGTTTCGGCAATATCCGCAATGCGTCCGTCGATGATGACCGAGGTATCGAGGATCTTGAAATCAACTTTGACGTTCTTGTCTGAAAATATTCCGCCAAGCACCGAAAGATCTATGTATTCGCCCTTCGCGGCTCCGACCATGAGGCCGACGTAACCCATAAACAGGGCCAACGAGATCGTCAAGAAGGTCTGAGTTTCCGCTGAAACCGCAGCCTCTTTCTGGATCGAGATCAGCACGCCGATCAGGAATGCACCGAGAATTCCCAAGATCGATCCGATCGCGGCTCCAATCAAGGTTTTGAGCGATGCTTTTCTCACCCTCATCTCGAACGCTATCATTGCTGATGCGAGCAATGCACCAAGAATCGCGGACACGATCCGGCGGGACGTTATATCCATCTCGCCAAGCTTGGTCGTGTGGGCCGCCGGGTTCAGCACGAAGCCAACCACCGCGAGCAGCAGTACAAAACCTATTCTGGCAATGAGGATATCCCGCTTCATTACAAAAATCTTAGCACGAAATTAATACGCGGCCGAAGTTGCAGCATATGGGTCGGCCTTGGGCAACTAAGTGAACATCGGGAGAAACGGCGATTGGACGTGCAATTCCATATCTTCAATTGCCTTCGAACCGCTGAATCGAGCATCATTCTGTGAAATCGAATTCCGTTTGTTAGAATCGTCGGCGAACCAGGGTATATATGGCAAAAGATCCGCAATCGATATTCGTGTGCCAAAACTGCGGCCGACAGGCTCGCAAGTGGATCGGGCAATGCCCGGATTGCGGCGAGTGGAACAAGTACGTCGAGGAAAGGTTTCGTCCGACAGCGGTTGCAACTTCCGCAGGCGGAATCGCTTCGCGGTTTCGGGATGTATCGCCGATCCCTTTCCAGTCGATCGAATCACAGGACGAATCTCGCACATCGACGGGAATCGACGAGTTCGACCGCGTGCTAGGCGGAGGCGTGGTCGCGGGATCGTTGGTGCTGATCGGCGGATCACCGGGAATCGGTAAATCGACGATCGTTCTGCAGGTCGCGAATAGCCTCAGTCGCGACGGGTTGAAGGTGCTGTATGTTTCGGGCGAAGAGTCTGAGCGGCAGATAAAGATGCGCGGCGAGCGGCTTGGGATCGCCGCGGAGAATCTGTTTTTGCTGCCAGAGACGAATCTTCAGTCAATATTGGTTGAGACGGAGAAGCTGCGGCCCGACATCGTGATCGTCGATTCGATCCAGACGGTGTTCAGCGAAAAGATCGAATCCGCACCGGGCAGCGTCTCGCAAGTTCGGGATGTTGCCGGGCAGTTTATGATGTTCGCGAAGCAATCGGGCACGCCCGTATTTCTGACCGGCCACGTAACCAAGGAAGGCTCGATCGCCGGCCCGAAAACGCTTGAGCACATTGTGGATACGGTCCTATATTTCGAAGGCGACCGGCATCACAATCATCGGATAATCCGCGCGACGAAGAACCGTTTCGGAGCCGCGAACGAGATCGGCGTGTTCGAGATGACCAACGAGGGCCTCGTGCCGGTTTCGAATCCGTCAGAACTTTTCCTGCAGGAACGGCCTGAGAATGCGACGGGCTCGGTCGTCACGATCTGTATGGAAGGTACGCGGCCAATGCTGGTCGAGGTGCAGGCCCTTGTGAGCGGGACGAAGTTTGGATCAGGACGTCGAATGGCTCAAGGATTCGATCAGAATCGAGCATCGCTATTGATCGCCGTGCTTGAAAAGCGGCTCGGGTTCCAGCTCGCCGCGGACGATGTTTTCCTGAACGTCGCGGGTGGAATGGAGATAGACGAGCCGGCGGCTGACCTTGGTGTGATCGCGGCTATCGCGTCGAGCTTTCGAAACATTCAGGTGCCGCCCGAAGTTGCCATGTTTGGCGAGGTCGGTCTGACCGGCGAGGTTCGCGGCGTGCTACAGGCTCAATCCCGGGCCCGCGAGGCTCAGACGCTTGGGTTCAAGAAACTTATCCTGCCGGAGTCGAACAAAAAGGGATTGGAGAAGCTGCTCGGGATGCGGGTCATCGGAGTTAAGAATCTAGATGAAGCGATGGACGCAATCTTCTAGCCCGGGAACATTTATCCGCATTCCGCCGTAAAGTCAGGGGAAATCAGGAGATACCGATGACCTTTAAATATCTGACCATCCTCGCACTCTTACTCACCACTACGTTTGTCGTTCAGGCCCAGAGCAAAGACGAAGCCGCAATTAGATCCGCGATCGACGCGATGACCACCGCTCAATCGGCTTACGATGCAGCCGCGTTGGATAGGCTGTTTACGGCCGATTTTATCGAGATCTCGCCGGTGGGAGAGTTCGATCCACGGGCGAAGGTGTTGACGTACTATACACCGGCGGAGAAGGAGAAAGCAGCGGGCGTAAGCGTAGAAGTCGTGGAAGATTTCCGGTCGATCCGCATCTATGACGACACGGCGGTTGCGATCGTCGAACTGACATTCATGACGAGCAAGGACGGGAAATCTGCTCCGCCGCGAAAGATGATGGCGACTTCGGTCTTGCGTAAAGAGCATGGCACATGGAAGATCGCTTCGGTGCAGTACACCGGAATTCGGCCTCCTGCCGCTCCGCCAGGCTCGGCCCCGAAGTGACTTCGGATACAATGGGTCTCAATGAGCAAACAGATCTTGGAAGAAGGCGATGACGGGGTTCGGCTGATCATTAAAGATCAGAAAGAAAAGGCTTCATCTGCTCCCATTTCGGCCCGAGTGCCCGTTCACGTCGTTTACGGCGGCGCGGATCGATTTGCGGCTGACACCTCGCGGAAACTTGGACGCATCGCTCTTGATTCGCTAAAGGCGTATGCTCCGAATTTCGCGGCGTTTGCGACGGCGTTTCAACTGCACGGTCACGAGCAACTGCCGACCTTTCCTAGGGCGGTCAAAGAACTCGAAGCCGCATTGAAAGCGGCTCCCGATAAGATCAAAAAAAAGGACCGTGCGGCTTGGTTTGCCTGGACGGTCTATCAGAAAACTGTCGCCAAGCTGAGAAGCGAACCGGTCGAAGATTTCCGTATCGACTTCGAGGACGGTTACGGTTTCCGGTCCGAAGCGGAAGAAGACGGGCACGCAGTTTTTGCCGCAACCGATCTTGCCGCGGCACTTCAGAAGCGTAAAGCAACGCCGTTTACCGGCTTTAGGATCAAATCGCTAGCGCCCGAAACCTACGGTAGGGCGATCCGAACGCTTGAGCTGTTTCTGGGGACATTGCTTGATCAAACGGATCGAAAACTGCCGGACGGGTTCGTCGTTACGTTGC
>JBDSLC010000065.1:0-4419 GCA_039916585.1 Pyrinomonadaceae bacterium | reverse complement strand
GCCCGACGCCCACAGATTCCGTATTTAGATCTTCTTCCTTCTGCAGCGACATATGGATAATGCGGCGTTCCGTTGAGTTGAGCACACCGAACGTGAAGGCCCGGCCGTTCTTCCGAACCTGTTCGGCGGCGAAGCGGGCCATCGCGTGGAGTTCGTTGCGGCGGGTCGAGCGGTAGCCGTCGGCGTCGACTACGAAGCGGTGCTCGCGTTCGAGTTCTCTGCCGAACACTTGAAACAGCACTACTTCAAACGCATCCAGCAGCTCGCCGTTCTCCGCTCGTGCAAGATGAGCATCTTCACCTTGCAGATCGAGATGGCAGCCTTCGTCAGTCCACTCAGCGTCGACCGTCATATCGAACTTCATGTCCGAGACCAGTCCCGTCAAGAATTCCTTTGCGTTATCACAAGTAGCGTTCATAACTGTTTAGAGTTCACGCCTCAGCGTGCTAATTCTAGAGACAAGCTAATGCTTGAACTTTGAACTAGGAAGGGTTCAGCTTCTGCTTACCCTTAACCTTCTTCGCGTTCATCGGGACACTGTTGTCGACTACAGCTGTAGGCGGCTCTTCGGGCTTGTTCATCCGGTTGATCAGCATCTGCTGACCAAAGCTGACGACGTTACCAAAGAGCCAGTAAATCAAGAGTCCCGCCGGTGCGGTCCACATTACCCACAGCATCATCGCCGGCATCAGATACGTCATCATCTTCTGCTGCATCTGCTGTTCGGGTGAAACGGCTGGAGCCGTCGGCGTGAACTTCATCGCCAGGATCATCGAACCCGCGAAAGCAAATTCGAGGACGTGGAACGGGTCAGCGGCCGACAGATCCGGCAGCCACATAAACGTCGCCTGCCGAGCATCGAGAGCAACCGTGATAGCGGTATAGAAAGCGATCAGCAGTGGAAACTGAAGCAGCATTGGCAAACATCCGCCGATCGGCAATGCGTCCTTCGTCAGCTTGAGCTGATCCATCTGAAGCGCCCGCATACGCGGGTCGTCCGCAGGAATTCCCTTTTTTTGGAAATCCTTCATTTTGTCCTGCAGTTCCTTCATTTTCGGCGCGTTTCCAGCAGCCTTCTTAAAGGACTTCGACTGTTTCCACCTCAGCGGGAACAGCAGCGAATAGAACAGGAAGGTGAAGACGATGATCGCAACGCCGTAGTTGTGCAATATCCCGTTGAAAAAATTCAGTGAGTGAATGATCGGGATCGAAAGCGGCTTGGTAAGCCAACGAAGCCACCAATAGTTGCTGAAGTTGATGAGATTGACGATCGAAACAGAACGGCCGTCGGTCGCTTTCAGTTCAGCACTCAGTCCATCAAGCAGAAAGTAATCTTTCGGGCCCGTGAAAATCTTTGTAACTGATCCATCGGTCGAGACCGGCATGATCGTGGTGACAAGATGCCGCGTTTCCGTCGTTTTCGGACTGCGGACGACCCATTTCCAGATAGTGTCGTAAACCGGTGCGATATCGACGTCGTACTTCGACGCTCGATATTCCGCGGATTGGATAGGAGCCGCCGGGATCGCCGCCATCGCGAAATAGGCGTCGCTCATCCCGACCCAATCGATCGTCCCGCTGTCGCTCAGCGTCGAACGGCCGCTCGCGTCGTAGGTAAAAGAATAGTTACCCCAATGACGCTTGATGTCGCCGTTGACGGAGGCAACGGCTTCTGATTCCGTGTGATAAGTGTTGTGAAAGTTGATCGCGTGGTCGCCGATGCTTGCCCCGATCGCAAGTTTTGTATTCGGTAGCGGCTGTCCGTTCTGCCGCAGGTCGACTCCGAGGTCCGAAATATAGCTGTCGGCGCGGAAAACGAACGACTTTTTCACCGTAACGCCTTTATCGAGCGTTAGCGTGAATTCGATGGTTTTCTCTTCCCCTGCCGCAAGCGTGATCGTGTCTTCTGCGGCCGAGATCTGATAATTGCGCCCGTTAAGGTCGCTGTTGAGTACCTGATCTTCAGTTTCGAGGCGGAACGGAAACTCTCGCTGCTCGGCAGCCTTCGCAGATATCAGCTCCAGCGGCTTCTTTGCATCCCCGTTCGAACCATCTGCGTAGATCGGGTAATCGTTCTTCGCAGACTTATTGCGTACAACGATCCAGCTCGTAGCGAGTGCTCCTTTCGAATCGATCTTCACCTCATATAAGGGCGACTTGATCGTTACGGTCCGAGCCGGGGTTGTATCCGCTACCGTTTCAACCGGCTGCTGTTGAACCGGTTGTTGTATTGCCGCAGTCGGTGCCGGAGCTGTCTGAGATGTGTTGGCGTTAGCTACGACCTCCGTATTCGCGTTGTTCGCGGCGGGTTTTGTCGGCGAGTAGAAATACGACCAGGCGAACAACACGACCATCGACGCAACGGCCGCGATCAGAAAACGAGACTGGCCCTGATTATTTTGTTCCACAACTTTGATTTGGGACTGGTGATTTCGGATTGCGGATTCTTCCGGTCCAAACCCCTCATCAGTCCTCTAAAAACTTCAATTCCAAAAAATCCGCATTCCGCAATCAGATGACCGGATCATTTCCGCCTTTACAGAACGGTTGGCATCGCAATAGCCGCTTAATTCCCATCCAGGTTCCCTTCATCGCTCCGTACTTCTCGACGGCATGTTTCGTATATTCCGAACATGTCGGCTCAAATCTGCACGCGGGCGGAAAGAACGGCGACACAGCCGCCTTATAAAGGCCTAACAGATCCAGAACCAAAAACTTCATCGCGTACTTACTATCTTGCCATCAAGCGCAGAAGCGCGCACTTTAGTAAGGGCGTAACTCACGACTCTTCATCCTGTGATGTTCTACGAATCGCGCTTGCCTGCAGTTCCATTCGCCACCTTTGCCGCGATCTCACGAAACTCTGCCAGCGGCTTTTCTAGCTTGCCCCGCAAAATGCTCCGCCGCGCGTTCAGGACCCAATCATACTTAGTCGAAATCGCATTAAGCTCGGCCTTGCTTAGCCGAAAGGTCTCTCGCAAGAGGCGCTTGGCCCGATTCCTGTCGTGAGCCTTACCTATCGCCTTCTTCGTTGCCGTGATCCCGACTCTCTGAAGCTCGCGGTCGTTGGGTAAAATAAAGACCGTCATAAAACGGCCTTCTATTCGAAAACCCTGCTCATAAACACGAAGAAACTCGGCGCGCTTAGCGAGCCGAGCTTCCTTCGGTAGTCCAAAACTCTCTAATAGTGCTGAACCGTCAAACGCTTCCGGCCCTTGGCTCGGCGACGTTTCAGGACGGCTCGGCCATTCTTGGTCGCCATCCTTGCGCGAAACCCGTGCTTTTTGGCGCGTCTGCGGTTGTTCGGTTGAAATGTTCTCTTCGGCATAGTTGCTCTCCATCGAATTTCACTCGTGGAGTGAAAACCTAGAGTTTACGAGAAATCTGCCACCCCTGTCAAAGCAAAAACTGACGATTTACGCGCATTTTTGCTGGGTTTCGCTTAGGCTATACTAGTCGCATTATGGACAAGAAAATTATCGCACCCGACCAGTGGAACGAATACCTCGCCGATTTTTCAACCCGAAACCAAGGCCGCCGTGCCCGCTTCGAAGCATTCAGCCGCGGCAGCGTCATTGAAGAAGATGAAGAAGCCGTGTTTCAAACCGTCGCGATCTCAGGAGATAAAGTAACAATCGGCCGTGCGGTCACCGCCGGATCAGCCATCACGGACCAGGTCACCGGCGTCCACGGCATCGCTGTTCAACTCGACTCCGACGGAAGCGACAACACCATGGAATTCATGGACACCAACGGCGATCTCACCGTGCTCCATTTCGAATCAATGGTCGACGGCGAAAGCTGAGCTATCATTTCGCACTTATCACCTATCACTTATTCCGGAGCGTAAACGGTCCGTCGCCCCTCGATCGATAGCCGACCGGTGACAATGCTATGCACAGCCTCGATATATGCGCCGTGTTCCTGCTCAAGAATTCTCGCTGAAAGCGTTTCAGCCGAGTCGTCGTCCTTCACCTCAACCATCCTCTGCAAGATTATCGGACCGTGATCCAGCTCTTCGTCCACGAAGTGCACCGTGCAGCCCGCAACTTTCACACCATAATCTATCGCCTGCTGTTGAACGCCGAGTCCCGTAAAACTCGGAAGCAGGCTCGGGTGAATGTTGACTATCCTGTTCGGAAACGCCCGCACAAAATCCGCCGACAGGATCCGCATATAGCCCGCCAGGCAAACAAGCTCTACACCCCTTTCTTTCAATGCGGCCGCGATCTCGGCATCGTGCTCCCCACGCTTTCGACGGGCTCGTTCTATAACTAAAGTTTCAACCCCACGCTCGGCTGCCTTCTCAAGGCCGGGCGCATCTGCCTGATCGCTGATCACAACAGCTACCTCAGAATCAGGTATTTCACCCGACGCAACCGCATCGGCCAACGCAACCATGTTCGACCCGCGGCCGGA
>JBDSLC010000064.1:0-11590 GCA_039916585.1 Pyrinomonadaceae bacterium | reverse complement strand
GGAAAGGCGCGAGCTGAAAAACTCACGCCTGAAGAACGGTCTGCTATTGCTAAGAAGGCCGCTGAATCCCGCTGGACCAAATCCTGAATTTCATCTTGCATTTTCCACAATCCATCTATAAACTTGGAAAGTGATATTACGGGCAATATCACTATGACCGTTTCTCGACTAGATGTAATCGAGAGCGAACTTCTGAAGCTGGGTGCGCTGGATGCAGAATTAGCCTCGTTGAAACTACAAGGCGGGAACGTGAGGGCCCGAGACTTACAGCGCCTTGCTCAAACAATGGGCTTTGGTCCCAAACGTAAGAAGAGGGGTGGCGAGCCTACTTGGATAAGAGACAGTGGAACCACGATTTCAATTCCTGACCACTCCGGCACTCTTGGGAAAGGTTTGGCGTCCAAGATCATAAAAGGAATGAGGGACGAACTTTTTATAATGACAGAGGCCCTTAAAGACGAGAAAGAAGTAATATCGGGGCAGACAAATCAACTTAAATATAGGAACTATTATGACTAACAAAACAGCCGCTGATTTTCTGAAACTGCCGTACACGAGAATCCTCACGCCGGACGAGGACGGGGTTTACGTGGCAGAGATTTTAGAGTTTCAAGGCTGTTACGCTGAAGGCGCTACCGCTTCAAAGGCTCTGAAAAATCTAGACATCGCGGCTAAGGACTGGATCATGCGACGAGTAGAACGCGGCCTTCATATTCCAGAGCCAATGGGGAATCGGGAGATGAGCGGACGCTTTGCGTTGCGTATGCCTGAGAGCCTGCACGAAAAAGCGGCGATCATGGCAGAGCGTGACGGGGTCAGTCTTAATACGTTCATCGTGAGTTCGATTGCAATGGCAGTGGGAAGAGAAGATGTACTTAATAGGGTCATGAAATCATTAGAAGCCTTTCGAGCAAATCTTAGACCAGTCATTGTCTTTATGAACGCGGCGACTACATCGAACTTTGAATCGAAATGGAAGCCTGAAGTCCGGTCATTGATGGGGACTTCAGCAACATCAGCGTTCTCTCCCTTACAAGCGTTCTCCCCGATACAGTTGACCGATTAGGTGAGGTGCCGAAGATAAGATATGGCTGAAACGAAACAAATCGTTTTTAACTTTCAGGAGATAGTGACCGCTCTCATTAAGAAGGAAAACATCCACGAAGGTATCTGGATGATCTATATAGAGTTCGGACTGGCAGCAATCAACGCTCCTGTTTCTGACTCTGGCGGAGAGCTAACGGATCCGCTCAAGTATCTAATGCCCGCCGCCTTACTGCCAATCAAGACGATCGGGATACAGAGGGCTGAACAGCTATCAAATTTGGCGGTTGATGCGGCGGTGGTCAACCCAAAGACTAAGAGTACGACGGCGCGAAAGACGCCGAAAAAGAAGTAAAACTCTCGAAAGATTGCTGATTTGAAAAGGCTGTCTTCGGGCAGTCTTTTTGCTTGACATTGAATATATGCTCAAGCATAATGGTCAGTATGAATTACCTAGACAACAAGAAGCGTGAACAGATCGTCGCGGCATTGGTCGAAGGCAACAGCATTCGAGCTATCACCCGCATGACTGGTGTTTCCAAAAACACGGTCACGAAACTCCTTGTTGATCTCGGAACGGCTTGTGCTGAGTATCAGGACGGTGCGTTTCAGAATCTCACTTGTAAGCGTATCCAGTGCGATGAAATTTGGTCGTTTGTCGGAGCAAAGGCAAAGAACGCCACCGACGAACAGAAAGCGCTGAAAGGCTATGGCGATATTTGGACATGGGTTGCGATTGACGCCGATACGAAGCTCGTTCCGTGTTGGGCAGTAGGCAAGCGTGACGGCCTTGCGGCGTTCGAGTTCATCACCGATCTTTCAACACGCCTTAGCAGTCGCGTACAGCTAACCACGGACGGTCACAAACCGTATCTGGAAGCCGTTGAAGCCGCTTTCCGTTCGGAGATTGATTACGCGATGCTAGTTAAGATTTACGGCAAGCCGCAAGAGGAAATCCGTTATAGTCCGGCTGAGTGCGTAGGATGCGAAACGAAGTGGGTTGCAGGCAATCCCGACAAAAAGCATATCTCGACTAGCTTTGTTGAGCGTCAAAATCTGACCATGAGAATGAGCATGCGTCGATTCACCCGCCTAACCAACGGCTTTTCGAAAAAGGTCGAGAATCACATGCACGCGATTGCTTTGCATTACATGTATTACAATTTCGTTCGGATTCATAAATCACTTCGATGCACTCCGGCAATGGCGGCTGGTGTTACGAGTCGGCTTTGGGAAATCAGCGATATAGTTGCTTTGCTTCCAAAAGCAGAAACGAAAGAAAGAGGCCCGTATAAGAAACGAAATGTTTAAGTTTGAAGACAAGCCGAAATCCAACTGGCCGAAAGTCCTAGTGACAACGGCCATTATCCTTTTTGTGATCCTGCTCGCGAATTTTGCCCTAGCTAGATTGTTGCGGGGCGAATGGAGCTTATCTGACTATTTATAATTCAAACTGACCCACTACCCGGTGCGAACATTCGTTGACTCTGTGTCGTAGAAGTAGCAGAATTGGAGGTTAGCGATATGAGTTTTGACCGTGAATCTGCCACTGAGGCCGCGAAGCGAGATCTTGCCCGCAGGCTGGGAGTGAGCGAGGGCGAAGTGTCTGTTTCGGGCGTGACCGACCGGGATTTTCCTGATATGTCATTGGGAGCTCCCGTTGGGGACGAAGCGTCGGCGATGATGATCGCGACGGGCTGGGAGATCGGGCTAAAGGCCGACGGCAAATCTTACGAATATCGGGCGGATAAGTATCAGCTTCGGGCCAAGGGGTTCGAAGGAAAGAACTATCTCGTAAAGGGATAACGGCATCTAATTCTTTAGTGCTTGGGATTCAGGAGTATTTATATGAATCGCGGTAATTTTTTGGTTCATTTGATGGTCGCGGTGATCTTGATCGCGTTGGCGGCGGTTGTAGGACAGATCGGACGTTGGCGTACGATGCTGATGGTTCAGGACACTACACCTACCAAGGCGGTGAGAACCGGACCGGCGATACGGGTCGCCGAAACAGATGAAACTCCCGAACTCCTGGTTCGGTTCAAGCCCGGCGTTACGCTTACGGAGATCCGCCAGATCGCAGCCGCACATAATGACCGCATCGCAGACAATTATGAATCGGTAAGCGGGCTCGTATCGATCGACGATCTTGATTATGCCGATATTTCGGTTCTCGTCGAGCAGTATGAATCGATGTCCGATGTCGTCGAGTATGCACAGCCGAATTTTCAGATCGCATTAGATGACTCCATCGACCGAAACTCACGCCCCGTCGGACGGGAAGCGAATCCCGTAGGAGCTCCGAACGACCCTCTATTTGCCCTTCAGTGGGCATTGAACAATACCGGCCAAGGCGGCGGCAAGGCTAACGCGCACATCGACGCACTGAAAGCTTGGGCGAAAACGCGGGGAAGCGCTGAGGTCGTTGTTGCAGTGCTCGATACTGGCGTCGATTACGCCCATAAAGATCTTGTCGAAAATATGTGGATCCGCCCTGCGGGTTTACCGGAGTATGTTGACGCTGAGCTTGGAACGATCGACGATCTGCATGGGTTTGACGCCGAAGCGAACGCGAGTGATCCGATGGACGACAATGGCCACGGAACGCATGTAGCCGGCATTATCGGTGCCGAAGGCGACAACGGCGAAGGGATCGCCGGGGTGAATTGGAACGTGAAGATCATGCCGCTCAAGTTTCTGGGACGCGGCGGATTTGGGAATGTGAACGACGCGATCGAATCGATCAACTACGCGATCGACCGCAAGAAGAACGGTGTAAACCTGCGTGTCATCAACGCAAGTTGGGGTTCGACTCAACGTTCAAAGCCTCTTGAAGATGCGATCCGAGCAGCTGGAGAGGCCGGTATCCTGTTTGTTGCGGCCGCTGGAAATAGCAGCACCGATAACGACCGCCGAGCACATTACCCTTCGAACTACGACCTTCCGAACATGCTTAGCGTTGCGGCCCTCGATCGCAATGATCAATTGGCAAGCTTTTCGAATTATGGAGCGAAGACGGTTCACGTGGCAGCTCCGGGACGCGAGATCACGTCGACGTGGCTGGGGGATCAGTATCGCGAGGCATCGGGCACCTCGATGGCAGCACCATATGTTTCAGGAATCGCAGCCCTTATCTTATCGAGCGAACCAAAACTCTCTATGGCGAAGCTTCGCGAGCGGATAATGAAGTCATCCGATCCCATCGACTCTCTGCTAGGAAAGGTTGTCGGGGGCGGACGCTTGAATGCCGCTAAGGCACTCGGAGAATGACTACTAACCATCTGCAACACGCCGCCAACGAAATGGGGCGTTTGAACGGATAAAGCCGGGAAAGATAATATTTGTGAATGAGCTAAAGCCTTGTAGTACAGGGCTTTAACTTTTTTATGCAAAGGTTCGTAAAGATTGGCATATCCATTGCAATTACCCCAGCAAGCAATGCTCGAGCATTGCGCGGACATAACTTTTTGGGGAGAAATACAATGAATCGAATCAGTAAATTAATCGGTGTCGGAGCGTTCGCGTTGATGTTCCTTGGGTTGCCGTCGATGGCGTCGGCGCAGTACTATCCAGGCGGAAACGGTGGTTACGGAAACGGCGGTTATGGCAACAACCGAAATAATCGTGATCTGCGAGGGACGATCCAGAACCTGAAAAATCGAGCACGCCAGTTTGAGACCGCAACGAACCGTGTCGAAGATCGACGCGATGACCGTGACGATCGAAGAGACAATAGAAATGGCGGATGGGGCAACAATCGCAACGCGGGCTGGGGCAACAATCGCGGCGGCGGTGACTACGGCCGGCTTGAGGACCTTGCGGACAATTTTCGCAAAGCGACGGATCGGCTGGAGAATTCATACGGGAATGGCCGCAACTTGAACGGAAGCCGTGACGAAGCGCGTCGCGTCCTGGACATCGGCAATCAGATCGAGAACGAACTGCGTCGACTTCGCGGCGGTCAGAACCTAGAGCGTCAGTGGAGCCAGATCCGATACGATCTGAATGCGATCAGCAATGTCTATGGCGGCAACTACGGCAACGGCGGCGGCTATAATAATAACCGCTATCCGAACGGCAACAACGGCGATTGGAGAAATCGTATCCCGTTCCCGCTTCCTTTCTAAAATTTCACAACTGAAGGACGAATAGGCTCGAACTCGCAAGGGTTCGGGCCTTTTCTAGTTTAGAGTTCAAGCTTTAGCTTGCCTGTGCTAACTTCGAATCGACTGGTATTACGGAAGCAGAAAGCTTGAACTCTAACATTATGCTCGGAACTCTATATCTCGTCGCGACGCCGATCGGCAACCTTCAGGATATAACGTTCCGGGCGGTCGAGGTGTTGAAGGCGGTCGACGTGATCGCATGCGAAGATACGCGGCACACGCGCAAGCTCCTCAATGCCTTTGAGATCCCAACAAAGCTTGTCAGCTATCACGAGCACAACGAAGGTGAGCGGGCAGATGCTCTTTCGAAATTACTTGCGGAGGGAAAGTCGGTCGCGGTGGTGTCTGACGCCGGTACACCGGGAATCAATGATCCCGGATTTCGGATCGTTAGGAAGGCGATCGAGATAGGGGCCGACGTGGTTCCTATTCCAGGGGCGGTCGCGTTCGTTAACGCCGTGATCGCATCCGGCCTGCCGACCGATTCGATCTTCTTCGGCGGCTTTCTTCCATCGAAAACGGGCGAGCGCAAGAAGCGGCTTCGCGAGATTTGCGATATGCCGGCCACGATCGTTTTCTACGAGACCCCTCATCGCATTGTTGCCGCCCTTAGAGACGGGCTGACCGAACTCGGAAACAGACGCGCCGCCGCGGCCCGCGAACTTACGAAGCTACACGAAGAGATCGTTCGGGGAACCTTGTCAGAGCTTGCCGAGCGATTCGCGATCAATCCGCCTCGCGGCGAATTTGTGTTGGTGATCGACAGAGCTAGTTCAGATAGCCTTAGCTCGGTCACGACGACGCTCTCGATCTCAGAACGAATGGCGCAACTCGAATCTGAAGGCCTCGATCCGAAAGTCGCGCTCAAGCAGGTCGCAAGGGAACGAGGGATCGGAAAGTCTGAAGCGTATCGCTTATTACAATCTGAAAAGCAATAAAGATTTGTTTTGAACCTGAGCAACTAGCTGCCCCTCGCGTCCATCTAAGTTTACGTTGCACATAATTTGTGCGAATGCCCAAGACGATTCAGCAGTATCGAATTGCCTGGGCGTTCGTGCATTTGAGCAACGAAAAAGGTTTAAAGGGAAATATTTCTATGTTTAGAAAAGCAATTATTGCTCTATCTATCGCTGCCGTGAGTGCAGCGTCGGCAGTCGCACAGGCCCAGCCTATCGACGATTACAAGAAGGGCGAGTTCTACGTTGGCTACTCGAATGGCCAGGTTGATACGGGGATCAAGAGCGGGAATTCCGTTCGCGACTTCTTTCGCGATCGAGAAAACTTCAACGGCGTGAACGTATCGGGTGTATATAACTTTAGCCGCTTTGTCGGAGCGAAGGCTGATGTTTCGGCGACAGTTAACAGCAACGAATTCTCGGAGAGCTTCACCGATAGCGGCGCGAATTACACCGTCGGGTTTGAGAATAAAAATCAGCTCTGGAACTTTGTCGGCGGCTTGCAGGTGAAGGACAACCAGAAGTCGGGTGTCTTTAAGCCGTTCGCCCATGCAATGGTCGGTGCGGCGCACGCGCGAGCGAAATTCGAGAATTTTGCGTGCACCACTTCCGTCGTTGGCGGTAGCTGTAACCAGTTTAATCCGGGCAGCGAGACGTTTTCGTCGACAGGTTTTGCGGGCGTTTTCGGCGGTGGAATCGACTTGCGTTTGAACAACAAAGTTCAGATCCGAGCGATCCAGTTCGACTACAACCCGACCCGGCTCGAGGGTGAGTGGCAGAATAATCTCCGCATTGGAGCAGGTATTGTATTCTAGCCTGAATTCGTAAAGACAAAAAAGGGGAGCCGATTCCGGTTCCCCTTTTTCGTTTATCGCTGTGTTAGTTCGGGCGGAAGCTGCTTGTCGATCTTTGGGCGTTCCTTGAGATCGGTCAGTTCCCACATGGTTAGAAAAATGGTTCGGGCTACCTTTTCCATCTTCTGGTAATCGATCTTGTCGGGCGAATCACTCGCCTGGTGATAGTCCTCGTGGACCCCGTCAAACCAAAACGAGATCGGGATCCCGTTCTGGGCGTAGTGGAAATGATCCGAGCGGAAGAAGAATCTATTCGTGTCCTTCGGGTCATCGTAACGATAGTTGTAGTCCAACTTGAGGTACGCGTCGTTCGTTCCTTTGGTGATGGCTCCAAGCGTCGAACTCATCATCTCCGAACCGATCACGTAGATCTCGTTTGCCTTCGACAGTTCCTCGTTACAACGACGGACCGTTTCGGTGCACTTGATAACGTTGTTCGGGTCGAGGCTTCGGCCGATCATATCGATGTTGAGCTGGGCGATGACGTTCTTGATATTAACCGTCGGAAATTTGTTGAAATAGTCCGATCCCCAAAGTCCTTTTTCTTCACCTGCATGCCAGACGAAAAGTATCGACCGTTTGGGTCGAACCTTGGCCTTGCCTAAAGCTTCGGCGATCGAAAGTACCGCGACCGTTCCTGATCCGTCGTCGTCCGCACCGTTCCAGATCTTGTCGTCGCCCGGAGCGTTCAAGTTAGTTCCGACGTGATCGTAGTGAGCGCCGATCGCGACCATCTCGTTCTTGAGTACGGGATCGCTTCCTTCCCACAAGGCGACGACATTCTGCGTGTAGACTGTCTCCGGTTTAAGCGAGATGCTGACGCTGAAGCTCTTGTTCACGTCGAATGAGTTTGTCGCACCCGATACCGGATTGCCCGCTTCGCCTGCAAAGATAGCGTCGGTCAGTTTTCGCGATGCGATGAATACCGTCGGCTGGGGCACTCCTCCGGGGCCGGCGGGCGTTGCAGGAGCAAGCTTGTCGACCAGGGTTCGTGATCGTCCGAAGTTCTGAGTGATCGGTCCCCAATTTTCATTCAAGAAGTTAGAGGCGAGCACCATCACGCCCGCGGCGCCGTTTGCGCGAGCATACGTTACAACATCGGCCCAGTCGGTTCCGCGAGTAGCGTTGGGGACGTCAGCCTGTGTAACTCCTGCGGGCATCGGGACAAGATTGCGTCCGCCGACCTGGCCTTCGCCGTACACGGCGATGATCTTGTCTTTGACGTCGATACCGGCGTACGGGTTCAGATTCTTCGACTTAACCATCCAGCCGTTTCCTGCATACACGATCTTCGGAGACACGGTTCCCGTTGTCGTTCCCGAAACGCGGACCAGATCTTCGCCGTATACGTATTTCTGACCGTTTACCGTTACAAATGTCTCAGCCGCGTTCACGCCGTCACGTCTGAGGGCGATCTTCTGAAAGAAACTGCCGTTGTCGCCAGCGCCCTTAAATCCCCATTTCTGGAGATTCATCTTGATGAACTCGGCTGTAATGTCGAGCCCCTGCGATGGCGTGTCTCGCCCGCCCATCGCGTCGGATGCTACGAAATGAAGGTAGCTGCTCATCTGTGCAGCGGTGATCTCTTCAGCGATCTTTTTCTCCGCCGGCGAGATCTTTACCGCCTGAGCGAGCGCGGCAGACGGCGCAAGCAGACTGATACTTAAAAGGAATGCAAATAAGGTTTTTCTCATCTTTTCTCCCGAAAGGGTGTTGAAATCATTCAAATACTTGAATTTTTACGCGACAGAGGGGATTAATGTTTCAGCTTCCGACGATAGTGATGTTGTGCCGCTCGGCCAGTCGTACGGTGTCTTCGCGGTCGAAGATCAGCGTCTTGCCCGCTGTGATGGAAATGCAACTTGCTCCGGCTGTCGCCATAGTTTCGATGGTCGGTAGGCCGATCACGGGAACGTCGAACCGCATGTCCTGATCGGGTTTCGCGACCTTCACGACGGTCAACTTGCCGTTCGCGAGTTCGCCGGCACGCTTGATGGTCGCGTCCGTACCTTCCATTGCTTCGATAGCCACGCAGGCTTTCGCCCTCACAACTATCGTCTGTCCGAGATCAAGGCGGGCGATCTGGGCGGCGATTTGGAGGCCATATTCTATGTTGTCGCGTTCAATATCGGTCGGGGATCGCTTGGTGATCGGACCTTGCGGGGACAGATGATCCTCGACAAAAAAAGTCGAGTCGATCAACTGGATCCCTTCGGACGCCATCTCGTTCGCGATCCCTCCGATCAGCGAATCAGTGTTTCGCTTCGGAAGATTCCAAAGCATCTTCAGCATCCGCATATCGGGAACCGCCCCCGAAAAGATCTGCACATGCTTCACCTGCCCAGCCATTATCGCTTTCTCTACGCCTTCCTTCTTGAAGAAGTCGATCATCTTGCCGAGCTGGCCGATATTAACCCACTGCACGGTTTCGGCCACCTCGTCGATCCGCTTGTCAGTCTCTTCTTTGATCGCAACAACAGCGAGGCTCGCTCCGGCTTTCCGAGCACCTTCGACTACCAAAAAAGGGAATTGACCATTACCTGCGATGAGGCCGTATTTCATAAGACAGGCTGAATTATCGACGCCAAACGAACTACTTCGCAAATGCCGGCGCAGGTTTCCTGAATCCGATCGGCGAAAACGGTCGAACACCTCACTACAACGCATTCACTGCATGTTATCCGCCCTCGAACATGGCGAACGCTTGATCTGGCTAAAAAGCGCACAACACTTGCCCGCGAGAGTTTGCCGTTGAACAACCTGTAAGTTTAGGAGAAAAACCATATGTTGAAAAACACTCGGCGTAACGCCCTTCTTTCGCTCGTCTTATCCATTTTCGCGATCGGTGCCGTCAATACGTCGGCTGCCGTTCTCTACGGCACAACCGTGAATAACGAGCTTGTGTCGTTCGATTCGGCGGATGCATGCAGCATCCTTAATTCCATGAGAGTCTCGGGGCTTCAGCCGGATGAAGATATTCTCGGCATCGATTTTCGGCCGTCGAACGGTGTCCTATATGCACTCGGAAGCACGAGCCGGATCTATACGATCGACACGGCGAGCGGCGTAGCGACGGCAGTCGGCCGGCAGCTTTCCACACTATTGGATGGCGATTCCTTCGGCTTTGATTTCAACCCGCGGGCAAACGCCAATGTTGGAGCCATGCGAATCGTGAGCGATACCGGTCAGAACCTTCGCGTTCATCCTGACACGCTGGTAGTTGCGATCGACGGTCCGCTGGCATATGCGATCGGCGATATCAATGAAGGTGCCGAGCCTTCGATCGTAGGCGCGGCGTATACCAATTCACGCTTGGGTTTCACGGGGACGACTCTATTCAATATAGACGCGGGGCTCGACATTCTCACGCGTCAGGATCCTCCGAATAACGGCACCCAGGTGTCGCTCGGGTCGCTCGGCATCAATGCAAATGACGTCGCCGGGTTCGACATTCTGACCACCGGAACTCCGACGGCTCCTGTGAACACCGCCTTCGCCGCTGTTAAGGAAAGCGGACGCACTCGCATGAAAGGTGGCTGCGGAAATTCCTCGCTCGTTTCGATCGACATCGCAACGGGAGCGGCTGTTTGGCTCGGTTCGATCGGGACAAAACAGCCGATCCGTGGGCTAGCTGCACAGATCAACTAGGCCAACTCTCTGCCCACACACGCGCAAAAAGCCTCGGCCATTGGTGACGAGGCTTTCGCATTTCGGTTCGCTTGATCACTCGCTGTAAGGCTCGATCTCGCCCGGCTTCCTCAGCATCTTGTTGACCTCGTCGAGGTGGGTCTCCTCGAGCAGGATCATTTCGCGAGCGTATTCTTCGAGCGTAACGCTGTTTCCTTCTACAAGTTTCAGAAGGTCGTAATACGCTTCGAGCGTTGTCGATTCTTGCTGTAGGCTCTCGCGGAGAATGTCGCCGATGTCGTGCTGATGTGTCTCCAGCAAGGTCCCGATCTTCAAACTCGGATGCCCGCCGAGCATCGTAACGAATTCACCCGCCCGTTTCGCGTGAGCCAAACTCTCACTCGCATTTCCATCAAGCCAAGAAACTATCGGTATCCGGTTATATCCAAATACCATCAACGCGTAGTGCGTATATCGCACCACACCCGCCAATTCAAATTCCATGATCCGGTTCAGGACCTCGATCGCACTTGTTTTATCGGTGTCGTTGGTCATATCGACAGATTATAGCGCGAAAGAATAGATTACATTTGCGCCCGAAAAAGCTTCAGAGTCTCCCCTTCGGCCGTGTCGATCGTCTTTTCGAAAGTGAATCCAATCTTCTCCAAAAGCCTTCCGGAGGCCTCGTTATCGAGTGTCGTGATGGCGAAAACTTCGGAAAAGCCCAGGCATTCCCGACCGTAATTCATCATTGCTTTGGCGGATTCGAAGCCGAAACCAAGTCCTTCGAACTCAGGAAGAAAGGCAAATCCGATGTCCGGCCCCGGCAGGGTGTCTCGTCGGACAAATCCACACAGGCCGATCAGCGTTCCGTCGTCTTTTAGTTCAACACAATAGAGTCCGTATCCGTGATCTTCGTAGCTCTTGCGATAGCGGTCGCGAA
>JBDSLC010000063.1:0-4191 GCA_039916585.1 Pyrinomonadaceae bacterium | reverse complement strand
ATCGTGGTCGGCTTCCAGTGCTTTTTCCATTCCGCGAGCCAATCGGTATTCTCGATCGCTTGCCGTTTTACTGAATGAATCGCTTCTTCATCAAAATCGTAGGAACGAAGGGCGTAGTGGAGTTCGTCCTGTAAGATCTGATCGTCCGGAAATTCGTTGAAGTAACCGGTTACGATCAGTGCCTCGGTCTGGTTGACACGTCTAAAGCTGATCGCCGTACCAAGGGCGTTGACGGAATTCAGCGCAAACTCGACCGCCTCAGCCGCTTCCGGAGAGACGGCTATCTCAAGGGCCAGCCAAGTTTCGTTGTTATTCTCGTTCACTCCCGGATCCCCATTTCATCGAGTTCGCGTTCTTTGTTTCTCCAATCTTCGACGACTTTTACGAAGAGTTGGAGGTGGACGTGACGGTCGAGAAGCTTCTCGATATCTTCGCGAGCCTCGATACCGATCTGCTTCAGTTTCGCTCCGCTCTTGCCGATGATGATGCCTTTCTGTGATGGGCGTTCCACGTATATGGCGCAGAAAATAGTGAGCTTTGTCGGGTCGCTTTCGTCCCATTTTTCCGGAACGACCGCGGTGACGTAGGGAAGTTCCTCTCCGGTCGTGCGAAGGATCTTTTCGCGCACCATTTCTGCGACGATCGAGCGCATCGGTTGGTCGGTGAACTCGTCTTCCGAGAAGATCGCTTCGCCCTCGGGGAGATGTTTGACGATCTGGGTCAGTAGATTCTCCACCGCGTCGCCTTTCAATGCGGATACCGGAACGATCTCCGCGAATTCGTATTCGTTCGAATAGAAGTCGATCAGCGGTAGGACCTCGGCTTTGATCTTGACCTTGTCGATCTTGTTCAGCACGAGTATCGCGGGTTTTTCTGATTGCTTTACAAGGTCGAGCACGAAGCGGTCGCCGTTACCGGTCGAAACGCTCGCATCTCTCATAAGGACAACAACATCGACCGACATTAACGCGTCGTGCACTGCGGCCATCATCCGCCGGTTTAGCAAGTGACCCGGCTTATGTACTCCCGGCGTATCGACGAAAACTATCTGACCCGCGTCCGAGCTGTGGACGCCTTGGATCCGGTGGCGCGTCGTCTGCGGCTTATTCGAAACAGCGGCGATCTTCTCGCCCACGATGCGATTGAGTAGCGTAGACTTTCCGGCGTTCGGCCGGCCTATTAGTGCGGCGTAACCGCTGTGGAATGTTGAACTTGACACTTGCTAGAACTTAGCAAAACGGTCGGAAATTAGCCACAGAGTGCACTGGCGTTGTTGAGCTCTTTGGGCACTTTATGACAAAACACTACGGAGTTTTCACTAAACGTTGCTTAGCTGCCATAGCTTCCTGGTGTGCTCCGCCTGAGATCTCGCCGAGCCTTATTGCCGCATCGTAGAGCCCGATGGCATACGGCTTGTCGTCGTAGAACTCGAAGATCTTTGCGAGCGCGACGTAAGAAAGCGAGAGCAGCGCAGGATCCACACGCTGTTTTTGGCTGATGCGGACGACGTTCTCGTAAGCGACCTTGGCTTCGAGAAGTTTGGCGGCCTGCTGTTCGCCGTCTTCAATGCTAACCGCGGTCAAACTTGCCACACGGCCCAGGTTGTAGAATACTCGGGGCTCATCGGGACTAGCCTTGAGCAACGCCTTAAGATCGACTTCGGCCCGCTTGTAGTCCTTTGCCTCGACCGTTTTCTGGATCTCAAGCAGCTTAGTGGTGACCGGATTCTCCGCAACCGTTGTCGCGATCGTGGCGGCCGTGGTGCGTCGGGCCTCGCGAACCACGAGAGCACGCTTGCGGGAATCGGCGTAGCGCTCGTACCGACCGGCTTCTTTCAGCGGATCGAAAGACAAAAGCATTTCCCGCATCGCAGCGGCAATGTCTGCCCCGGATTCTTGTACGCCGTTCAGTTGGTCGGCGAAATAGAAACTGAGCACCGCGCCATTTTCGAAATCTTCTGAAAGACGCAGATTCATCTCGTCGGCCGCTTCCTGCTTGAATCTTTCGAGCTCTTTAGAGATCTTCTTTGTCGGGTCGCTGCCGCCCATCTGACTGATTCGCGCGCGAGCCTGATCGGTCGCGATCTGCACCTTTACATTCTCAAGCTGTTTGGCATCGATGGCGGCAACGAGCGAACGTGAGATGGTGAGATAAACGTCGGGCGACACATTCGGATTCACGGCACGTCGTTCGTCGAGGAGCTTCTTCACATTGTCGCGGATCGCGGTGACGTCTTTCGAGTTTGCAAGTACGATCGGGTCGATAACAAACTGAAGAAAAGCACGGCGAACGCCGGAACCGACCAGATCGGTCTCGGGCGACAGTACAACGTAGTAATCGTCTTTAACGTTGACGAAATTGATCGAAGAGGCCGGGGCGAGCAGCTCAGGGACGATCGCGAATTTTCGTTCGCGTTCGCGGGTTTCGACGTTCTTGAGCGTGCTTCGCTTGTTTCTTTGGGTTTCAGTTGTGACGCGTTCGATCACAAAAAGCTGCGGTTTGGTATTGAGATAATTGAGCAGTTCGCCGACCATTTCTCGAGCCGACGTCCGCAGCTTTGCGTCGGATGCCTGTTGATAACGCTTCTGATATTCGGGAAGGTTTCCAGCGAAACTCGATCGCCGATAGAAATCCCGGACCAGCGGAGCAAAATCGAGTACGTCGAGCAGTGATCCCGGAAGGTCAGAGGTTACGATCGGATCCGCAAGCTCCGGGGCCGGCGTCAATGCATATGCCATCGAAACGAAGGCAGAGACGAGTTCGGCATCGGACTTTCCCTTGTTCCTCGCTTTATGCCCCGTCACGAACGCCGAGATCTTGATCCGAAGATCGTCATTTAGTGCAACGAGATCGCTCTTGAGCAACTCACGAAACTCCTTTCCTTGAAGTGAAAGCGGCGTGTTTATAACGGGTACGGATTCACCCGCCTCGTTTGTTGTGCGGGCCGCTTCTAGAGTTGCGAGGACCGTCATTACACGCTTGTCAGGCTCTATTCGAACGCCGTAGTTCGCAAGATCGAACTCGGGAGCGAGACCTTTCGTACCTTGAGCAAAGGTGGCGGCAGATAATAACAAAAACAATGGGGAAATGAAGATCAGTCTCATTGAATAGATTTGCGGTCCAGAAGCAATAGTATTGATGAATTATAGCCTTTTCGAGATGCACCTTACCAAAGCAAAAGGGCAGGAAACCTTACCGGTCAGCCCGCCCTTAAAACTTAGATCCAATCCGATCTAGTTATAGCTCGCCAATGCTTCGGCTTCTTCGTCGTATACATCAAAGACCGTTAGGAGTTTGGTGATCGCGAGCAGATCCTGGATCTTCTGCGTCAGGTTTAGAAGCTTCAGGGTTCCACCTTCTTTGTTAACGGCCGTAAAGCTGGAAACCAATTCGCCGATGCCGCTCGAATCGATATACCCGACCTTTCCAAGATTCAAAAGGATCTTGTTCTTGCCCTCGCCCAAGAGACGGCGGATCGCGCTTCGGAGAGCTACACTCCCTTCACCGATCGTCACCTTGCCCTCGAGGTCGAGGATCGTTACATCGCCGGCTTGGCGTTCCGAAATGTTGATATCAGCCATTGTTATCTCCTAAGTATTAAGTTGAATCTCGATACGCGATTCTAGACCAGTTGCTTGAGACTTGTCCAAAAGCACTACCGCAAATCTATTGTTTCTTCACCATTCGGACGATAGTCCCGCCGCCCTCGGCGTTCTCCCACTCAACCTCGTCCATAAAAGCACGCATAAACAGCATGCCGCGACCGCTCGCCTTTAACAGATTTTCAGGGTTCGTCGGATCGGGGATCTCGTGGGGATCAAAGCCAGACCCAAAATCGCGCACGGTCATTTCAAAGCCGATCGCACTTTTTGCCAGCCGAACCTCAACGATCTTGCTTTCGTCGAATTTGTTGCCGTGTTTAACGGCATTGGCGACGGATTCGCGGACGGCCAGGTCGATCGATGAGATAAAGTCATCTCCCAGCCCCGACTTTTTCGCAAAGTCGTCCGCTTTCAGGGCCGCTTCGTCGACGGACTCGATACGACTCGGCAGTTTGAATTCTTCCTGCAATGTCACAATTAATTGTTTGTAAGGTAAAGGTTTGAGTCACGTACTGTCAAGACAAAACGGCGAAAATATGTCTAGAATTAAAGTAGTGAAAGTATCTCAAACCAGTAAGGTGGCCGGAAC
>JBDSLC010000062.1:0-20976 GCA_039916585.1 Pyrinomonadaceae bacterium | reverse complement strand
AGGCTGTCGAGGTAAGATGGATTGGTCGGATCAGTCTCAACGGCCTGTTTGATCAACTTGAGAGCTTCCTCAAATCGCTCGTTTCGTTCGAGCAGGAAATAGCCAAGATTATTTAGAGCTATTGGATTATTCGGCGACTCCTTGAGGATATCGCGGAGTGTTGACTCAGCACCGGCAAAGTCACCGGACATCTGCAAGGCCGTGGCGATCGATAGCCGCGCTATCTGCCGACGTTCTGCTCCACGCGCGACGGCGAGCGCCTGATTCGCGGCTTCGGCCGCCTCCTTTGCGCGATCGCCCTGGGCATAAAGGTGCGAGATGAACAGCAGATTGGAGAAAACATCCAACGGCAGTGGCTGTGCACTTCCAGCAGGAGCGGGTTCAGAGCGCAAGACCATGAATTTGCGATAAGCGGCTACTGCGTCGTCGACCTTTCCAAGCTCGGTCATCAGTGTCGCTTCCTGTCTGGCAAGTCCTTCGTCAAGGGGGAGTTTAGCACGCTCTGCCAAGATGATCTTTAGAGCCTCGCCTCGTCTGCCGCTGTCGCGATAGTAGGTCATCAGCTCTCGATCGGCGAAGCCGTCTCCCGCCCCAAATGCCTTCCGCGCCCTTTCGATTATCGCCATCACATCGGAGGGACGATCGTCCTGTTTCGCGATTCGGATCAGACGTTCGTAGATCGAGCCGAGGAATATTCGTTCCTCGTCAGAGAACTCTGCAGATGCTTCTAAATCGCGGACGGCGATCGCCTTCTCATATAACCTGCGAGCATCAGCCAGACGATCTGCCTTTTCATAGATCTCGCCGAGCGAAACGTGGTACATCGCCGCAAGCGACTTGTCGGTTTTGGCTGCACTTTCCGACGACGATTCAAGCAATTTCGCAGCGTCTCCGATCCGGCCGGTTCGGGCATATGATTCGGCGAACAGGTTCACCAAGGCCGCATTGTCGGGATTTGCATAGACTGCCTGCTGAAGTCCGGATATCGCACCCTCCACGTCGACCGGCTTGCCCGACTGTATCGCGTCTCTAAGAAGTTCTATGGCGCCCGCATTCCCGGGATCATCGCCAACGACCTCTGCAAGGATCTCGATCGCGGCCTGCGTCTTGCCGACTTTTAAGAATGCCTCGCCGAGCTTGAGCGTTGCGGTCTCAGGCGAAAGCGTCGCTCGTCCTCCGGTCATCTGGCTGTAGAACTGTGTGTCGATCGCGCTCGCGGAACTGCGCCACTTTTCGAGTGCGGCGATCCTCTCAGAATGATTGTCTTGCCGTTCGTAGAATTCAGAGAGGAAGGCCCAAGCCTCCATATAACGCGGATCAAGACTCGCAACAAACTTCCACTGATCAACCGCCTTTGCGGAGCTGGCCGTATCGAGTGAGCGTGTTCCGAGCCCGCTCTTGAACGTATACAGCCTCGCAAGAATACGGCGCGCGCCGAAATTATCTTTATTGATCTGCAACGCCAAACTAGCGAGTTCGATCGCCTCCTCGACATCGGTCGGCGGCGCCGTGATAGCCAGTTCGGCGAGGGCCGTGTAAGCCTCGGCAAGCCGGGGATTGGCCGATACCGCGTCCTGAAGGGCAAGGCGAGCGTTACGGATGTTTTCCAGTTGGGCGTTTGGATTAAGCCGACCCCGCGCATTCTTTACCTTCCAGAGATATCGCTCGCCTCCAAGAAGTTTGCTATAGGCTTTTGCGGCGTTGTCTTGCGAGATCTGCGAGGGCGGCCTACTCAAGTTAGCCGCAAGGATCCGCGATAGCTTGAGAGTAGGCTGCGGCGTGGGTGACGGGCTCTTCCCGTCGACTTGTCCGCCGACCGATATTGCCATCGCTCCCACCAAGATCGCCCCCGCAATTGAACCCTTCATCTTTGGCAAACTGTTTCCCCTCAAGCTGTTAGATAATAGAAAAGCGGCTGCCAATCAACCGCTTTGTCGTACTTGAATAACTCTTCCACCTAGTTCTTCGGCTGAGGTTGCTGTTGTGGCGGCTGCGTCGCAGCGGGCTGCACTGTCGCCTGGCGCTGGGATATCACGGTTGTCAGCGCTTGCGGTATCTGATTGACCAATATATCACCCTGATTCTCGATGATCTGATCTATGAGTTCGAACTTTTCTTTATCAAAGTCTTTTGTCATCAAGACGCCGTCCTTGTCGATCGTCATCGGGTAAACGCCGAAGAACTGATTCTTGAAATTCGCAAAGAATCCGCCATCGTCAGGCCGAGTCACGCTGGTTCGCTCGGGATTGGGCTCCGGTATCGACGCTCCGATCAATTCGAGCTGTTCTTTCGACTTTGGTACCCACTCGCTGTTCGGATAATCCCGAACGATCTGCTGAAAATATCGAGCGGCTTGATCCGTTTCTTCCTCCGTCATATATGTGACGGCAAGTTTGAAGAGAGCCTCGTCCATATACCCAAACTTAGGATACTTTTCAAGGATCTCAAGGTACCGCGACTGAGCCCCCTTGAGCCCGCTCTTACCTTGATTTACTGCTTGGCCGTAATAATAGTTGGCGATGTAGAGATTGTGCAATCCAAGATTATTCTGAACTTGAGCGAGGCGTTCTTCAGCGTCCTTCTTGAGGATCGTATTCGGATACGTCTGCAAAAGAGCCTTCAGTCGAACCTCCGCACGTTTCGCCCGGCTGGCATCGCGGTCAGGCAGACCAATTTGCCTCATTTCGGCCTCTCCGATCTTCAAGACGACGCGATCCGCAAGGGCGTGGGTAGGAAAGAAGGTTAGCCAATCCTGATAAGCTGAGATCGCCTGGATCAACGAACTCGTACCGCCCTCGAGGAAGAAGGAGTCAGCCACAGCAAGCTTCGCCATCGGAAGGTAAGGCGAATCCGGATAGGTTGTAATGATCGTTTGGAAAAGAAGTCGACCAACGTCAAATCGCTTTTTTCGGATCTCGCGAGTAGCAACGATGAACAATTCGCGATCACGGCCGGGGGAGACGGATCCGATCAGTTCGTCGTATTCATCATTGCCTCCGCCGCCGAAGATGCCAAGGAACTTCTTTTTCTTTTTTACCTCGCGGGCATTTCCAACCGGTGAAGTATTCGCGGCACGCGCATTCGCGGTTTCGAGCTGGACTGCGTCAACGCGAGTCAGCATCTCGCCGACAGCTTGTTCGAGCTGATCTATCTCAGACATCTCAAACTTGTCCGAGCGATCAATCTTTCCGCGAAGGGAGTTCACTTCCGAAGAAAGCCGCGAGACATCTTTCTCAAGGCCCAGAAGGCGGCCGAGTGGCGTTTCGAGCTTCTCCTTATCGTCCTTTTTGGCGTCATCTCCCTTATTTTCGTCCCGCAGTACCGACGCGGCGCTATTGAGTGACCGGCGCATCGTTTCAAGCTTCTGCCGCATCACCTCAAGCCGTTGAGCTGGCGTGCCATCGCCCGGCTTTGCTTGCGCCCAAGCCTCCGAGGAGAAGATCAGTGTCGCTACGAGTAACGCGACGATCGCTAAGAACGAATACTTTCTCATAATAACTTTCGATCAGACCCAAGCGGTCGCCCGGTCGATCAATTCTCTTACAGCCTCGGTCGGTTTTCCGCCTCCAAAGACCGCGGAACCCGCTACAATTATCTCGGCTCCCGCCTCGCAGACCTCGGCGATGTTTTGCGCATCCACTCCACCGTCGATCTCGATCGTCGTTGTTAGACCTCGGTCGTCGATCATTTGCCGAAGCCTACGCAGCTTGTCCAACGACGTAGGTACAAATTTCTGACCGCTAAAGCCGGGATTAACCGACATCAAAAGAACGAAATCCGCGTAAGGCAATGCTTCTTCGAGCACGACTAAGGACGTTCCCGGATTAATAGCTATCCCTGCCTTTGCTCCGGCATCGCGAATCGCGACGAGCGTACGCTGCAGGTGTACATCGGCCTCAACGTGGACGGAAACCATATCTGCACCCGCCTTCACGAACTCAACCGCGTATCTACCCGGCTCCGTGATCATCAGGTGGGTGTCAATCGTCATGTCCGTAGCGGCACGAATTGACTTTACGACGGGCAGCCCGATGGTGATATTCGGCACAAAATGCCCGTCCATTACATCGACGTGAAGTACGGTTGCACCGCCTTCGCGAATATCACTGATCGCTTCGGCTAGGCGCGTAAAGTCAGCCGACAGGATCGATGGAGCTATTTCAAAAGAGCGTAGATTTCCGTTTACTTTGTTGCCCAAAATATCGTTATCGTTGTACCGCTACGGTCGATTTGACGGCGGACGCTGCGATGAAGGTTTTCCCTGAATTGGAGTGTTTTGAGGTTTCGGACTTTCCGGTTTGTCGCTCTTGTCGACTTTGTCATCCTTCTTGTCGCCGGCCGGATCCTTCTTATCTTCGACGGTATCTGTTTTCGAGTCATTCGAGTTTGACGTCGAAGTGTTTGCCATCGTGTCGCGCGTCGTGTCGGCTGTCTTCTTAGCGTTTGCGTTGGTATTCGTATTCGCCTTTGCCTTTTTCGGCTTGTCCGAGATCATTTCCTCGATCTTTTGCGAGTCGTCCTGGTCGACGTCCTTTTTAAGTGATGGAGGCGGAGCCTGGTCCGGCGTAAGTCCAGCCTTGCTAACAACCACCGAGATCCACTGACCCGACTTAACCGTGTCGCCGGCCCTAGGCAGTTGGTCGATAACCGTATTCATCTTCTCAGTGCTTTCACGATCCGCTCGTTTGCGTATCCGTAAACCGAGAGCAGCCAGTTCCTTTTCGCTGTCGACGAAGTCCTTGCCCGTAATATTAGGAACCTGAACCTCTCTGCCGTTGAGCGCCATGTAAACAACTCCGCCCATCGTTGCCAAAAATACGGCTAATAGCACGGAAACGAAGGCGAGTTTACCAATCGCCGACAGACCTGTTGAAATAACGCTCAAGCCTTAAAACCTCACTAAAATACTAACATTTCACAATTGAGAATGAAATCGGCAGACGCCGTTAGTGACGCGAAAGCGTCGCGAAAAAGAACCCGTCGGTGCCGTCCCGATCAGGAAACGTCCGGGTAAAGCCTTGTACTGTCGCGAACCGCTCATCGACGGTTGAAGCTACCGCTGAAAAATCCGACGAATTCTCGAGAAAGGCGGCAACAACATCCTCATTTTCCTCTTGCTCCAACGAACAGGTCGAGTAATAAATCAGACCCCCTTGCTTCACCAACTTTGATGCATTTAGAAGGATCGACAGTTGTTTCCGAGCTAGCTCATCAATGTCTTCCCGACGAAGAGAATACCGTATTTCCGGGTTGCTTCCGATAGTGCCGGTGCCTGAACACGGAGCGTCCACAAGAACACTGTCAAACGAGGAGTCTTCGAATGGCAAGGACACGGCCGCATCATACTGTACGACCTGCACCGAGGAAAGTCCCTGGCTTAAACAATTCGATCGCAGGAACTCGACCCGCGATCGATAAATGTCGCCTCCGATCACCCGAGCAGTTCGATTCTTTAATGCGATCATCGACATTTTGCCGCCGGGTGCGGCGCAGACGTCAAGGAAACTACCGCCAAGAGGGATCGATATCAGGCCAGCGATTAGCTGCGAAGCCTCATCTTGAAAATAGATATTTCCCGCTTCGGCTAACTCGCGGAGACTCGCGGTAAGTCGCGGAACAGTAAATCCACCGGACGCGATCTCTGAAGGAAATCCTTCGATCTTCGCGTCTGGATCCTTGCCGGTCAGTCGGTATGCGGTCCTAGATGGCTGATTGTTCGCGATGGCGATCGAGACTGCCTGTTCGAATCCGAACTGGTCGATCCACCTCTCGAGAAGCCACCGGGGATGAGAAAGCTCGGCGGATAGTTCATCTATCGAACCGCCGTTGCCAGCCGGGATCGATTCTCCCGCAATGCGCCGTAAAATGGCGTTTACAAAACCTTTTGCCGAAACTTTGCGAGCACGCTGGACGAGGCCGACGCTGTCGTTCACCGCCGAGTGGTCCGGAACTCTGTCTAGTTCGATAAGCTGAAAAACCCCAATTCGGAGAGCGGTAATAACTTCAACGTCGATTTTTTTTGCTCCTGCGTGTTCGCGGATACGCTTGTCCAGATACAATTTGCGCCTGAGAACTCCGAGAACCAGCTGATGGCACAGTCCTGCGTCCCTCTCGTTAAGATCAGCCTCGTACTTTGGAAGTAGTACCGACGAGTACGAACGATCACGCTCGATGCGCAGCAGAATTTCGTAGGCGGCAATGCGAGCAGGAGAAATAGGCATTATTCGCTTTGTGAAAGGTCCGACACCTTACCCGGATTGAGCCCATTATCGACTGTGACCCGCGTATCGAAGACGTAACATTCGCCGCGCCAGAGCTGCTCGCTCGCCGGTACTTCCTCAAGATATTTCAGAATCCCACCCTCAAGTTGATATACGTTTTCAAAACCAAGAGACCGCATATACGGAGCGAATTTTTCGCATCGGATCCCGCCGGTGCAGAACATCGCTACCTTCGTATGCTTTTCAGGGTCTAGATTTGCGGCCACGTATTCGGGCAGCTCGCTGAACTTTTCGGTTCTCGGGTTGATAGCCCGCTCGAACGTTCCGGTCTTGAATTCATAGTCGTTTCGGGTGTCGAGAACAAGAACATCGGGATCGGATATGATCGAATTCCATTCTTCTGGTGAAACATGCGTACCGCGTCCGATGGCAATATCCACCTCTTTTTTCAGAGTTACGATCTCGGGCTTTACCTTAACGTCGATCTTCCGAAATGGGGGCGTCTCGCTGAAGGAGTATTTCGGTGTGATCTTCGAAGAGATCATGGAAGAGAGCTTATCAATAAACCCGTCGGCATCATCCTCGAGACCACAGATCGTTGAATTTACGCCCTCGTTAGCAATGATCACCGTCCCAACTATCCGACGTTCCTTCATCGCAGCCACAATATCGTGCCTGAGGGCCGCGAGGTCTAAGCCCCGCATGTCCACGAACTTGTAGAATGCCGCAATTTTGTACCCACGTGGGGACCCCATTTATATAGTATATCTCGATTCGACAGCGTTTTGCCGTAACCGAACAAGAATAAGTCGAACGTCTGACGTACAGCATCTCTTTTGATATTTCTGCGTTTGGTAACAAAGAGTAATAATGAGGCTTTAGGGTCAGGGCTTTACAGGAACAGGAGAGAAGTATTCACTTACTTTTGAGGATCGCGGGCGGACTCTGGAGCCGGTATTACGACAACCGCGAGACTAAATATTCTTTCACCTCATTCACCTGCGAACCGAACGAATTTATGAAGCCGCTCCGCGAAAAGGCGATGCCGGTTATCCTAAGTTCGCTCGAAGAACAAAAACTATGGCTCCTCGAAGGCGACGAAGAACTCCTGGGCCCTTACGAAGCCGAGATGGAATTCGAGCAGCTTCCGGACACGCAGGAGAAGCTGCATCCGGAAGAGAACCAAAAGTACTAGCTCTCTTGTGATATGTACTGTCCAAACTGCGGAAAAGAAAATGCGGGCGACCAGAGCTATTGCCGCACCTGCGGTTTGAAGCTGAGCGCGATCGCGGAGGTCGTCGCCGACACTTTGCCCTCCGAAGAGAACGCGGCCCTGCAGCGACGCAAGGTCGTCATTGAAAAATTAGGACGCGGAGCGCTCTCGATCGCCGGCCTGATCGCGTTGATGTCTTTTATCTTTGCGGCCGCGTTATACAAACTTATCGTCTTCGGGCCCGAGGTGCTGTTTTGGGCATCGGCAATCGCGCTGAGTGTTTTCGTAATGTTGGGCGCCGGATTGATCGGATACTCGAGGTTGTTTCTTCGGCATGAAACAGGCGACGGCGAGCCGTCCCGACCGGCGAAACTTCCCCTGCCCACACTACCGCCAAGCTAATCGGCGACCGCCCGTTCGAGCCGGTCCCGAGCGTCGTCGAGCGCACCACAGATCTGTTGCCGCGAAAGTCTTGCTCTGATCAGAATTGACGTATGGGTTACCTCTCCCCAATTCTCTATGGGGTTACATTCGCGGTGGTCCTGCTCTCCGGCCTTTTTCTGATCGCTCTGGGCGGAGCCTCTCTCTTTGCACCGAGCAAAGCCAAGGCGTTCCTGCTCGGGTTTGCCACGTCCGCATTCACGCACTATCTCGAAATGGCCATCCGCCTGGCCGTAGGCGCTTCGATCCTCGTTCAGGCTCCGCATCTTTCGTACCCAACCACGTTCACCGTTTTCGGATGGATGCTGATCGCCACCGCGGCAGTTCTCCTCGTCCTCCCCTGGAAATGGCACCACCGATTCGCCGAAAAAGCCGTCCCGCAGGCCCTCAGATATCTTCCGGTCCTCGGAATCGTCTCCTCAGTATTGGGAACAGTTATTTTGACACTTCTTTTTAAGTCACTGTCGGCCTAGCGGGTATCGCTGACGTCATTCTGCATCCCGCTATCTCATCTGTTGATGGGGCTTACCGCTAGAAACGATAGGTGATTGCGGGAGATCCGGTGTAAACTAGCCTCAATTATGAACCTTAGCCTGCTACGTCGAACCTCGGCGATCCTCCTCGTCTCGTTCCTCTTTCTCTCGTCGATACCAAGTGTTTTTGCCGTCGCTTCGCCCGATCCGGTTCGCGGGAAGCACGCGATGGTCGCGTCGCAGCACGAGTTGGCGTCGAGGATCGGGGTCGAGGTGTTGAAGAAGGGCGGTAACGCGGTCGATGCGGCTATCGCGGTCGGGATCGCACTCGCGGTCGTGTATCCCGAGGCCGGAAATCTGGGCGGCGGCGGATTCATGCTTGTCCGATTCAAGGACGGTCGTTCGACATCGATCGACTATCGCGAGATGGCACCGAAGGCGGCTGGCCGCGATATCTTTGTGAATTCGAAAGGCGAGTTGATTCGCGGCGAAGGCGGTTCGACGGTCGGCTATCGTGCCTCAGGCGTACCCGGAACACTTGCCGGGTTTGAGATGGCGTTCAAGAAGTACGGGTCGGGCAAGGTCATGTGGAGCGACCTGATCGAGCCTTCGATCAAGCTTGCACAGGACGGCTACACGCTAACAAATCGCCTCGCGGTATTGCTCTACATTTATCGCGAATGGCTTGCAAAGTTTCCCGAAAGTAACCGCGTTTTCCTACGAAACGGCAAATATTACGAAGAGGGCGAACTGTTCAAACAGCCCGACCTTGCCGCGACGCTAACGAGGATCAGCCAGAACGGTGCGAAGGAGTTCTACACGGGCAAGACGGCACAGATGATCGCCGACGATATGGCGGCCAATAAGGGCCTGATCACGCTGAAGGATCTAAAAAACTATGTCGCCAAGGAACGCGTTCCTCTTAAAGGTACATACCGCGGCCACGAGATCATCACAATGCCGCCGCCAAGTTCGGGTGGGATAGTGATGCTGCAAGTGTTGAATATGCTGGAGGGCTACGACGTTCGGGCTATGGGCAGCGGATCTTCGGCAAAGTTTCATTTGCTCGCAGAGGCCATGCGAAGATCCTTTGCGGACCGGGCTGAATTCATGGCCGACCCTGATTTTGCCGACGTCCCGGTCGCGAAGTTGGTCGACAAAAAATACGCCGCGGAACGCCGTGCGACCATCAACCCAGAGAAGGCCTCGGCAAGCAAAGATATTAAGTTCGGTGAGCTTTCCGCATCAAAGGAAGGCACCGAAACGACTCACTTTACGGTCGTCGACGTGGACGGAAACGTTGTCACGAATACCTACACGATCAACGATCTTTACGGATCACGCGTCACGATCAAAGGGACCGGCGTGCTGATGAACGACGAGATGGACGATTTCGCCGCTCGTCCAGGCCGCCCGAATCTATTTGGATTGGTTCAAGGCGAGCGTAACAAGGTGGAAGGCGGCAAACGCCCGCTCTCATCGATGACACCCACCATCGTGATGACACTGGACGGCAAGCCGTGGTTCGCTCTTGGGGCTCGCGGCGGGCCGAGGATCATATCCGCCGTAATGCAGTCTGTGATCAACGTTATCGACCACGATATGAACATTCAGCAAGCCATCGACGCTCCGCGGATCCATATGCAATGGCTTCCGGACGAACTCGGCTACGAGCAATTCGGCATGTCTCCCGATACGATGAAGATACTTACATCCTACGGACACAAGTTTGCTGATAAACCCGGAAATATCGCTTCCGCTACCGGGATAATGATCGATAAGGATGGAGTGAGACTCGGGGCGATCGATTCGCGGAGCGATGGAGTCGCGGTAGGTTATTAACGATCTTCGTCTTTCTGAAGGAGCTTGGTTGTACTGTCAGTGACGCTGCCTGGGGTCTGGGCGAGGTCGTTCGTGTCTCGCCAGTTGCCTGCTCCCGGTGGAGGAGCATAAATATTGACGGGAATCGACTGAGCTGGCGGAAGTTCGCCGGCTCTTTCGTTGGCCGATAAGACCGGAGTTCCGCTAAGCACTTTTTCTTCAAGCGTCTTTCCGCCTGGCACACCGGACTCAAACATCAGCGCGTAGACGATCCTTAGCAGTCCACCGACAGCGAACAAAATTGCCGATATCGCAACGAAAAATGGTTCTGCGTTAGCCGCGACCGTCATGATCGCAACGATCGGGACGACTAGGAAGGTAAGAAGAAAGAAGAACACGCCCTGCATCACGCCTCGGCGGCGCGGAGAACCTGCAGCAAAGAACGTACCATCTTTCTGCTCCGGAACGACTCCCTCGTTCGAGATGACCTGAGCTATACCAGTCAACAGGAATCCGCACCGCGAGCAAAATCGCGTTTCGTTGGATACCTGTAACTGTCCGCATCTTGGGCAGTGCATCTATTCTTCCTTGGTAAGTAGCTTGGTAGTTGAGTCAGTCACGCTTCCGGGCCTGGCAAACTCGCCTGTGTCGGGTGTCCGCCATCCGCCTTGTGGGGCTGTGTAAGATTCAACCGGGATCGACTGTTGAGGAGGTAAGGCGTGCTGATTCGGAGTTGCACCGTAAAGTCCAGTAGCCTGAGCTTGATGGGCCTCGAGAGCCGCGATCGATATTGTTTTCTGAGACTTCTTCAAAAACCCTAGCGACAAGATCATGAGCATTATTGTGGTGAATAGACCAAATACAGCGGAGATCCCGGCCGCGTCGTCCTCTCCGGCGATACCAAAAAAGGCCGGGAACATCATGACCCATGTAATGAACCAGAGTAGCGAGAAAATGACACCGTTCTTTCGCGTAAACCAAGATTGCTTTTGCTGATAGAGTTCAGTCAACTGCGGCAGAAGGCCGTTGTTGGCGATCAATTCCGGAATCAAACCCATTTGAAATCCGCACCGCGAACAGAACTTAGTCTCAGTCGAAATTTGTTGTTGGCCGCAGCGGGGACAATGCATTTAGAAGTCTCCAGATCGAGCAAGGCGTCGCAGGAACCGAAATTAAAACGAATTTTTACACGAAAAAGTTCACGATGCAAAAATGTGGCCGGAAACGGCTAAAAAGATTCGATCCTTGGTAGTTTTTTGTCGGATACCATCTGAAAGACGGAATAGGCTCTGCCCAGGTAATGTTCGGATCGCGAGAGGGTATTCAGTAGAACTTGTGCGATAGGCAAGATTTTGACGGGAGCTGGTATCACCCTTGAGAGTGAATCGTCAGTCGCGATGAAGGCAAACCCTTCTGACCGCGTGCTATCAACTTCGCCCAGATACTCCTTGATCAATGCGGTAGTGGCTAGTTTTTCCCGGAGCGTCCATTCAAACGGATCATCCCACAGGCGGGTCGTGAGTCCACCGAAAGTCTGTTCGACCGCAGCCGCCGAACGCAGCACATATTCCCCGATCGTGAACATTGCGAACGTATTGGAATGTTGCCTCGGTCGTTGGTAGAGAATTTCGTCAGAAGTTAGATCGAGGATGGCTCGAGTACGGGCCGATATCGTCTCGAAAGATCGATCAAAGGATTCAAGCAGCGTCATAAACAAAAGGGCTATGAGCATTCTAGCCGGTAGCCCTGCAATCCCGTAACGCCGCGTCTATTTCTTCGCGAGCCGCCGGTCTTTCTCATACATTCCGAGGCCGTAGTTGCGGCCCTTCCAATTGAGACCGCTCCCGATCCGGCCTTTGACACCGATCTGAGTTCCTTTAGTAGGAACGATGTCTTCCGTCATTATCCATATCGACCCTGTACCGTCGTCGATCTTGTAGGCTCCGCCGCGGATGGGAGTGCCCGGAATGGACACCCCATAGCTGTCCTGCACCGTGCCCGCTATCGCGACCTCCTTATTCGAATATTTGGACGGATTAGCGGAAATATCGGCAATGCTGGTCCTTTCGGGACAACCTGCCCCTAATACTGCGGCGAATAGTGCAATTCCCAAAACAAGGGTTCTCTGGATCCTCTTCATCTATCACTCCTGTTATCTTTTCGTTCAATTCGGTTAGGGAAGAGCCTCAACCGATAAAGATTCTAATGCGGAAGAAAAGTTTGCCAAAATTCTCCGCTTCTGCCATTCTTTTTGTGCCCGATATAGGTCTATGTCCTCGGTGATCGCGGACAATTTTTCCTTTTCCTCTAGTGTAAAGGACGATGTATGGCACCCTCAGAAGGACGATAAGTCGTATGAGTGGTGGTATTTTGACGCGCTGTCCGATGACGGGAGGGAAGCAGTTGTTATTGTTTTCCTCGATAACTTCATCTATTCGCCTCGTTATAATCAGGAATCGACTCGAATATCCGGCAATAAGCGATGTCCAGCCGTATCGTTCACATACTTTCGGGATGGTAAGGCCCTTTATAAGGCGACGACGGAATTCCACTCATCCGATTTCCACGCAAGTGAGGAACGCCCTGAAGTAAGGATCGGTGGTTCCGGGTTCGTGATGGACGCCGCGAGATATGGATCGGGATACATGGTTACCGTGAAGGCCGGTCTTCCGGGTGCCCGCACGCTCGACGCCAAGTTCGAATGGCTTTCCGTGGAGAGTGATCTGCTTCCGGAAGAATCGCCGGATCAGCAATCACGGCATTCGTGGAATATGGTCTCTCCGCGGTCGGACGTCACGGGGAGGATCAATGTATCGTCGAGCTACGATGGCGAGTTTGAGTCTATACATTTCCGTGGGACTGGCTATCACGATCACAACTTAGACAATCGCTGGCTAGCCAAAACGGTGCGTGACTGGCATTGGGGACGTGCGCATTTCGCCGACTGTAGCGTGGTCTTTTGCAGATTTCGCGAGATCGGAACGCCGGATGCACGTACGAGGCTGATATTAATCCGCGAAGGACTGCTAGAAATTCGCGATGTCAAAATGCACGAACAACGATATGTCCGCGATAAGTTTGGGATCCGGTATCCATCCGAACTCCAGATGACGTCGCAGGACGGGATTCGGCTCCGGGTAAGGCCGATCGAGGTCATCGATTCGAGCTTTTACTTCATGAGGTTTCTCAGCGAGATCACCTTAGGGATTCCGGGTAAGCCCGACCATACAACTTCCGCGATCACTGAATTCATTGCCCCGAAGACACTCAAGTACCGATGGCTTAATTGGCTCGCTGATGTCCGAACGGGAAAGAATGGTGAATCCTCCTATTTCTAAGCCTTTCTAGCCCGAAGATTCCTTGCTTTCTGTATCCCGGATTCCTAAACTATATGTTTCGGCGGTTGCTCACCGTCGCCCCGACCTTTATGACACACAATTTGTTTAATACACGGCAGGTGTTTGCCACCGGTTCGGGTTCCGAAGGTATTTTCTACTCGCTTCCTCAACTCGAGAAAGAGGGTTTAGGCAAGATTTCTAGGTTGCCGATTTCGATCCGCATCGTGCTTGAATCCGTCCTACGAAATTTCGATGGCGGCAAAAAGGTGAGCGAGGCTAACATTCGAGCGCTCGCCTCATGGAAGGCTGAAGACGAACGAAGTGAGGAAATACCTTTTGTCGTAGCCCGCGTCATTCTTCAAGATTTCACGGGGGTTCCTCTGCTAGTCGATCTTGCCGCAATGCGTTCGGCCGTGCACAAGATGGGGAAGGACGTGAGTGTCATCGAGCCGTTGGTTCCCGTCGACTTGGTCATTGACCACTCGGTCCAGGTTGATTACTCCGGCAGCGAATCCGCTTATCAGCGGAATATGGAGATCGAGTTTTTGCGGAATGGCCAACGCTATCGCTTTCTGAAATGGGGAACTCAGGCATTCAATGGATTTCGAGTCGTTCCCCCGGGAATCGGCATTGTTCACCAAGTCAATCTTGAGTATCTTGCGAAAGGTGTGTTTGATCGTGACGGCGTCTATTTTCCGGACTCACTCGTCGGAACCGACTCACACACGACGATGATAAATGGGCTTGGGATCGTTGGTTGGGGTGTCGGTGGTATCGAAGCAGAGGCCGGAATGCTTGGTCAGCCCGTTTATTTTCTCACGCCGGATGTGGTTGGCGTACATTTGTCAGGGGTGCTTCCTCAGGGAGCGACCGCAACGGATCTGGTGTTGCGTATCACGGAAATGCTCCGAAAGGCGAAGGTTGTGGGTAAATTTGTCGAGTTTTTCGGCGAAGGTGCAGCCACCCTCAATGCGACGGATCGGGCCACTATCGCCAATATGGCACCGGAATATGGTGCGACCATGGGCTTTTTTGGCATCGACGAAAAAACTTTGGAATATTTTACAGCTACCGGACGATCTTCCGAGCAGGTAGACACTATCCGTGCCTACTATACTGCTCAGGAGATGCTCGGTATCCCACGCGAAGGTGAGGTTGATTATTCGACGGTCCTCGATCTGAATCTCGAGACCATCAACCCATCTGTAGCCGGCCCGAAACGCCCACAGGACCGCATCGAACTCTCGAACTTAGATGATCGGTTCCTCGAACTATTCTCGCAGCCCGTGGCCGATGGCGGGTACGGTAAATTGGCGAGTGACATAGACAAGCGTTACGTCGTCTCGCTTTCAGGGTTTCCGTCTGAGGTTGTACAAGGCGGCGGTAGTCAGGATTCGAAGTCTATCCCTTTGCCGGTTATCGGAGAAGTCAGTGAGCGGAACACGAACGTCACCAGCGAAGTTGAAATGATCAATAACCGCCCGACGCCGGATCGTGTAACGCAGGAAGGCGATGGGTATGAGCCGGTTCAGACAAACGTTGGAAATGGTGACGTGCTTATTGCGGCGATTACGTCGTGCACAAACACTTCGAATCCGGCGGTCATGATCGCGGCAGGGATCGTTGCAAAGAAAGCGGTTGAAAAAGGATTGAAGGTTCCGCCATACGTGAAGACTTCGCTGGCACCGGGTTCACGGGTGGTAACGGAGTATTTAAACAAGACGGGGCTAACACCTTACCTCGATCAGATCGGGTTCAATCTCGTTGGATATGGCTGTACTACCTGTATCGGTAACTCAGGCCCGCTTGACGCCGGTATCGAAGAGGCTATCGTTGAGCATGACCTGATTGCGGCGTCGGTTCTATCCGGAAATCGCAACTTTGAGGCTCGCGTGCATCAAAATATAAAAGCCAACTTCCTGATGTCGCCGCCACTAGTAGTTGCCTATGCTCTGGCCGGGACCGTAATAAAGGACGTTTATCTGCATCCAATTGGAAAGGACAGCGAAGACAATGATGTTTTCCTAAAGGATATTTGGGCTTCGCTTGACGAAGTTAAGGAAGTTTTGCAGGGAGCGACTGATCCGGAGACATATCGACGGCTGTACAGTGAGTTTGCGGAACAGAATCCTCTCTGGAATGACATATCTTCGAGCGTCGGCAAGGTTTACGAATGGGATCGATCGTCAACTTATATTCAAGAACCGCCATTTTTCGAAGAGTTTTCGATGGAAACTGGAAGCTTTTCGGACTTTTTGGGGGCTAGAGCGTTAGCAATATTTGGCGATTCGGTGACGACTGACCACATTTCGCCGGCTGGGGCGATCAAGGCGAGTTCACCGGCAGGATTATATTTACAGGAGCAAGGTGTTGATCCGAAAGACTTTAACTCTTACGGCTCAAGGCGTGGTAACGATCGTGTCATGCTTCGCGGAACGTTCGCTAATGTCAGGATCAAGAATCTGATGCTCGCTCCGGTTGAAGGTGGAGTCACCATTTATCAGCCAGATGGTGAACAAATGTCGATTTACGACGCTGCTGTGAAATATCAGGAATCTGGCACCGCGACATTCATCTTTGCGGGTCAAGAATACGGAACCGGAAGTTCGCGAGACTGGGCCGCCAAGGGCACCAAGCTAATGGGAGTTAAGGCCGTGATCGCGGAGTCTTTTGAAAGGATCCATCGGTCAAATCTCGTAGGCATGGGAGTTTTGCCGCTTCAGTTTACGGAAGGCATATCGGCTGTCAACCTCAAACTTGACGGAACCGAAACGTTTGACCTAACCGGCATCGCCCCCGGCGATGTCCGGCCACGACAGGCTGCAACACTCACCATACACAGAGCGGACGGCACAACCGATTCAGTCGAGCTTATCTTGAGAATCGATACGCCTATCGAGATCGAGTATTACAAAAATGGCGGCATTTTGCCGTTTGTTTTGAGGCAATTGCTGTCGGCGTCGGCGGCTTCGGTGCATTAACCGAATTTCACAGTCACAAGCAGATCAATGTTGTTTTTTCAGGAGTAGTAATCCCATGAGAAGTATTCTTTCTTTCACCGCCCTCGCAGCCATTCTGCTTGGTAACAGCACTTCCGTTTTCGCTCAGCGTTTGCTTAAAACGTTGCCGCCTACGGCCTCAGAGCAAGCGCGATCCAAGGACGTCGATCCAGCATCAGGCCGCCAGATCCCTCGGCGACCCGTCTCTCAGCCGGGCAAGTCACCCGCAAAGACCGAATTTTCTAAGGTAGATGCCTACAGCGACGGAAAAGGTTCTTGGATCCGCTGGCGGATGATCACCGAGGTGAAGAATGCCGGTTTCCGGGTTTACCGTCTGAACGGGAGCGGGCAAGTACCCGTGTCAGGGTTTATTCCGGGCTCATCGTTCGTAACTGGAGATTTTGAGCTTATCGGCGGCGAATACAACTATTTTGACCCCAAAGGTTCGCAGGAATCAGCGTATTTTGTGGAAGCGGTGAGCGACGTAGGTAAGACTATGCGAAGCGGGTATCTCGTCCCGGAATACGTTGAGAGCATAGACGAGATCCCGGACGGAAAGGTAGCCAAATCTGAGGCCCTTGCCCCAAAGGCGGGCGACAACCTTGTTTCTCAGGAAGTCCAAGTTTCAGCAGAACTACAGACCGAGATTCAGTCCGGTTTGCTCGCACCAAACCCAACTCGACACCGCGAGGTCATTTCGACGCCAGGTGGCGTCAAGATCTCGTCGAAAGCAGATGGCCTGATCCGTGTAACCAAAGCTGAACTTCAAGGAGGCGGTTTTGACGTCAACTCAAATTCCGCTAACTGGCAGATCTATCGCGATGGCGTCGAGCTTCCGATGATCGTAGCGTCGAACGCCGATTACATCGAGTTTCTAGGGAAATCGGTGAACACTCTCGAGACGAATTTCAGCACCTATTACCTTATCCCGGGAAATTCAGCCGGACGTCGCATCGAAAGCCGGACGGTCCGTCGCCCCCTTTCGAGTGTGATCTCGCAGAAATATAAACAAACCTTTGTTCGCGAAGATAAGAAGATCTATATTTCCCAGGTACTGAATGGTTCCGCAGAAAATTGGTGGGGGGACGCGATCACGGCGACGGCCTTTGACTATAAATTCAACCTTTCCGGAATTGACCGAACGGCGGGAACTCGAAAACTCTCACTCGTATTTCAGGGCTTCTCGATAACACCACATACCGTCGAACTTACCCTTAATGGAACTCTACTGCCGAATGCAGTTGGCAACGCTCGTTTTCCGTTTCAAGCGGACATAGATGTGCCAGTTCCGTCGCTATTGGATGGTGAGAATACCCTGAAAATGAAGGCCATCGGGCCGTCCGGCGACATCAGCCTGCTCAGCCGCATTAGCATCGATTTCCCGCGGGCATATGTCGCGATGGGCGATAAACTTGAGTTCTATACTGAGAACTACAAGAATTCCCAAACCTCCGGCTTCTCGACCCCGAACGTTCGCGTCTTCGATGTTACTTACGAGAATACGCCCCGACTATTAACCGATCTAGAGATGGTTCAGACTGGCGGTACTTGGGGCCCCGTAATACCGGCGGGACGCGGACAATTGCTCTACGCGACAGAGGCAGGCGTTTATGGTTCGGCTTTTTCGGTAACTCCGAATGATCCGGCACTCCTCGCCGACCCGTCCAATGCCGCGACGCTGATCATCATCTCGCACCCGAGCTTGATGGCGCAGGCAAACGCGTGGGCGGCGTATCGATCGGGACAGGGCGTTCTCACCAAGGTCATTGATGTTACGGATATCTACGACGAATTTAACTACGGGGTTATGAGTCCGGGATCTATCAAGGACTTTCTATATTACGCTGAGAATAACTGGCAGACGCCTCCGTCGTATGCGCTTCTCATCGGCGACGGCCATTACGATTCGAAGAACTATGACGGTGCCGATCTAGGCTACTGGAACATGGTGCCGGCGAAATTCGTTGACACGCTTTACCTTGAGACGGGTAGCGACGAGGCTCTCTCGGATTTCAACAATGACGGACTTGCTGAGATACCGATGGGCCGGATCCCGGCGAGAGACGGAGCGTCAGTTACGACCGCACTCAATAAGGTGATGACGTGGGAAGCGTCCTTAACTGCGAACTCGATGAATCGAGGAGTTCTATTCGCCCACGACTGGCCGGATGGCTACGACTTTATGGCGATGAGCAATCGGCTGGTGTCGAATCTTCCAGCTGGTGTGCCAAAGCTTTCGATTTCGCAAACGTCAGCCACCGCTCAGGCGGATATTATCGCTGCAGTCAATGAAACCGATGGCGGGACAGCTCAAAATCCCGGTCCCAATGCGGGCCAGTATCTCTTGAATTATACGGGACACGGAACGAACGCTTCATGGCGAAACACTTCTTTCTTCTCGAAAGACCAAGCCCCTTCGCTAACGAATGCCGCCTTTCCATCGCTTATGATCTCACTGACTTGTCTGAATGGTTACTTCTTTGGAAACTTCCAAAATATCAGCTTTTCGGAGGTTATGACATCGGCCCCTAACGGCGGAGCTGTCGCGGTCTGGGCCTCGACCGGTGAAACAACGCCGGACGTTCAGGAGATCATGGCAACTCGATTCTATGCGAAGCTAGGGCAAGGAAGCATTCCTCGACTCGGCGATCTGATCAATGATGCGAAGGCTCAAGTTCCGGCCGGTGCGGACGTGCGGCTTTCATGGGCATTGATCGGTGACCCGATGCTCAAGGTACGCTAGGGAAAGAGGACAAGAACAGTAAAAGGCGTACTCGAGAGATCGGGTACGCCTTTTTTAATTGTGGTACTCGCGGCGGGATTTGAACCTGCGACTTCTTCCTTCGGAGGGAAGCACTCTATCCACTGAGCTACGCGAGCAGAAAAACTATCTTATTCAATTCATTGTTTCGTTTCAACGCGGATCGTTTTGATGCGAACAGGTTCAACGGGACGCTCGCCATCTTTTGGCTGCACGCCGGAGATCGTCCGAACATTGTTTAGTCCTTCGATGACCTTCCCGAAGATCGTGTACCGCTGGTCGAATCCGGCCTCGCGTTTCAGTGTGATAAAGAATTGCGAGTTTGCTGAATCATTGCTTGCTCCGCGGGCGGCTCCGACTATGCCGGTGTCATAGAGAATATCCGAAAACTCGGCGGCAACATTCGGTTTATTTGATTTCCCGGTACCGTCATTGGTCGGATCATCATCTTTGGAAAGCGGATCGCCGGCCTGGATCACCGACTGATTGACGCGATGAAAAGTCGTCCCGTCATAAACTCCTTCCTTAGCGAGCTGCTTGAACTGTTCGACCATTTTCGGAGCGATGTTCGAATACAGTTCGATCTTGATCGTGCCGTAGGCCGCAGAGTTCTCGAGTTCGATCACAGCGATCTCGGCGTCCGCTACAGGTTGAACACCCTTCTTGATCACGGCCGTCTTGTTCGATGAGTTGCCTGAGGGCCCGCCGCACGCGGTGAATGCGATAACTGAAAGAAGAATAAAGGCAGATAGTTTCATATCGGAATCGAGGACAGCTTAAAACCGCTTCTCGCTGTCTAGTAAGACCGTCACCGGGCCGTTATTGACGAGTTCGACGTCCATCATCGCCTGGAATCGGCCGGTCTGGACGTTATCGATCTGCTTGCCTGCTTCGGCAACAAACGATTCGTAAAGATGATTTGCTCGTTCCGGCGGAGCCGCGTCGATAAATGACGGCCGTCGACCGCGTGTCACATCACCGAAGAGGGTGAATTGCGATACAACCAACATTTCACCTTTGATATCGAGGAGCGAAAGATTCATCTTTTCTTCCGCGTCCTCAAATATCCTTAGGTTCAGGATCTTCTCGACGAGATAAACGGCATCCTTCTCTGAATCCCGAACCGAAACGCCGAGCAGTACGAGTAGTCCCTTACCGATCTCGCCCGTGATCTCGTCGCCGACCGTAACTCTTGCTCGCGATACTCGTTGAACGACAGCTCGCATCCGTTACGAAGCGAGTTCCTCGATGTAAACGCGATTCATCACAACTGGCTCGAGCGGTTTGTCGTTGTGATTGCGTTCGACGGATGCGATGGCGTCCACAACTTCGTGTCCTTCCAACAGGCTTCCAAACTTGACGTATGACGGCGGCAGCGGATAGTCGACGTGCATGATGAAGAACTGCGACCCGTTGGTGTTCGGGCCAGAGTTCGCCATCGCGACCGTACCTTTATCGTAGATGCCTGCGTACAGGTCCGAATCCTTGTCGATCTCGTCGTCAAACTTTCCGCCCCAAGCAGATTCGCCGCCGTATCCCTCGCCAAGCGGATCGCCGCCTTGGATCATAAAGTTCGGAATCACTCGATGGAAGATCACACCGTCGTAGTAGTTTTTCTCCGCGAGAAGCCTGAAATTCTCAGTCGTTTTCGGAGCGTCCTGCTCCAAAAGTTCAAACTTGATCGTACCCTTGTTCGTTTCGATAACTGC
>JBDSLC010000061.1:0-14339 GCA_039916585.1 Pyrinomonadaceae bacterium | reverse complement strand
CATTACTATATGGGCGATGATCCGTCAGACCCCGAGAAGAATTCGCCGCACTGGGTAAACGGCCCCGGCGACACGACAATGGAGATCTGGAACCTCGTCTTCATGCAGTACAACCGGACGCAGAATGGTGACGCTACGTTTACGCTAACGCCGCTACCCGCCCCTTCGGTAGACACCGGAATGGGCCTCGAACGCATGGCAGCAGTGATGCAGCACGTAAAGACGAATTACGACACGGACCTCGTGCACCCGCTGGTTGAATTTGCGGCCGGGCTTTCAAAGTAGCTACTCTGCGTTTCGCGGCGGCCCACTGGAGGCTATGACAATGACTGCTACGACTCTGATAGTTTGCCGCCAAACTCTTATCGTCCTTCTGATCTTGACTGCGTCGATTGGCACGGCATTCTCTCAGATCGCGGGCGGCCTTAGCGAAACAACGAGAACGGACTTTGGCGGGAGGAACTACATAGCCGGCAACATTATTCTCCCGTCCGGCGCTCCCGCAGCGAGCCGTGTTCGCATACGTGTTTCGTCTCCACTGGCTGAGGTATTGGCCTATTCGGATGACGACGGAAAATTCATCATCAGTGGTCTGAAAAATGGAACCTACACTCTAACTATTGATTCGGATACTGTTTACGAACAGGAATCGCAGCAGGTTGAGATAAATTCCGGGCGTGGCGGCCAGGGACAGTCATACTTCCTTAATATTCGTTTGCGAGAGAAAAGGCAGGCTGACAGCAAGCCGAGCGTTATAGATGCGAACCTTGCCACTGTGTCGAAACGCGGCCAAGCCTTCTACAAGAAGGGTATTGAGTTCGCCGCTGAAGGAAATTTAAATGCCGCCGTTGAACAGATGCATCTGGCTCTTACCGAAGACGCGAAATTTATGCTCGCCCAGGCCCAGCTTGGGATTTTGTACCAGAAACTCAACGAACTCGATAAGGCGGATCACCATCTTCAGCTTGCTCTTGAGCTTCGTCCTCACGCATTTGACCCGCTCGTAAATCGCGGTATTGTCCTCGTGCGGTTAAATCGATTTGTCGAGGCGGAACGCCTACTGCGGGAAGGGGTTCGAATACGTGATGGGTTTGCGGTGACGATCTATTACCTTGGTCGGTCTCTGGCTGGCCTGAGGCGATATGACGAGGCGGAGGCATCATATCGAAAAGCATACGCACTTGACCCGAAAACGATGGTCGAAGCTCGGCGGGCGCTCGTCGGGTTATATATTGAGAAAGGCGACGATCAAAAGGCATTTGAGGAATTGTCGGCTTACCTCAAAGAGAATCCATCGGCGCCCGATGCGGAAAAACTGCGAGAATCGCTCGAAAGGCTACGAACTCACCTTTCTGCTACACCAAGGCCAGAATAATGACCAAAGTTCTCCTTATTGAACATCAGCCGCTTACGCGGATCGGCATTCGATCGGTCGTTAGCCGCGAGTTTGATATCGAGATAACCGGGGAAGCCGACAGTGCCGCGTCCGGCTTTGCCGCCTTTAGGTCCCTGCGGCCCGATGTAACAATCGTGGGCCTGCGATTTCCCAATTCCTGCTCGATCGACGACCTAGAAAACTATTTCCTTACCGACCCGAAGGCGAAGATCATCGTTCTCGCCGAACACGCGGGAGATGCGGAGATCTCACGAGCATTGAAGAAAGGCGCGGCCGGGTACATCTGTAAGGATGTTTCTCCAGATGAACTTCTCAAGGCTATCCGCACGGTCGCAGCTGGAAAGAAGTACATTCCTGCGGACATCGCTCAGATCCTGAGCGAAAATATTGGAAAAGAAGAACTGACACCGACCGAAGAGACTGTTCTGCGGATGATAGTTGGCGGAATGTCGAACAAAGAGATCGCCTTTGCTCTGGATGTTTCCGAGAACACCGTCAAGTCTCACAACCAAAATATATTCGGCAAGATCGGCGTGTCGGATCGGACATCGGCCGCGACAACTGCCATCAAACGCGGGCTTGTTCGCGTCGACCTCTAAACATTCTACATTCTATGAGCTATTTTGCGGACAAGGATCATTCGGCGGTCGTCGCTTATGCGGAGACTTTCACGTCGAACGAAAGCGACGTGCTGCGCGACCTTCGCGAACATTGCGAACGTAATTACGATGATAAGGCAATGCTGTCCGGATTTGTACAAGGGCGGATCTTGGCGATGCTTTCGCGGATGATCCGGCCGAAGGTAGTGCTAGAAATAGGCACTTATCTTGGTTACTCCGCACTTTGCTTTGCCGAGGGACTCACCGAAGGCGGTAAAGTAATTACGTTGGATATACAGGAAGATACGAACGAGGTTGCGAAATCCTTCGTCGAGCGATCGACTTACAGGGATGCTATCGAGTTTCACCTTGGATCGGCCACCGAGATCATCCCAACTCTGCCCGAGACATTCGATCTTGTATTCATCGACGCGGATAAACCTAATTATTCCAGCTATTACGATCTGGTTTTCGAAAAAGTGCGTCTCGGAGGCTTCATTGTCGCCGACAACGTCCTCTGGAGTGGTCGCGTGCTTGATAAAGATAAAGACGAGAATACAGAAGCGCTACATAAGTTCAATCAGAAGGTTCAAGCCGATGATCGAGTATCAAATGTTCTGCTACCGGTGCGAGATGGATTGATGGTCGTCTCCAAGATCTAGTCCACAGAAGTCGAGACGATGTCCCCTACATACTTTTCTCTGGTTGGTTGATCGGCCAACATGGGCCTCGCCTGAAAGTACTAGATATTTTCCCCCGCATTTGCTGGTTCGTTCAATCAGCCAAACGTCTAGACTCATACCTATGAAGACAGAAACTAAGAGAGAGAATTTATTACGGTCTATCGAAAAAATCGTGGCGCCTCCTCCGGTGCATTGGGTGGGTGACGGATTTAAGGTACATGGATTTTTTCCGCATGGGCCGCTGACGGCGGAGCGGATGAGCCCGTTCTTTTTGCTGGATTACAACGCGTTGACGAACTTTCCCCCGCGCGATCAGCCGTTCGGTGTCGGGGCACATCCACACCGCGGGTTCGAAACGGTGACCATTGCATATAAGGGCAAGGTCGAGCATCACGACAGCCGCGGGGGCGGAGGCGTGATCGGCGAGGGCGACGTTCAATGGATGACGGCGGGCAGCGGACTACTGCACAAGGAGTATCACGAGAAGGAGTTCAACCGCGAGGGCGGGCCGTTTCAAATGGTACAGCTCTGGGTGAACCTGCCCGCGAAAGACAAGATGACCGAGCCGAAGTATCAGGCGATCACAAACGCTGAGATGGGGCGTGTAAAGCTGTCGCTGGGCGGTGAGGTGGAGATAATCGCGGGCGAATTTGAGGGCGTGATAGGGCCGGCAACGACGTTTTCACCCGTACATCTATACAACCTGAAGCTGAAACAAGGTGAGACGGTTAACCTATCCTTTCCGGCGAACTATACGACCGCGTTGCTCGCCGTGGCAGGCTCGGCGCTAATTAACGAGGTCGTTAAATTGCCGACGAATAATCTCGCATCGTTCGCACACGACGGCGACGAGATCAGAGTCGCGGCACTTGAGGACGGCGTTTTTCTGCTGATGAGCGGCGAACCGTTGAACGAACCGATCGCACAATACGGCCCGTTCCTAATGAACACAGACGCCGAGATCGCACAGGCGATAGACGATTATCAGCAGGGGAAATTCGGATATCTAACCTAGCTTTCTGCAGAAATCTGACGGTTAAGAAAGGCGTAACGATCAAGTTGGATGATGTTTTACGCCCTTTCTCACGAGCGGGTCCCGAATCTCACCTAGAAGTACTACGGCCGGCACACCGAAATTGACGATTCCAAACAATTGGCGATCCGATAAGATTGTTGTAATGGCGTTGTGACCAACGCGAGAAACAAGGAGGATCTCATGATCAAGATAAGACGTTCGAAGGAACGCGGGCACGCTAACCACGGCTGGTTGGACACCCATCACAGTTTTTCATTCGCGGATTATTACGATTCGCAAAATATGGGTTTCCGCGATCTGCGTGTTATCAACGAGGATTTTGTCGAAGCGGCTCAGGGGTTTCCGACACACGGGCACCGCGATATGGAGATCATCACGTACGTCATCAACGGCGAGGTGTCACACCGCGATTCGATGGGCAATGGCGAAACGATCCGACCGCATGACGTTCAGCGGATGACGGCCGGGACGGGTATCCTTCACAGCGAATACAGTTCGCCGACCGAGCGGACCCATTTTCTCCAGATCTGGATACAGCCGGAAAAGCCCAACCTTCAGCCCGGCTATGAGCAGAAGTCGTTTCCGGTCGAGGAAAAGCAGGGCAAGCTCAAGCTAGTCGCATCGCGGGGCGGGGATGACGGATCGGTTCACATCAACCAGGATGTGAAGGTATACTCTTCACTTCTCGACATCGGTGACGACGTCTCGCTCGATCTCGAAGAGGGTCGGCACGCTTGGGTCCAGCTTATCAGCGGATCGCTCGACCTGAACGGCCAACGTCTCGAAGCGGGCGACGGCGCCGCGATAAGCGAGGAATCTTCTCTAAAACTGAGATCCCTCTCCGATCGGTCTGAATTTCTGGTTTTCGATCTCAATTAGCCTTTCATGGCGGCGGATACATCTCTGTGTCCGCCGCGCAGCGATCTCTGCGTCAATCTAAGTAAGATACGTATTGGCTCGCCGATTCGCGTATCTAGATGCGTATGAGATTTGCACGTTGGACATTCTTGGTCGCAGGTATCTACGGTCTACTTGCGCTGGTTCCCATGTATTTCATGGAATCGCAGATCGGCATAGACACGCCTCCTGCGATCACCCACCCTGAATATTTCTACGGCTTCATCGGCGTCGCAGTCGCTTTTCAGCTTGTTTTCCTGATCATCTCGACTGACCCGCAGAAATATCGGCCGCTGATGCTCGCCGCGATAGTTGAGAAGTTCAGTTTCGGGATTGCCGCGGCGATCCTGACGGCTAATGGCCGACTTTTGGGTCCGATCGTGTACGGGGCAGCGATAGACGCAGCACTAGGCGTCTTGTTCGCGATCAGTTGGTTAAGGGTGATTAGTGAACCACATGGCGATTAGAGGTCCTCTCGGGTGGTGCCTTCGATCTCGAGGATAAGCTCGGCGCCATAGGCCTTAGCAGGGGTTTGGAACCCTGGTTTGAAGTCGCCGGCGAGGATCTTTTCGGTGATGTGCAGGGCCGCGAGGGCGGTAGTAGTGTAGCCTTCCGGACACTGCATTCGGCATTCGACGCGGTTGCCGGCATCGTCGGACGCTTCGCCCCACAAAAGGGTTTTGCCCTTGGCGCGCTCGGCGTCGCTGGGGCCTCCGGGCTTGATCTTCGACTGCAGATACTTCTGAGCCGGACCCGTCGCAAGCATCCAGCCGAGATAGCGGCTCATCTTCATCGCCTTGATCGCGGACGCGGGTGCGATCGTGTAGACCTCGATATTCGGGATCCCGGTCGAGTGGTAGGCGGTGGAGACATCGCCCCACGGGATGGTAACGCCCTTTTTTACGACCCCGCCGCCGAAATCGATCTCGCGCGTTCGCCATGCTGCTGGTACGGACATGATCTTGCCGTCGCGTCGGACGGCTCCGCCTTTGCCGACGTTCATCGTCATGGTCGCTTGGGTACCGTGAGACATGCGGCCGATGCCGTAGAACGCGAGCGTGAGATTAGTCGCGGAGGGAAGGCGGTTCTTCAGATGCATCGCGAGACAATCGCTCGGGACTACGTCGAACCCTACGCCGGGCATCACTATAATTCCTGCATCCTTCGCCTTTTGATCAGCGAGCGCACATGTCTCAAACACCGCGATCTCTCCGGTGATATCGCTGTAGTGCGTGTTCGTCCGAAGACACGCTTCGCCCATCTTTTTCGAAGTAATTGAGAACGGGCCCGCACAGTGGATGACAGTTCTGACCTCGTCCAGAGCGGCGTCGAGTTTAACAGTGTCGTCGAGAGTGAATACACGATACTCCAGCCCATGCTTCTCGGCCAGCGACCTGATCGCGGCCTCATTTCGTCCGGCGATGATCGGTGTCATTCCGCGCTCAACGGCTACTCGAGTGATAAGTTCACCCGTGTAGCCGTTGGCTCCGTAGATTAGAAAGTTGGACATTTATTGGTCGTTCAGGCGAATCGATCCCACCATTGATCTAAAGGCAGAATTATACCTGAACGATTCGTCAGACGGCGCAACCGCAGCGATGTACAGCAGATCACCGCTTCGCATCGGCACTGTATAGACCGTCACGGTTTCGTTACGTCCGGTGACGGGTGAGCGGCCGGCGAGGGTCGTCAAATAGGCCTGACGACCTGCAATAGTCGTTCGGGTGAATCCACCCTGCTGGCGGAGGTAGCTATTCGACTGAACCAATCCATCTACGTATTCTTGGGTCGCCTGGTCAAAAGATCCGCCGCGGGTGCGCGACAGTCCGACCATCGCTCCGTGTGTAATACCTTGATTTCCATAAGCGCCCTGCGGTGCGAATGTAACGTCGCTCTGCCCCGAGAACTCTTCCCAATTGCTAGGCACATTCATCTGTATCCAATTGCCGCTCTGGTAGGTGCGATACCGCGTTGAAGGATCTGGGACGCTGTTGGTGTAGCGGCCGTTTGCCGTGGGACTGGTGGAGTTGCCAGACTTTACATCTTTCTCGATCTCAGCCATCGATTTCGCCCGAGGCATTCCGCTCAAGCGTTCCTTCGTCCGCGAGAATTCCTGAGTGATCTTGATAGGGTTCGGCGAGACATTGAGATATCCAGCTTCCTGATTGATCTTTTGATATCGATTGCCGGGATCAGGATGGCTGCTCAGCCATTCCGGCCCGCGACTGCCGCCGCTCTCGCCTGCGATCGTTTTGAACATATTGGCGAGGTCGCGCGGATCATACCCGGCGTTTGCCATTATCCGTGCACCGAGGATGTCGGCCTGAGTCTCGTAATCGCGGCTATAGCGAAGAAAACTTCCGGCAGCGATCATCTGACCGAGCTGAGCTCCCGACTGTCCACCAAGGATCGCGCCGCCGAGTACAGCACCGATCCCGAGAATCTGGTTGAGCGGGTTATTGAGTTTTGTCTGCTGAGCTGTGGCATGTCGAAGCGCAACATGGCTGATCTCATGTGCCATCACACCGGCCATCTCGCCCTCGTTCCTGGCCGCCTCGATCATTCCGCGGTTGACGTACATCGGGCCGCCCGGGAGCGCAAATGCGTTGATGTCGCGGGCGTTCACGACCTCGAACTGATAGTTGAATGCCGGCTGCTGAAATTCCGCCGGGATCGCGGCCACCAGCCTTCCACCTACACGTTCAACGTAAGCTTGAGTCTGACGGTCGTTCAAGATCGGGAACTGTTGCTCGACCTGCCGCGAAGCATCAGCTCCGATCTTCACATCATCCTGCACCTTGTATTTATTTTTCGGCATTGTGATGCGCGTTTGCGCAATAACCGAAATCGGCAGAAGAGCCATTGCCGAGAGTGCGAGGGCAACCGTGAGCTGTCTGCGGATACTGTATTGTTTCATTACATCTCTCCCTGGGCCTTCGAGGGAAGTCCCCTCGCCTGCAGATCTTCATTGCAAACTTTAGACCATTATTAGGGAATCCGGAATAGCAACCTCGGAAAGGTAGAGTGAAGTGCGAGGAGTGAGCATTATAAGCTGCTGTATCTCAATGGGATAGGTCTGCCCCAACTACACCTTCATCTCCTTGATCCTCATCGCTAAGGGAGATCCGGCTGAGCTCAGACTCAAGGAGTGAGATAAACGTTTTCGCATCCTCCGCCGCAAGTTTCTGCCCCAATCTTCCTTCGACAAGAACTGCCAGAACGACGTCGTTGCTTAGATCATTTGCGAGGTCCATTTTGGTTTGAACGAAGGATACTATTATCCGCGTGTTACTTCAGTGTTAACGGAATGTTAAATCTCATTCGAGCAGACTTCAGCCTTCCAGGGATTTAATTGTAATTTAACTTTTTCGATGCTGAGATTCCCTATAATCAGGTTTTTCAATAGCCTGTTTCGGAGACGTTTAATGAAGACGATTTTAAGACGAAGATATCTAACACTGTTATTGCTACTGGCCGTAACGGCGGGGTTTGCCTGTAGCGGCCAAAAAATGGGCGAGGGCCAAGGCACCACGGCTCCGGGTTCTAACATCCAGATCCAGGGATCGGGTTCGACGTTTGCAAAGCCGATCATGGACAAATGGACGAGCGAATTCGGCAAACTTAACCCTACGATCAAGATCGATTATCAGAGCACCGGTTCAGGAGCGGGCATCAAAGCCATCCAGAACCAGACAAGTGATTTCGGCGCTTCCGACGCCGCGATGTCGGATGATGAACTCAAATCGGCTACGGCTGGCGAGATCGTTCACGTTCCCGTGGTACTTGGCGCCGTTGTTCTTACCTATAATCTTGCCGAAGTAAAGCAGCCGTTGAAGCTGACGCCGGAGATTGTCTCTGACATCTTTTTAGGAAAGATAAAGACCTGGGACGACTCCAGGATCAAAAAGGAAAATCCGGATGCGGCACTTCCTTCCGCGACGATCACTCCCGTATTTCGTGCCGACGGCAGCGGAACGTCCGACGTCTTTACGGACTTTCTTTCCAAAACGGTTCCTGAGTGGAAATCGACGATCGGCAGGACCAAAAATCCGCAATTGCCGCAGGGCGTCGGAATGGGCGGCAAGGGCAACGAGGGTGTAATGGGTCAGGTTAGAAACACGCCGAACACGATCGGTTACGTAGAACTGACATTTGCAAAAGCTAACAACCTGCCGACCGCTTTGATCAAGAACAAAAGCGGCAACTTCATCGAACCAAACTCTAAGACTGTTTCGAACGCCGCGGAAGGAATGGCTGACCGGATGCCTGAAGATCTTCGGTTCGAGATCACCGATGCCGAGGGTGCAGAGGCTTACCCGATCGCCGGGACCGTGTATGTGCTCGTTTACAAAGATCAGAAAGATGCCATTAAGGGTAAGGCGATCGCAGATTATCTCTGGTGGGCAACACACGAAGGATCGCAGTTTTTGGAGGAGCTTCATTACGCCAAGTTGCCGGAAAAATTGGTCTCAAAGGTAGAAGGAAAGATAAGATCGTTAACAAACGCCGGCAAGCCCTTGAGGCAGTAGTTAGCACGATATAAGTATCCTGTGAAGCAAACTGGCGCCTTTGGCGACAAACTATTCCGGACTATTCTCTGGTTGGCGGCAACGAGCATTCTTGTTCTCGTTGCCGCGATCCTCGTAATGATGGTCAACAATTCGTGGCCGACGATCACGAAGTTTGGGCTAGGTATACTTTTTGAAAGCGAATGGGCTCCGGCCCAAGAGAATTTCGGCGCCCTTGCGTTCATATACGGAACGGTCGTTTCATCTATGCTCGCGTTGGTGATGGCGGTACCGATCTCGCTGGGAGTAGCAGTATTTCTAGTGGAACAGGCGCCAGCTAGAGTGGCCCGTCCGATCGCGTTCATGGTTGAGCTGCTCGCGGCAATTCCATCGGTAGTTTACGGCCTCTGGGGGATCTTCGTCCTCGCACCGTTCATTCGCGAGTACCTCGGACCGGTGCTTCAAAGCACGCTCGGGTTTCTGCCGCTCTTTCAGGGACGTCTCACAGGAATTGGCCTACTTACCGCCGGAATTATCCTCGCGATAATGGTCACGCCTATCATCACTGCAGTCGTGCGTGACGTCCTCGAGGCAGTCCCGACGACCCAACGTGAGGCCGCACTCGCTCTCGGCGCAACGAAATGGGAAACTACACTGATCGTGCTGGGAAACGCATCCCCAGGGATCGCAGGCGCTGTAGTTCTCGGGTTGGGAAGGGCGATCGGCGAGACGATGGCTGTCACAATGGTCATCGGAAACTCACCGCAGATATCCGCGTCCCTCTTTGAGCCGGCGTATACGATCGCCTCTGTACTCGCGGCTAATTTCGCTGACGCGACAGACGAGACCTATTTGAGTGCATTGATCGAGATCGGGTTAGTGCTGTTCCTCGTGACCTTTGTGGTAAATGCGTTCGCGAAACTTTTGATAATGGGAGTGGCCAGTCGCAACACTAAGGCGGCGTAAAGAAATGGCGATAACGGCGACTCCAAAAGATCGGACGCGGCGGTTGGTCAACACAATAATGACCAGCCTAACCGCGATCTGCGCCGTGTTCGTCACCGTCTTGCTGCTCCTGATCATCGGCTACATCGCGATCCGCGGTTTCTCGTCGATCAGCTTTGAGTTCTTGACGGACACTCCGAAACCCGTTGGCGAGGGCGGCGGCATCGGCAACTCGATTCTCGGTTCGGCGATCATGACGCTGCTGGCAGCTGTTATCGGGCTCCCGGTCGGGATAGCGGCGGGCGTTTATCTTGCCGAGTACGGAAGGAATTGGTATGGCAACACGGTTAGGTTCATTGCCGATACGCTCATCGGGATACCATCGATCATCATCGGCATTTTTATCTATACCCTCGTCGTTCTGCCAATGGGAAGGCAGTCCGGGTTGGCTGGCGGACTAGCCCTCGCGGTCATCACGATCCCGATCGTGGCCCGCACGACTGAGGAGATGATCCGCCTTGTACCGACTTCGATGCGCGAAGGTGCGCTGGCTCTCGGCGCTCCGCAGTGGCGAGTGTCGTGGAATATTGTGCTCCCGGCCGCTGCCTCGGGGATCGCCACGGGCGCAATGCTCGCAATAGCTCGCGTCACCGGCGAGACGGCGCCGCTGCTGTTCACCGCTCTTAATAGCCGGTTCTATAATTACTATCTCGACCAGCCGATGTCGTCGCTAACGGTTCAAATATTCAACTACGCGACCGGGCCGTTCGAGGTACAGCACGCGATGGCCTGGGCAGCGACGCTAATACTGGTCGGCACAATACTGGTAATAAATATATTGGTGAGAATCGTGACGAGGCGACGATACTAGCCGCATTCGTTGAAGATCGATGGAAAATAAGATCAGTGTCTCAAATCTGAATTTCTTTTACGGCAAGGCGCAAGCTTTGTTCGACATCTCGCTTGAGGTTCCGGAGCGTCAGGTTGTCGCTTTCATCGGCCCCTCGGGTTGCGGCAAATCGACGTTCCTTCGCACACTCAACCGTATGAATGACACGATCCCGATCGCCCGTGCGGAAGGCAAAGTGATCGTGGACGGCGAGAACATCTATGCACCTGGGACGGACGTCGTAGCGTTGCGGCGGAAGGTCGGAATGGTGTTTCAAAAGTCGAACCCTTTCCCGAAATCGATCTTCGAGAATGTCGCGTACGGAATTCGGATCAACGGCATCCACGGCAGCAAGACGGACTTGAATGACCGGGTTGAAAAAGCGCTTCACGACGCGGCGTTGTGGAATGAAGTTAAAGATCGTCTGAATACGTCTGCTTTCGGCCTCTCCGGTGGTCAGCAGCAGAGGTTGTGCATTGCCCGGGCGCTTGCGGTGCAACCGGAAGTGATCCTGATGGACGAGCCGGCATCGGCACTGGACCCGATCGCTACGCAAAAGATCGAAGAACTCGTTGTGGAACTGAAGCGCGATTATACGATCGTGATCGTGACCCACAACATGCAGCAAGCATCGCGAGTCTCAGACCGGACGGCTTTCTTCATGCTTGGTAAACTCGTCGAATACAATAAGACGGATAAAATGTTTCAAAATCCGGATGAGAAGCTTACCGAGGACTACATTACGGGTAGATTCGGTTAGGCAATAGCTGTTATCATATGAGGTTTTGCGTATAGCGATTATTGACTAGGAAATAATGGATCATCGGATTATAGATCAACAGTTAGACGTTTTGCGGGACAAGATCCTGCTGCTCGGCGGCGCAACCGAATCGGCGGTCCAGCGGGCGATGCAATCGCTGGTCGAGCGCGATAGCGTACTGGCGAAACAGGTGCTTGAAGAAGACAAGATCATCGACCAGATGGAGCTTGAGATCGACCGGCTTTCGATCGAGATACTCGCGCTGCAGCATCCGGCTGCTCACGATCTGCGGTTTGTGATCTCTGTCGCCAAAATAACGCCCATCCTCGAACGCATTGCCGATCACGCGGGCAGTATCGCCGAGGCGGCATTGATCATCAACATCGAGCCGCTGGTAAAGAACTATGTAGATTTCCCGATCATGGCTCAGACGGCGGCCGAAATGCTGCGATCAGCCCTCGACGCGTTCACGAATGAGGATGCGAAGCTTTCGCGTGAGATCATCGAGCGCGATAAAGAGATCGACAAGAGCTACAAACGGGTCTTTAACGAACTTTTGGAGATGATGATCGACAATCCGTCGGCAACGACAGGAGCTGCTCATCTTCTCTTCGTCGCAAAACATCTTGAACGTATAGGCGACTATGTAAAGGATATCTGCGAGCTAAACGTATACCTTCGTGAGGCCGCATTCATCAAGCATAGTCGGCTAATTTAACCTCCACTAACATCTCGGTAACACGTCTCATGTAAAATGCCGAGCCTCTCGTGTGGACATAGCGAGCGGTTCGGCATTATGCTAGTGCAGTTCCGTCTCAGATCAATCGGAGAAACGCACAAACACAATGGGTTTTAGCTTATTGCCGCGTGAAGACGCATACTTCACTCTCTTCATCGATATGGCAGGCAAGATCGAGGAGGCATCTGCCATCCTTATGGAAATGCTTGCCTCTGACGGCTCGGATCATTCGACATTTACGAAGCGGATCAAGGATGTCGAGCACGCTTGCGACACGCTCACACATGAGATAACCACTAAACTCAACAAATCCTTCATCACACCTTTCGACCGCGAGGATATTTATACGCTTGCTGTGGCGCTAGACGACATTTGCGACTACATCGATGCTGGGGCTCGCGCGATCGTTATGTTCGACATCCGAGAGTTCAACGACGATGCCCGCGCTCTCGCAAAGACGATCAGCGAGCTGGCTGCCGCGATAAAGCGTGCCGTTTCGATGTTAAGCAAACCGGACGGGATCAACGCTCATTTTGTGGAGATCCACCGACTCGAGAATGTGGCGGATGATATTTATTTTCGTGCCATGGGCAAACTCTTCAAGGATGCGACCGATCCGATCATGGTCATAAAATGGAAGGAACTTTACGAGATCCTTGAGAATGCGACCGACCGAGCCGAGAGCGTCGCCAACATCATCGAAAGCATAGTCCTCAAACACAACTAACGGCCATATGGATGGACAAACAGCAGCCTTCAGCCTGGTCGTTCTGATCATCGTCGTCGCACTCATTTTCGATTACGTTAACGGCTTCCACGACGCTGCTAACTCGATCGCCACGGTAGTCGCAACCCGCGTCCTGTCTCCGGGTGTCGCTGTGGCCTGGGCGGCGTTCTTCAATTTTGTTGCTTTTTTGGTATTCGGAACCGCAGTAGCAAAAACTATCGGCGGCGACATGATCGACATTGCCAAAATACCCGGCAGTGACCAGTTGTTTGTGCTTCTGGCGGCCGTGGTAGGTGCGACGATCTGGAACCTGATCACCTGGTATCTGGGCCTTCCAACATCCAGTTCGCATGCCCTTGTCGGAGCCTACGCTGGATCAGCCTTGTGCTCGTATATTTGGCACTTCGGATTCTACGGTGCGGAAACCGTCCTGAAGGCGGCTGGATGGATCAAGACGCTCACCTTTATCGTGCTTTCCCCGCTGATCGGAATGACGCTGGGTTTCATTCTAATGGTCGCGGTTTATTGGATCTTTCACAAAGTTTCAGTCAACAAAGTGGATCGGGTATTTCGGGTAGGGCAGTTGTTCTCCGCAGGTGCCTACTCGCTCGGCCACGGTGGAAATGACGCTCAAAAGACGATGGGGATCATTACGATCGTCCTCGTTGCCGGTGGATACCTGCAAATGGACGCCGTTGGAAAATTGCCCGATGTCCCACTCTGGGTAGTACTTTCCGCTCACGCTGCGATCGGCTTGGGAACACTCTCCGGCGGCTGGCGGATCGTCAAAACGATGGGAACCAAGATCGTCAAACTTCAGCCCGTCGGCGGATTCTGCGCAGAAACGGCGGGCGCCTTGACGCTATTCGGTGCCACCGCCGCAGGTATCCCTGTTTCGACAACTCACACTATCACAGGCTCAATTGTCGGAGTCGGATCTGCCAAACGCTTTTCTGCGGTTAAGTGGGGAGTCGCCGGACGGATCGTCTGGGCTTGGATTTTGACGATCCCAATGGCCGCGATCATCGCTGCGCTCACCTACGGCGTGGTCTTGCTCATAGAGAAACTAACCGGGCGAATTTAAAGTTCGTACGAGATAGGAGAAGCGGCGATAGACGCCCCGCCCCTCTCTTATTATTGTTGAATTGTGGAGCCTATCC
>JBDSLC010000060.1:0-8840 GCA_039916585.1 Pyrinomonadaceae bacterium | reverse complement strand
AACGACGCCGCTGCGATGAACAAGGTCCACGTCGAGGGCACGCGGATACTTTGTGAAGAAGCAACGAAAGCGGGTGTGGAGACGATCATCCTCGCCTCATCGAGCGGGACCATCGCTGTGAGCGAAGACGAACAGATATTCGACGAGACTTTCCCGCAACCGGTCGATGTGGTCTCGCAATGGGCTTACTACGCGTCGAAGTATTATCAGGAGCGAGCCGCTCTCGAGAACTTCGACGGTGACGGCCGCAAGCTTGTCATCATGAATCCGACGCTCCTCCTAGGCCCTAACGATGAACGCCTCAGCTCAACGAAGATCGTCCTCGATTTCCTGGCCCGCAAGATCCCGTACACGCCGAGCGGGGGCATCAGCATGGTCGATACGCGTGATGCAGCGACGGCGTTCATCAATGCGGTTGAGAAAGGTCAGCATCAGGAAAAGTATTTGCTCGGTTCAGCGAACATGACCTTCGCGGAATTCTTTGGGCGGCTTGAAAGACTCAGCGGCGTGTCTGCCCCGATGCTGAAGATGCCGAAGAAATTAGCGGTGTCGGCGTCGTCGATGATCGAATCAGTGTTCACTCACTGGGGCAAGACCTCGCCGGTAGCATCGAAAGAGGTGGAACAAGCCGAGCATTTCTGGTATTTCGATTCGTCGAAAGCAGAGGAAGAACTCGGATTCCTACCCCGCGATCCGCAGGAAACGCTCAACGACACGATCAAGTATCTTCAGGAAAATTTGCTCGGCAAGGGTGCGTTCAAGTAGCGTTTATAGTTCGGCTCAAGACCTTATACGGCAGATAAACAGCGAGTCCTACAACCGCAGCGATGAGGATCGGTAGCCCTTCCTTAGCAAAATCCACCTGCGTCAGCAGCCACACTATTAGAAGCAGCGAAAGCACTGCAGCAACGGTTCCGGCGGGGGCGAGAAACTTCGCTTCAGGTGCGTCGCCGCGTTTGCGAAAGACGGGAAGTGCCAGGCATGTTGTTGCGTAGACAAGTAAACGCGTGATCGTCGCTATCGCGAGTGCGGTGATGAACGATGAAAATATCGTCAGGAATAGGATCACGACCGCCGAGAAAATGATTGCGACGTAGGGCGTTTTGAATTTCGAGTGGGTCGAACTCACGACCGCCGGCAGATCTTTCTGCTCGCTCATCGCAAACAGCAGCCGCGTACCGCCGAGCAGGCCAACGTTCAGGTTGCCAAGAATCGAGATCAAAGCTCCAACCGTTATGAACGCAGCTCCGAACGCTCCCATGAAACTCGCCGCGGCATCTGCAAGTGGACGCTCTGAAGTAGCGAGATTCGGGAGAGTGCCGATACTGACGACCTGGATGAGGATGTACAAAACAGCCACGACCAAAACCGCGACCAGCAACGCAAACGGCATCGTCCGCTGAGGATCTTTCGTTTCACCACCCAGAACCACCGAAACTTCAAATCCCACGAACGCATAGATCAAGATCAGGACCGCCTTAGAAAACGTGTCGTATTGAGGCACAACATCGAAGTTGAAGTTCGCGGGTTGTATGAAAAACATCCCGACTAGAACGAAAACAAACAGCGGGATCAGCTTTCCGGCAGTGAAGAGATTTGTCATCAAGGCCGATTGTTTTACGCCGATGAGATTTACGCCGGCAAGCAAAACCACTATCGCCCCGATGACAACAGCTCGGCCCGTACCCGTCGCGATCCGTTCGTCAAAGAAGCCGAGATACGTTACGAACAAATTACAGTTCGCCGCGAACGTCGTGATTCGCACGATCCAATAAAGCCACCCGACCTCAAATCCAACCACCGATCCGAACGCCTCACGCGCGTAGAGATAGGGCCCGCCCGTTGCTGAAAAGCGGCTTGAAACCTCTGCGTAGCACAACACGATAAAGCCGATAATGATCGCACACAGAATGAAGGCGAGAAGGCTGTACGATCCGATCAGCCCGTGAACGCGGGCCGGCAATCCGAAAATACCGGCGCCGATAATTGTGTTGATCGCGATCGCCGTGAGGTCCCATCGGCCGATCCCGCGTACAAGGGTTTCGTTATTCATTTGATCCCACGTTGCGGAGAGCTTTTTCGGAGAAAGTATTTCGTTTATACTCGATTGCACTACATTCCGTAAAGACGAACTAATAACAACCGATGTTCAAACCCGCAAGAATCTTGTCGATCCTTGTCGCAAGCTGCCTGCTCGTGTCGCTTTCGGCCGCTCAGAAAAGCCGGTACAAGATCGAAATCGTAAAACCAAAAGTCTACGCCGCTCCTGTAATGGAGCAGTCGGCGTTGCTTCAGGCGATCCTGAGCAAAGCCGTCACAGAAGTGACAGCAGCCGGCAATTTCAAAGCCGGTGAGATGGCGGCGACAGTCATCGACCTCCGCGATCCCGCGAAATGGCAAACGGCGCAGGTGAACGGCGACACGCAGTTGTACACTGCGAGCGTCGTCAAGATGTTCTATATGGCCGCACTGGAGCGCCAGCTCGAAGACGGCAAGATAGGAATGTCGAAGGAACTCGAACGCGGGCTGCGCGATATGATAGTCGATTCGTCTAACGAAGCGACCCAATACATTCTCGACGTGCTTACTGATTCGTCTAGCGGTAGCGAATTGCCGCAGAAACAGTTCGAAGCCTGGCAGTTTAAACGTAATCGCGTGAACCGGTTTTTCTCGTCGCTTGGCTACACCAACATCAACGTCAACCAGAAGACATTCTGCGAAGACGCATACGGCATCGAGCAGCAGTCGCGAAACTACAAGGGCCAAAACCGCAACATGCTCACTACCAACGCTACCGCGCGGCTGCTCGCCGAGATCGCAACCCGGCGGTTTGTCAACGAGACGCGCAGCGACGCAATGCTCGCGCTGATGTCCCGCGAATGGGAAAAGCCGTCAACCGACCCTGACAACCAGGCAGTCGGATTCACCGGCAAGGCCCTTATCGACGGTAAAATGACGGGCACGAAACTATGGTCGAAAGCCGGCTGGACGAGCAAGTCACGCCACGATGCGGCCTACATCGAAACCCCGGACGGCCAGAAGGTCGTAATAGTCGTATTCACCGAAAATCACGCAAATGACCGAGAGCCGATCGCGGACGTTGCGACGAGAGTTCTAAAGGCATTGAAGGAGTCTAAATGATGAAAAGGTTGACCCCGATTTTTCTAGCCGTCGGTGCACTATGCATCGTCGCCGCCGCGCAAGGCAGCTACAAAAAGCCGCCTGCAAATATTCAAGAGATCCTCGATGCCCCGGCGATCCCGTCGACATCTATCTCGCCCTCACGCGACAAGATCGCTTTGTTCGAGCCGCTCCGCTATCCGCCTATTACGGAACTCGCCGAGCCTATGCTTCGGCTTGCCGGTTCGCGGATAAATCCAAAAACTAACGGCCAGCACCGCACACCATATTCGGTCGGCGTTAAGTTGAAGAACATTGCCGACGGCAGAGAGATGGCCGTCGCTCTTCCCGCAGGTGCGAAGATCATCTCGCCGCAATGGTCGCCCGATGGCAAATACATCGCGGCTGGAAATGTTACTCCGGCGGGCGTTGAACTTTGGATAATCGAGACGGCCACAGCCAAGGCGAAAAAGGTCAACGGAATTTTCGTCAATACAGCCTTTGGCGACTTCGGTTGGGAAGACTCATCGACGATCGCGGCGACCCTTGTTCCAACTAAACGCGGAACCGCTCCCGCATATCAAGATCTGGTCCCGATGGAGCCGAACATCCAGGAAACCTCAGGACGAGCAGGTCAGCTCGCAACCTTTCAGGACCTGCTCAAGTCTCCAAACGACGAAAAGCTCTATGAGTATTACGCAACCTCGCAGTTTGCGCTTATAGACCTCAACGGCAAGGTGCGTGAGATCGGCTCGCCTGCGATCATCGACAACGCCGAGGTTTCACCCGACGGCAAGTTCATCCTCGTTTCGCGCATCCAGCGGCCGTTCTCGTATTTATTTCCGTCGTTCCGCTTCCCAAAAAAGTATGAGATCTGGGACACGAGCGGAAAGCTCGTAAAGCAACTGCTCGAAACGCCGCTGATCGACAATCTGCCGGTGCAAGGCGTTCAGACCGGCCCCCGCGGTTACTCGTGGATCCCAACTGAGGGAGCCACGCTGATCTGGACGGAAGCTCTCGACGGCGGCGATCCGAAAACGAAAGCCGAGTACCGCGACAAGCTTATGACCCTGACGGCTCCATTTGCGGGGAATGCGAACGAACTCCTGAAGACGCAGAACCGCTTCCAAGGCCGCAGCTTTGGCGAGCGTGATGGGCTGATGATCTACGGCGATTACAATCGCGACACGCAGAAGCGTCGGATGTTCGTCACGGATTACCGAAATCCGGCTACATCCAAGATGATCGTCGACATCAGCGTCAACGACCGCTACAACGACATCGGCCAGCCGGTGATGAAAACTCTGCCGAACGGCAGCACCGTCGTTCGAATGAATGGCGACAACATCTTTCTTTCAGGCGCGGGTGCCTCGCCGCAGGGTGACCGTCCGTTCTTACGCACGCTTAATCTCAAGACTCTGCAGACCGATGAGATCTTTCGCTCTGGTGTTGAGGACTACGAGGCATTCGTCGCGATGATAGATGACGAAGGCAAGACCTTCTTGACCCGGAAGGAATCGCCATCTGACCCTCCAAATCTGTTCATCCGTGAAGCTGGGAAAACCATCGTGGCTGTAACTCAATTTACAGATCCCACGCCTCAGCTTCGCGGGATCCAAAAGCAGCTCGTGAAATATAAGCGTGCCGACGGCGTCGATCTATCGTTCACGCTCTATACGCCGCCGGGCTACAAACCGGGCACTCCATTGCCGACCGTTGTCTGGGCATACCCGCTCGAATTTACGGATGCATCTACGGCCGGGCAGGTTTCGGGGTCGACGAACCGTTTCACGCAGATCGGCGGAATGTCACACTTGTTCTTCCTGCTTCAGGGCTACGCCGTGCTCGACGATACCACGATGCCGGTCGTCGGCGATCCATTGACGGTGAATGACACGTTCGTGAAACAGATAGTGGATTCGGCAAAGGCGGCGATCGAGAAGGGGGCTGAGATGGGCGTGGTCGATCCGGATAGAGTGGGAGTCGGCGGACACAGCTACGGTGCGTTTATGACGGCAAACTTGCTCGCCCACAGCGACGTGTTCCGTGCCGGCATCGCCCGCAGCGGAGCTTATAACCGCACGCTCACGCCATTCGGTTTCCAGTCCGAACGCCGATCTTTCTGGGAAGCTCCGGAAATGTACGCCAAGGTATCACCGTTTTGGTATGCCAACAAGATCAACGAACCGATCCTGCTAATGCACGGCGAGGCGGACAACAACCAGGGAACGTTTCCGATCCAGTCAGAGCGAATGTTCGCCGCCATCCGCGGCAACGGAGGCACGGCACGGCTAGTGATGCTGCCGCTGGAGGCTCACGGCTATTCGGCGAAGGAATCCATCGAACACACTCTCCGCGAGATGGTCGATTGGTTTGATAAATACGTCAAAAACGCGAAGCCCCGGACCAATCCGCAGGCCGTAAATTAGGGCGGATCGAAGATGCGGAGCCCGCTCGCTAGCGATGGTGTAACAGTAGACTCAGATGTTACGCTTTCCCTATCGATCGGGCTTCGTTTTCATTTTGAAGGCGCATCGAACGGTGCGGACTGGAATAAAATCCGTTTCGAGCGAGATCTACCTTTAGTCATGAAACTAGCATTTACGACAACGTTAGGGGTCTTACTGCTGCTTGCGGGCACCTGGACGGTTTGGAACTCGACCTTGGGAACTGCCTCGTGTGCTTACACGCCGACCCCGGAGACTACTCAAACTGCACCAGTAGAAAGAGTCCGCCGTCCGGTCCTCGTCGAACTTTTTACCTCCGAAGGCTGTTCGAGTTGTCCGCCAGCCGATCGTCAACTGGCGTTTATGCAAGAACATCAGACATCCTTCGGTGCAAAAGTGATCACGCTCGCGTATCACGTCGATTACTGGGATCGGCTCGGTTGGAAGGACCGATTTTCATCAGCCGAGTTTAGCGAAAGGCAGAACGCCTATATTTCCGCCAAAGGTCTGGAATCGAGTTACACTCCTCAGATGATCGTCGACGGTGGAGAGCAGTTCGTTGGAAGCAATGGACGAAAGGCGGATCAAGCTGTCGCGGATGCTGCAAAGAATGTAAAAGGCGTGGTCGGCCTGAGTCTCGGTGACGGGAATCTAAATGTAACGATCGGTGATCTGCCGGAACATCAGTCGGCTAGCATCATGCTCGCTGTTGCCGAGGATAGGCTTGAAACCGATGTCAGGGCCGGGGAAAACAACGGGAATAAACTTTCCCACACCGGCGTCGTCAGAAGCCTGACAACGATCAATAAGATCGAAGCTTCGGACCAAAAACTGGAACGGTCGATCGCCGTGCCGGCTGATGCTGGTTGGAACTCGAAGAACGTTCGATACGTCGTCTTTGTTCAAGAAGAGAAAAGTAAGAAGATCATCGCTGTCGATTCAACGGCTGCCGTCAATTGATCACCACCTCACATCGTAGCCCGTGAAGTTCTCCCGCCACGGTTCCGATTCATCCCGAGGAAGAAAAGGGATCAGCCCATCAAGAAAGATCTGCTGATCCGCATCGCGTCGGATGCGGTAGTTATATCCGGAGGTCGAAGCGATCGAGATCGAGATAAACTCGTCCGTCTTCCGAGCCACCACCGCCACGCGCCAATCCTTCTTCGACCGCACCAGCAGCCTGCCGCCGACCGGAATGTCATTCAATGTGATGATGTGTTCTACGGGAGATTCCATGATTTCTTGTACGCCTTGTATTCTGTCTCCGGCATCTGAACGAGATAGGGACTCTTCGTCGGATCGAGCCATCCGACGACCCTCTCCAGGTCTTCACGGGCCATCGCCGTGCATCCGCTCGTCGGCGTATTCGCGTCCCTCCAGATATGCAGGAAGATGCAAGACCCGTTGCCTTTCACGACTGGATACGAGTTGTAAGCGACGAAAACCCCGAGATCATACTCCGGCGTGATCTCCGCCATTTTCTCCGAACTCTTCCAATCAAATATCCCAACCTGCAGCCGTCCGACTACCTTGTTGTAGTGATGTGAATTCACATCATCGACGCACTCGGTCTGATCTTCAAGCCTTCGATACGAGAGCTTCGAACTGATCGATTCCGCCTTTCCGAACGCGAACGTCAGCGGAAACATCCCCGCCGGAGACTTCCCATCACCCTCTTTCTTAAACCCCGAGGCCGACTCCGGAGCCGAGTCCTGAGCCCACGCCAACCCGGTCCGCCCGACAACGATATCAAACTCCTTCCCAACGGCCTTCCACTTAGACTTAAGATTCTTACGCTCAAAAAGCTGAGCATCGCCCGTCGTCGCCGTCCAATCATCCGTGGTGACAACGATAGCCTGCAGCGATTCCGCGAACGGCACCTTCACAGCCAGCGGTTCAGGCTTCTTGATCTGGCCGGAAACGCCAACTGCGAGAAATAACAAGAGGAGTGCGGCTTTCATAGGAAGAAAGTTGTATCACGAATGGGAGTGCTAGGCAAGAGTTCGGGTTCAGAGTTTAAGCTTCGGGGTTCAGAGTTCAAGCTTTAGCTTGTATCCGCTGCCAAGAAACGGCCAATCGGCAGCAGAATCAAGCTAAAGCTTGAACTCTGAACGAAAACCTAAGGCTTATATTCTGAACTAATCTTCGAAAACGGAATCGGTCGCCGTTGCCTTGTTCTTATTAACCGCGTAGACGCGGAGTCCGACGGAGATCATCACGATCGAGACGACCATCCAAACGAGCACCCAGACCATTCCGGGAATGCCCGTAGCGGCAGCCATGTTCGCTGCGTCCGAATGCATCGAGGTGGTGGCCGAAATGAAGAATACGTTGATGAGATCGAAAACGGCGTTCAGCAGACACTGGACAGCGAGAAACGCGACTGCGAAACTTGCCCACTTTGCGGTCGCGATCTTAGCGATAGCTGCTAAGCCTACTGCGAGAAGGGCTCCCGAAAAGATAGTGAAGAAAAAACCGCCGGCGGTCGATGTCGTGAAGAAATTGAAAAACGGAGTGATCAATCCGAACACGAGCGTCATCACGCCGACAAATCCCGCGGAAACGAGCAACGCGACCCTCGACGAACGCCCGAACCGCATCCAAGTCAGCAACCCCGCTCCGAATGCAGTCGTCCCGAGATACCCTGCGCTCGAGATAAGCAGGCCCGAGAAAAACCCGGTAGGCATCGAATAAACTTCGCCGCTGCCATCAGGCGAAACCGAAAGGCTCGATACCGCGGAGCCGGTCAGTACGGATGCCAAAGCGTGTCCCCCCTCGTGAATGAATGTTGCGAAGATCCGCAAAGGATAGGTCAGGTAACCGATCAGCGGAATATAGCCAGAAAGAAACCAAAGGCCGACGCTGATCAGCGTTGCGACGATCAAAAGCTTAAATGCCGGTTCGGCCTCGCGTGCGACTTTGTATCTCATATCGACGTAATTCTCCCGTTAAATAGGTGCAATAGATTACGAATAAGTTTACCCGAAAGTTCGGCGGTAGCGAAGTAAATTGCAGAGGCCTGCGCGTGAGCAAGGGCGTAACTGTCAAGTTGAATGTTAGACCCTTGCTCACGCGCGGGCTTCTGCACAATAGTCGGCCTTCCCGCCGGTCTTGGATTCCAGCCTGATGTCGGTGATCTCGATATTCTTCTGCACCGCCTTACACATATCGTAGAGGGTCAAAGCTGCGACTGATACGGCAGTGAGCGCCTCCATTTCAACACCGGTTTGCGAGGTCGTAATCGCCTCAGCTTCGATCGTCAAACCGTCATCC
>JBDSLC010000059.1:0-3276 GCA_039916585.1 Pyrinomonadaceae bacterium | reverse complement strand
CGGCGATCGCGGCCGCAGCCTTCTGATGTGATTGCATCGAGAACTCGTCCGCCTGCTCGCGGGTGATCTCGTATTTCTTCGCGAGGTTCTCGGCGGTCAGGCCCATGTTCAGGTAGTAATCGGGATAAGTATCAGCGAGGCCGGGATTTGGGCGGAAAGAATTGCCGCCCATCGGGATCGCCGTCATCGATTCGAGCCCGCCCGCGACGATCGCGTCCGCGCCGCCGACCTGTATCCTCTCCGCCGCCTGTGCGATCGTCTGCAAGCCCGACGAACAATAACGGTTCACCGTCATCGCGCTAGTCTCGACCGGAAGTCCCGCTAGGATAGCCGACGTCCGCGCGACGTTCATCCCCTGCGACGCCTCGGGAAACGCACAACCCATGATCACGTCGTCGATCAACGATGCATCCACGCCCGCTCTCGCAACCGCTTCCTTGATCGCGACCGCTCCCATTTCATCCGAACGCGTGTTCTTCAACGTGCCCTTCGGCGCCTTTCCCACAGCCGTACGCACGGCCGATACGATAACTGCTTCTTTCATAATGGTTTCTTCCCATTCGCGGGTGTTAGCTTTTCTCTAACCTCCGCTTCCGTAAGGTTCTCAAAATATTTGTAGACGACTGGCGATGCTTGAAGTCCCATTCGAAGTTTTTCTTTTTCAACCTCGGTCGCTGAAGCTCTAAATAGGATTTTCTGGGCGATTCGCCCGTCGATGTCGCCTAATCCGATAGACGCCTGGACACCCGTCTCGCCTGTAAATCCAGGACCTTCTTTCCAAGGATGGATCACTTCGTTCGATAATTTTTCCTGTTCGTCAAATGTCGATTCTTTCGTGTAGATCACGATGACATTTCCATTCGGCTGTTCGTCGATAGGCCGCATGTCATTGAGACCTGGAGTCTCATACCGAGCTAATCTTAGAACCTTCATTGCCTGCAGACCTCCCAGAAACGAGACGGGCAGAAGGATGCAACAAAGAACTAACGCGGCCGCATATCTCGCCTTGTCGAGAATCGCAGCGACGATTGCAGAAATAAAGAGCACGACTATAACGACTGGAAGAACGAAAAGGACCAAGATGCCATAGGTCATCGACGCTACATAGGCAATTGGTTCCGATGCTACAGAATATGCCGCAAGAAGCCCGACCACCAAACAGGCTCCAATCGACGTCAACATTAGAGTTCTAGTTTTCGTCTAGTACCTCCTCGCCAAGACACGGCAGATCTAACAGAATCAACGAATCGCTTTGTAAACCTTTCCATTCCGCATCACGAAAACCACATCCTTCACGGTCTCGATCTTCTCGAGCGGGTTGTCGCGGACTGCGACGATGTCGGCGCGGAATCCGGGTTTGATCCAGCCTCGTGTCTTTTCGATGCCGAGCAGCTTCGCGGCGTTTGTGGTCAATGCTTGCAGGATGACGAGGTTCGGGATGCCGGTCATCTTCCATTCGTCGACCGTGTCGATCGAGACCTTGCCTCGGGGGAATTCCTTGGTGTTATAGATCACATCCGGCCCCCAGACCATCGTCACTCCAGCCTTGTAAGCTCGACGAACCGGGTCAATGAACATCTGCTCGTTCGCTTCCTTATTGCCTCCCGGCGTTCCACTTAGTACGGCGTCACGCTCAGTGAATGGGATCGGCGTGATCGCGACGTTGTTTTTCTTTGCTATCGCGAGAGCTTCGTCAGTGATCGCCACAGCATGCTCGATCGAATCGACGCCTGCTTTCGCCGCATTCAGCGCACCTGCCGCCGTCCACGCATGAGCCGCGAGTTTCGCTCCGGCAAGATGAGCTTCTTCGATCGCTAACTTAATGTCGTCAACGGAATAGATATAACGCTGATCATCGATAACGAGTTTGATCACCGTCGCCCCGTAATGGAGATTCTGGCGGACGGCTTTCTTGATCTCGTCTCGGGTGTCAGCAAATAGGTACTCGGGCTCGGCAAGACCCTGTTTGTCCGGCTGCAGGGCAAATTGTCCGCCATACGGAGCAATGATGCGTCCCGCAGTAATAAACGTCGGCCCATCGATCTCGCCGCTCTGGATCATCCGTCGCACCTCGACGCAGGCATAGTTCCCTTCATTGCCTACATCGCGGACACTCGTAAAGCCGTACTCCAGCATCGACCTCGCATTCACAGCTCCTTGGATCGCCCGCTTTGCATTCGAATCAAGCAGCGTCGTGAAGTAATAATTTCCGTTGTCGCGCTTGTGCTGAGTGTTCATGCACAAGTGGGTGTGGGCATCCATCATTCCGGGGATGACAGTCTCCTTCGAAAGATCGATCACGGTCGCCCCAGCCGGAATCGCAACGTTCGGCCCGACGGCTTTGATATCCTGACCTTCCACCAAAATGACCTGATTGATCGATACACTGCCCGTCTCCGGATCGACGATCCGCCCGGCACGTATAGCCGTTAACTGAGCCATGGCCGATGCCCCGCAAATCAAAGCAACGACGGCAACCGCAATAATTCGTCTCATATTGTCTCTAAGCCTTGGATCGGCGATCTTCCGCCTTCTTCAGAACTCGATCTACTTCCGTCATCCTCGCCGTCCCTTCGCCGCCGCTTGTCGACCATGAAGCGAAGATCGCGAAGTTATTATAAGCATCCATATACTTTCGCTCGGCCTCGGCGCCCGTGACACTGGCATCTCCCCAAGATTCGTAGAACCACCCGCGGGTCTCAGCGTCAGGTCCATAGCCATCCTTGCCCTCCGTCTCTGCGAGCATCTCTTTCTCGGCTCCCACGAAATCGCCCGCCTGCATCAAATCACGCCATTTTGTCATCTAGATACCTACCGTGACATCGGCCGCTCCAAGGGTGGCCTTTAGAACTGCCGGATCGATCTCGACCAAAAACCCGCGTTTGCCGCCGTTAATGTATATCTTTTCAAGCTCGAAGATCGACTGTTCGGCGTACACCGGCATTTCAGTCTTCGTACCGAATGGAGCTGTTCCTCCGAATTGATACCCGGTCCATTTCATTGCTTTCTCGGGCGTCGACGGCTCGACTGATTTCACGTTCAGCAAGCGTGCAAGATTCTTAGTTGAAACTTCGCGGTCACCGTGCATTAGCACGATCAGCGGCTTCCTTTCGTTGGTTTCAAACACCAGCGTTTTCACTACCGCGTGCTCGTCCACACCCAACTGCTTCGCCGATTCCCGTGTGCCGCCCTTCTCGACGTAATCATAAAGTCGCGGTACGAAGTCGACTTTCTTCTCGCGAAGAAAGCGAACTGCCTGAGTTATCGGGAAATCGC
>JBDSLC010000058.1:0-22780 GCA_039916585.1 Pyrinomonadaceae bacterium | reverse complement strand
GAGCCGTTGATCAGATCGCTGTTTACGGTTGCACTGAACGTGATCTGGGTGCCGTCCGGTGACCATTCGAATGAGCCGACAGTGTAATCTTTGGCCTTTGTCCGCTGCGTGCCGGCGATCGGTTCGGTTAGCGCCTTCGCCACCTCGAGCGTCCAGATCTGAGTGAATGTATATTCCTTTCGCGTGACTTCGAATCCGCCGAGGTAGTCGGTTCGCTCCTTTGCAGCTTTGGCATCGAGGTCGCTGGAAGTATAGGCGATCTGTTTTCCATCGCGCGACCACTGATAACCGCCCACGCCGTTCTCCGATTTGGTCAACTGTGCTGCCTCGCCGCCGGCGACGCGGATCGCGAAGATCTGGTTCTTGTCGCCGACGCGATTGCTGGTGAACGTAAGCCATTCGCCGTCGGGTGACCATTGAGGATTCGCTGCCGACTTCTCGCCGCGAGTCAATTGAAATGGTTTGCCGCCGGTCGTATTTACCAGCCAAATATGGGTGACGAATGCGTCCTGCTTCCAGTCGGTTTCATTAAAGGTGTAGGCGACCCAATCTCCATCAGGCGAGATGCGAGCACCGCCAAGGCTCTTGACGTTCAGAAGATCATCGATTGTCGGTACGCGGGTCTGAGACAGCGCTGTGAGCACAGCGATGAGCGATATTAGAACAGTCAGTAAAAATCGGCTATGCATAGTAGTTTACGGTTCTGGATCAATTCGCCTTGGGCTTAGCCTCGCGCTTTAGGACAGCCCCGCTGATGGTTATCGAATCAACTTTATTTGTGATCGGATCGATCTGGAAGGCGGTGAAATCTTCGCCCCACCACCGTTTTTTCCACACGACTTGAAACGTATCGTGCTGCCAATGATCAAGCGTTCCGGCCGCGTCTTTACTGACCTGCAGATCCAGCTTGCCGTTGCTGATAGTCACGTCGATCGAGCCGTAGAACGGGTCGGAATATTTGCCCGCGTAGGCTTCGAGCGGCAGAGTCGTTGTCGTATTCTGCACGCGCATTGCTTTGACGGCAGCGAGTTGTTTTTCACCGTCCGCGGCGAGGCCGTCATATAGTGCTTTTGCTTCGGTGCTCCAGTCGCGGGTGTTGTCGCCGAAGACGAACATATCGAACGCCTTTAACATCAACGCGTGTCTAACCTCGGCGTGATCGATATTGCCGAAGATGTAGATGCCGAATTTCTTGTCAGGGATGAGGCCGACGATGGCGGTTCGTCCGGCAAGGCTGCCCGTGTGCATATTCACCATTTCGCCGCGATAATCCTGCTGAAACCAGCCGAACCCGTAGGTCATCCAATGCGGTTTCGTCAGCCTTGCCGTCGGGTAAAACTCAGCGGTCGGGACGATCGTTTGCGGACGCATTATCTCGGCGAGCGTCGCCGGTTTAAGCAGCTCTTTACCGTTGACGGTCGTGTTGCCGAGGTTGAAGTTTACCCATTTTGCGATGTCGTCGGCGGTTGACCAAACGGCTCCCGCGGCGGCGATCGGATCGGCGGCCATTTCCGGAATTACCTCGACCTTCTTTTCGATCTGATAGTGAGCCTTCGACCGATTATGATAGCCGTTCGACAGTGAAAGATTCGCGAACGTGTTCTTCATCCCTAGCGGACCGAAGACGCGATCGGACATAAACTTTTCCCACGAAATACCGCTTGCTTTCTCGATCACCTTACCGGCGACGAGATACATAATGTTTTGATAAATGAAGCCGCTGCGGAGCGAGTATGCCTGCGGCGCGTACTGCATTCGGCGGGCGATGTCGTCGGACGAGAGTTCGGGAGTCCAAGCCCACAGGAAATCGGCATTGCCCAGCCCGGCGTTGTGCGTGAAGAGATCGCGCACGCGCAGTTCGTTTGTCACGTAGGGATCGGCGACGCGAAAGTCTGGCAGGTGTTTCAAAACTTTGTCGTTCCAACTTACCTTTCCCTCATCGACCAACATCCCCATCGCGACCGCGGTCATCGCCTTGGTCGTAGACATCGCGCCGAACAGCGTTTCGGCGTTCACCGCGCCGCTCTTTCCCAGCTCACGAATGCCGTAGCCTTTTGCCAGCACGACCTTCCCATCTTTGACGATCGCGATCGACATTCCAGGCACGCTCCATTGCTGTCGTGCGGCTTCGGCATACTTGTCGAACGCGTCGATGTCGCTCTGCCGGACGGTCTGAGCGATCGCGGCGGAAGCAAGTAATAGGTTCAGCAGGATCAGTAGCGTTTTCTTCATTGTTTTGTCGTGTCGGTTCTGTGATCCGGTCCACATTTAGGCTTCTCTCATATAGCTCTACCCGATAAATTAGCTCGACTAAGCAGGTCGTCAAATCGCGAATCGTCTCTCAGTGGATCAATGGCAGGATTTATTCTGGCTTCGACAATAAAATCAGATCGCTCCAGGAATGAACGCTCAAGCCAGTCAAATGCCTGATCGAGTTCGCCGAGTCCGATATAGATCATGACCATTGCGTGAGGGGCAACATATTCGTTGGCCGATCTGCTTAAAAACTCTTCAAGAATCTCGGTAGCTCTATCTCTCTGACCCGAAAGTGCCAACGCATGTGCCAGTGCGGCACGAAACACTTGATTTCCGCCAGATAGCCGATCGGCTGTTTCAAAGGCGGCGAGGGCTTCCGGAAACGATCCCTTTTCCCGCAAACTCTGACCAAGGTTCCAATACGCAACTGAGAAGTTCGGCTCTATTTCGAGCGTCGCTCGACACTGGGTAATGGCTTCGTCGTAACGTCGGGCGTTATATAGAACCCAGGCGAGATCGGCATTGACGATCGGTGATAAGGGATCGAGGGTGCAAGCGGTCTTCATCTCCGAGACCCCTTCGTCGAAATTACCTCGTTCGGTCAAAAGCATTCCGTACCAATGGTGAGCAGTTGCGTAACCCGGTTTGATCTCTATGGCCTTGAGATAGTGCGTTTCGCTCTTGATAAAGTCCCAGTCATAAACCATTGCTGACCAGCCCAACGCAGTGTGAGCATCGGCGGAGGAGGGATCAATCTCCAACGCCCGCAATGCCGCTTCTTTCGCTTTTGGAAAGGCGTCATCAGGTGACAGAACGGCATAATCGCCCGCCCCCAGCAGATTGTATGAATCAGCTAGACCGGAAAGGGCGGGAGCATAATCCTTATCAATAAGAAGTGCCTTCTCGAAATATTGGACACCCTTCAAAATATCGTCCGCCGTCCGTTTATTTAAATAATGCCGTCCTCGCAGACACTCGTTGTGGGCCTCAAAGTTTTCCGGCCGCCCGATATTCCACGCCGGAGACTCTAATAATTTGAGCTTTAGATTTTTTATTGTTGCGGCCGTGATCTCGTCTTGGATAGCAAATACGTCCTGCATTTCGCGGTCATAGACCTCCGACCACAAGTGATAGCCGTCCGCAGCGTTGATAAGCTGAACCGTTACCCTCACTCGATTGCCCGCTTTCCTGACGCTGCCTTCCAAAATACTTCGCACGTTTAAAGCTTGACCGATCTCGCGCACCGCGACGTTCTTGCCCTTGAATGAAAACGAAGAGGTGCGCGCCGCTACCCGGAGACCATCGATCTTCGCCAGAGCGTTCAATAACTCTTCGGCGATACCATCACAGAAATACTCATTTTCCGGATCGGCGCTCATGTTGACGAACGGCAGAACCGCGATGGATTTCACAATCGAACTGTCACTAATGTTTTGATAGAGAGCGGTTTTGGGGTCAGTGTCTTGGAAACCACCGGATATCAAATACGGTTCAGACAGGAACGCTGTTTTTGGGCCGTCATCGAACTGGCCGCCCGCTGACGCAGGCGGTTCTGACGGGAAACCACCCGCTGACGCAGGTGGTTCTGACGCGGGGCCGTAGAGAAGTTCGGCTCCGTCATCGAGACAGAACATCATTGAGGTGTCGTACACACGTCCACATTGGGGGCAGCGTTTCATTTATTGTTTCAGTTCGATATCGATCGCTTCGAAGACGGTCGTGCCGGTGTTCTTGATGATGTGCGTCGTTCCGGCATCCTGCCAGGCGTATTCACCAGCCTTCGGGTCGAGACCCCGCTTTGATCCGTCCGCGGCGGTGATCTCGATCTTTGAGTCATACAAAATGATCCCGAGGCCGTGCATCGGATGCGTGTGCATCTTCGACGATTCTCCGGGTCTTAGGACGAGGCGATTAATGCGTACGCGATCGTTATCGATCAGGATCACGTGGCTTTTAGAGAGGATTGGGAGCTGTTTGGCCACCACCCCATTCTTACTTGGCAAAATCTCGATAAAAATATTCCGAAAGTCGCTCTTGCCGCTGTTGAACACGCGATGTGTCATCGGTGAGGGCCGCTCGAGAAATGCGGCCGCGGCATATTTGATCTGAATGTGCGTCTTCTGGCCGCCTGCTTCCTCGTCGATCAACCGGGTATTGCTGACCGGCACGCCGATGCCGTCGTAACGATGCGTATGATATTGCGATGCCTCGCCGACCGGTACCAGCACGTCAAACAGCCGTACGAACTCGTTCTCGAATTTGAGCCGATGCATCGGCTCCTTCTCGATCGGAACGGCGACCTGAGCGGTACCTGCAATGGCGAAGCCAAGTAAGAACAAGCCGACCGTAGTGATTTGAAAAACACGCTTCATAAGTCTTATTCCGGCAGACCCATTCGTTTCAGCAGATCCTTAAATCGCGGGTCGTTGCGGAGCGGGTCCATGAATGGGTCAACCTTTATCCGCTGCAAAAACCAGTCGCGGTTCCGATAGGCCTTTTCAAGCTCCGCGAAGGCCCCGTCCTTGTCGCCCATTGCGGCGTATGCGATGGCGACCCAATAGTTCTGAACATACCTTTCCTTTTCGATCTCCTTCCACTGCTCTATGTTCGCAAGGGCTTTCTCCCGCTGACCCATTTTGGCGTAACAATATCCTGCCGCAGCCCGCAAAGGCATATCGGATTCGGAACGCTTACCAACCATGGTCAGAGCCTCGGCATACATCCCTCTTGCGGCGTATGCATGCCCGAGCCAATTAATACTTCCCAGGAATTCCGGATCCAGGTCGTATGTCTTCTTTGCCTGTTCGACAGCCTCGTCGAAACGCCTCGCATACATCAGCACGGCCGCGTAGTTCGCACCTTGAATCAGGTAAAGCGGCTCCTTCTCCATTGCGATCTTCATTTCGGCGATCGCTTCGTCGTGCCTTCCCATCGGGCTTAAATATGTCCACGCATAGCGGTAATGAGTGATGGAAACATTCGGATCAAGTTCGAGAGCTCGCTTGAAACCAGCCTCAGCCCGCGCCCAATCCCAATCGTAGGTTGCGGCGATCATTGCAGAGACCGTATGGGCTTCGGCCAATTCCGGGTCGAGCTCGAGAGCCTTTGCGGCCGCGGCTTTTGCCTTTTGGATGCAGTTGGCGGGCGAATCATATGGGAAGGAGGGAATCACGGTGTAGGATTCGGCTATGCCGACATAAGCGAGCGCAAAACCTGGATCGAGTTTCACCGCCTGCTCGAAGATCTCGATGCTCTTAAAAAGGTCCGCCTTGGTTCGCTTTGCGAAGTGAAATCGACCCTTCATCCAAAGCTGATAGGCCTCATTGTTGTTCGTATATTTCTTTGCGATGGCCTTTTCATTACCGCTTAGTTTTAGTTGGAGCTTTTGGGTGATCGCCGCCGCGATCTCGCGCTGAGTCGCAAGGAGGTCCGCCATCTTGCGGTCATACTGCTCGGCCCATATCAGTTTTGCGGTGCGAGAATCGATCAATTGCACGCTGATGGATAAGTCATCGCCCCGCTGCACCAGCCGGCCCGACATTACGGCATCTACCTCAAGCTCCTTCGCGATCTGGGATACATCCGTTTCCTTGCCCTTGTACCGCATCACGGAACTCGTCGGACTTACCTTCAAATTCGGCAACTGCGAGAGGCGATAAATAAGAGAGTCCGCCAGCCCGTCAGATAGGTAATCGGTGTCTGCACTCCCGCTGCGGTTCTCAAACGGAAGAACCGCGATCGAATTGACCTGTTCCGTGCCGGCGGCACTTAAATATCGATAACCGAGAAATCCACCGAGCACGATCACCGCAAGAGCCACCGGAGCAAGCAGTAGGCGCTTGTCGAATGTTTTCGGTTTAGGCAGTTCGGTCATGCCCGACGGAAGAACCGCAGTCTGTTCAGTCGTATATATTTGTGCGCGCGTAGCTGGCTCGCCTGCTGTAGCGGTCTCGTGAAAGATCGCGGTATGTGGTTCGTCGTAACAGTCGAACCCAGTCGCTACAGCTTCCGGTTCCGACAGCAGCGCTACCGAGCCTTGAACAAGCTCTGATCCGTCTTCGAGACAATAGAGCAGCGTGTCGTCTACGTAATCTCGCCTGCATTCAGGGCATCGTTTCATAGGTTCTATTCCGGCAGGCCGATCTCTCGCAGAATCGCCTTAAAGCGCGGTTCATCTCGCAGCGGGTCCCAGTTAGGCTCTGCTTTAAGCCACAAAATGCTGGTCTTAGCAGGACCCATGGCAACGGCCTTCTCCAGGGCGCCCAGGGCCTTTTCTTTGTTGCCGGATCCCAGTTGATAGAAGGCGAGAAGATAGGGGTCGAGTTCGCGGCCGCCGGCCCGCGCCTCTTCCAGATCAGTTTCAAGCGTAAGCTGCCAAAATCCTTTTGCACCCGAAACTCGGTACGCGTTCTTGCCTTCTGCTATACGTTTATCCACTTCAGACTGTGGCACACCTTGTGACAGCAAAGCCTGTCGTGCTATTTCCATCGCCTCTTCGAACATCCCTTTCAACATATATGTGAAGAAGAGATGTTGCATGGCGATACGGAAATTCGGAGCGATCTCGAGTGTTTTCTTGTACTGGACGATCGCGTCATCGTAACGGTGAGCCGCACGGTAGGCTCTGCCGAGGTTTGAATTGATTATGGGTGAAAGAGGGTCAAGTGCCGCCGCATGCTCCATCTCCATGATCCCCTCCGAATACCGTCCCATTTCCAGTAAAAAATTGCCGTACCACTGATGAGCGGAGGGGTAATTGGGGTCAAGCTCAATAGCCCGCTTGTACTCGTTTTCTGCTTCCGAATGTTTCCATTCGTATTCGTGTAGAGCGACCCCAAGCGTAGCATGGGGTTCCGCTAGTGTCGGATCGATCTCCAAAGCCTTTAAGGAGGCGGCTTGAGCCTTCAGATAGACAACACTTGGCGGCGGATCCGATGTGTAACCGGGGATGACCTGATAAACGGCCCCGAGCCCCGAATAAGCCAACGCGTACCCGGCATCGTGGGCGATCGCCTGTTCGAAATATCCAATGCTTTTCTTGAGGTCCTCGGCAGTTCGCTTGTTCCAATAGAATCGTCCCTGCAGGTAAAGCTTGTAGGCCTCGGGATCGGCGGTGTATCCCTTTTCCACCTTGGCTGCGTCCGCACCTGAGAGCCGGATCTTGAGCTTGTTCGAAACATCGCGGGCGATCTCGCTTTGCAGCGTTACGACATCCGATTGTTTGCGGTCGTATTTACCGCTCCAGATAACGTTTTCTGTACCCGCATCAAGCAGTTCGAGACTCAACGAGAGCTGTTCGCCACGCTGGATCACCCGGCCGTACAGAATCGCCTGAACACCCAGTTCCACGCCGAGTGTCTTGGTATCCACGTCCTTACCCTTGTAGCGAAATACCGACGAACGCCCCTTAACATTGAGGTTGGCCAGCTGCGACAAACTGCTGATGAGAGTGTCGGTCATCCCGTCCGACAGGTATTCAACCTCTTGATTCTTACTCTCGTTAACAAACGGCATCACGGCGATCGATTGTATCTGTTTGGCCGGCGAGAAATATTTGTAGCCGAAGAATCCGCCGAGAACGATCACTGCGATGACGATAGGAGCGAGGAGTAGGCTTTTGTCGAAGGCCTTTGGTTGCGGCAGGTCGGTGATGCCCGACGGAAGAACCGCAGTCTGCTCGGTCGTGAAAACTTGGGCACGAGTCGCGGTCTCACCGAACTGGCCGCCCGCTGACGCAGGCGGTTCCGACAGGATCGCGGTCTGTGGTTCGTCTTCGGGCTGGCCGCCCGCTGGCGCACGCGATTCTGACGGGAAACCTGTGGTTACCACTCCCGATTCTGACCCGCTCGCCGGGCCGTCGAGCAAAGCATTGCCGTCGTCGAGACAGAAGAGCAACGTCTCATCGTAATAGTCTCGGCGGCACTGGGGGCATCGCTTCATAGATGAATTGATAGGGAAAGAGTCAGTGAATACTAACCCTAAATCGCCCTTATTCAAAGAGTTGAAGCCCTTGCGGCAAATTCGTTCAAAGGGAGCGTCTATCGGGCGGAAGGGAGGTTTTGAACGATGGTCATTGCGATCAGTATATTTGTTGCCCTCGTGATCGTATTTGCGTTAGCGGGGAAGGTGCAGGCAGACGTAAACGAGCGCGGTGGGTGTCCTGAGTGTCAGACCCCGGTACCGAGATATCGAACGCCGACGTCGCTTCGGCAAGCGTTATGGGGAGGCTGGACGTGTGAGAACTGTGGTACGGAAATGGACCGAAAGGGAATGGAATTGACGCAAGCGTGAAGTGATCGCTTATCGAGGTTGCTAGTCTTCGTTGCGGCTCGGCACGAGAACGGCGTCGATGGCGTGGACGAGGCCGTTCGACGCCTCGAGATCGCGGTCGAGAAGAGCAGCTCCGTTAATGCGGATGCAGTCGCGGCTCGTGAATCGGACGTCTTGACCCGAAATGTTCACCGTGCGGCGAAGTGCAGCCGCGTCGTCGGCATTTATCCGTCCGGGCAGCACGTGATACTTGAGCATCGACTTAAGCTGCGGCCTATTTTCTTCTCGCAGGAGATATTTCATCTCTTGCTCGGCGATCTGCTGAAATGCGTCGTTCGTCGGCGCGAAAAGGGTAAAATCGCCGCCGCGGCTAAACACTTCGTTCGCACCGGACAAACCCATAAGACGCGAGAATTCGGAAAATTTTTCTACCCCGGCGATCGTTTCGATGAGGTCTAATTTGTCGGACATATTGCACCTGCATTTGCAAAGGCAAAGTGCCCTTGGTTTCGGCTGTGTACTTCAGTAAAGAGCCGACCGATCGGGGTAGGCTGAGGACGAGCTAGCGAGACCACGTCCGAGTTCAATACTGTTCTTGAAAGAGCCGCAAGTCAATCGGTCGTCTTCGCCCGCGCGGCTGGAAGAGCCGTTGGGACGTGTTTAAGACCTTCTTCTCCGTGGAATATGCGAGGAATCAGCCGCCGGGGCGACAATATTCCCTTGAAAATTTTGAATTTTTGCAGAAATCGTCTACGATTTGAGCGTTTCACCTACAAATTACGTCCTCACAAAGCGATTATGGAGAACCCGCCAGAGATCACCCAGATCCTGCAGGACTGGAATGACGGTAAGGATGACGCGCAGGACCGTCTGTTACCGTACGTGTATGAGGAGCTGAAGCGACAAGCGAGATATCTGATGTCCCGCGAGCGTTCGAATCACACTCTGCAGCCGACGGCCCTCGTTCACGAGGCATTCATGCGCCTGGCGAAGCAGACCGGCATCGACTGGCAGAATCGGTCGCATTTCTTCGGCATTTCATCGCGGTTGATGCGGCAGATCCTGGTCGATCACGCCCGGACACATTCCGCAGCCAAGCGCGGCAGCAGTCCGATCCACTATTCGCTCGACGATGTCGATATCCCAGTCGAACAGCGTGCGGAATCTATCATCTCAATGAACGAGGCGTTGGATCGGCTTGAAAAGGTCGACGAACAACAGGCGAAAGTCGTGGAGATGCGATTTTTCGGCGGGTTGAGCAATGCCGAGATCGCGGAGACGCTGGACGTCTCCGAGCGAACGGTACTACGCGAACTGAAAGTCGCCAAGCTTTGGCTCTATCGCGAACTGAACAAATAATTTGTCGCGCTCCCGCACGTTTTTCCGCTTTCTAGGGTGGAGAGTGAAATTCAAGAAACATGGCCGATGATTGGTCAAAAATAAAGGAAGTTCTAAACGAACTGCTCGCGATCGAACCGTCAGCGCGTGCGTCTTACCTTGATCGAGCGGATCTAACGCCCAATATACGCGCCGAAGTCGAATCGCTCGTTGAGCTTGAGACCGACTCGGAATCGATGTTCGAAGCGTCGGCAGTTGAACTGGCGCGCGATTTTGTCGATTCGCCCGGGCCTTTGGCGGGCACGCTGGTCGGACCCTACCGGATCGTTTCGGAACTGGGCCACGGCGGAATGGGTGCGGTCTTCCTAGCGGAACGTGCCGATGGGAAATTCGAACAGAAGGCCGCCGTAAAACTGCTGAAGCGCGAGTTGAACACGAACGCTCTTCGGCGACACTTCGACCGAGAGCGTGAAATTCTCGCATCGCTCGAGCACCCGAATATCGCACGACTGCTCGACGCAGGTACAACATCCGACGGCATTCCCTTCATTGCTATGGAGTATGTCGACGGCTCGCCGATCGACGAATACTGCGCTCGGCACAGTCTTGACCTAAACGCCCGGCTAAACCTTTTCAAGACGGTCTGCAAGACCGTCGAATTTGCTCACCGTAACCTTGTTGTCCATCGCGACCTGAAGCCGTCGAACATCATGGTCACGCACGACGGCGTGCCGAAGCTTCTCGACTTCGGTATATCGAAGATCTTGTCTGAGGGCTACGAAGCGATGGACGCGGCGACTATCACGCAGATGGGTGTGATGACGCCGTCGTATGCATCGCCCGAGCAGTTGCGGCGGGAGAGCGTGACGACTCTCTCGGATGTGTATTCTCTCGGCGTGATCTTGTTCGAACTGCTCAGCGGCCGCCGGCCGTTCGAGGCGGAAGAAGGTAATCTACGTGCGATCTACAGCGCGGTCCTCGAACAAGAGCCGGCGGCCCCATCGAGCCTTGCGAACAACGCGAATCGATCAGGGGAATTCGAATGGCCGGATTATCGATCGGGCGAGGCAGTAACCGAAAAACTTGGGACAGATTTTAGCCGCGTAAGACGTACGGGCCAGCACGTTTTCTCCTTGTCGCCGCAGACGCTGAAGGGTGACCTCGACAATATTATCCTCAAAGCTCTTCGTAAGGAGCCGGAACGGAGGTACTCATCGGCCGGAGCGTTTGCCGAGGATATTGAGCGTCATCTCAGCGGGTTGCCCGTAACTGCCCGGCCAAACACCATCTCATATCGCGCATCGAAATTTGTAGGACGGCATAAATTCGGGGTCGGGGCCGGCCTGTTGTTGGCAGCAGCGATCATTACCGGAATCATCGCAACCCTTTGGCAGGCGCAGGTTGCCCGGACTGAACGCTCACGTGCCGAGAAGCGGTTCAACGATGTAAGAGCACTCGCAAATTCATTCCTGTTCGAGTTCTCGCCGCTTATCGAACGGCTTCCGGGTTCGACGCCGGCACGTGAGCTATTAGTTAAGCGAGCACTTGAATACCTTGACGGGCTAGCGGCAGAATCGACCGATGATCCTTCGTTGTTAAGTGAACTCGCGACCGCCTACGAGAAGGTCGGAGACGTCCAGGGCAATCCGTATAGGCCGAACGTCGGTGACGTCGCCGGCGCTCTTGCGAGCTATGAGAAATCGCGTCAGATGCGGGAATCGCTCATGGAGAGCGGCCGGGGAAACGCCAAGCTCGAGGGCGAGCTCGCCGGACTGTATAAGTCGATCGGCGACGTTGAATCGAACGCCGGCGATTACGCCAAAGCAATGGGCTGGCAGATGCGTTCGCTCTCGATTCGCGAACGGCTCGCGGCAGTGGAGGCGAGCCGGGAGGCGAGGCAAGCACTCGCGATGGCCAACCGTACGGTTGGCGTCACTTGGTTCTACGACAACAATAATAAGAAAGCGATCGAATACTACGAGAAGTCACGTGACATCTTCGCGACCCTTGCCGCGGAATTCGCCGACGACGACAAACTTGCGTCGGAGTATGCCTATTCGTTCGTCCAGATCGGTGAGGCTCAGGGCTGGGACGGCGAGCTGGAGGCGGCTGCCGCGAACCTCCAGAAAGGCCTAGCGATGACCGAGCCGATAGCCGCGCGGAATCCAAACGACCAGGACTTTCAGCGTGACCTGATCCTCTGTTTGAACAAGCGAGCTGAGAATCTCGATGACCTAAAGAAATCCGACGAAGCTGTCGCATTGTATGAACGCAGCTTGGTGATCGCTCAGAAAACATACGCCGCGGACCCCGAAAGCCAGCGTGCAAAACGGGACGTCGCGATGGGTTCCAAAAAATTGGCACAGGCCCTTACTTCCGCCAACCGTCCCAAAGAGGCACTCGCGAAGTTAGACCTGGCGCTGACGGTCTTCGGCGAGATCCGTGATAGCGACAAGAACAATAAAAGCGGTATATACGACGTCGCGAATGCCCGCTTTGCGGTCGGCGAACTTTATGTTTCGCTCAAAGACTGGGCGGCGGCGTTGACGGCTTTCGAGACTGCGAAGGGCGAGTTCGAATATGCTCTCGCCGCCAATCCGGGCGATTCGTATACGCGGCGAATGACATCGCTCAACCTTCAACGGATCGGCCTTTGCTACTCCGAATTGGCACGCTCTCCGGAGGATCTGAAGTCGGCGGTTAAGCATCTGCGGGATTCGCTGGAAGCATTGACCAGGATGAAAGCGGATGGGGTTCTCGGCGATGGCGACTTGCCGCTTTTGGAAGAAATACCTACTCTTATCGCAAAACTCGAAAGCTAATTTGGCCAAGGATCTCACGTCGACGCTCAAGTAGTCGAGCCGGGTCGTTGGTGATGATCGCTGCCAGGCCGAGGTTGATCGCGCGTCTGATCCAACGCGGATTGTCGGCAGTCCAGATGATGACGCGGAGGTTTCGCTTCGCGGCCCTCTTCATCAGCTTGCGTGTGGCAAGTGTGTAGTGCAGTGAGATCTCGTCAACTCCCGCTTCTTCGGCGAGATCGAGGAGATGTTTGTCCTTGCGGAGGATATTTTTGATCTTTGGCGCGAATAGGGCCGCAGTGCGAACGTCAGGGCAGATCGTTTTGAGGAGCGGTATCGCGGAGAGTTTGAAGCTTTTTACGACGATCTGTGGAAGGAGTTTTGACGTACAGATCACGGCTGTGACCGCCTTCGCGAGCCGTTCCGTGTCGGCCTCTTTGCATTTGAGTTCAATGTAGATAAGGCCTTTGAAACTTTTCAGGAATTCAAGCGTGTCGGCGAGAGTCGGGATGCTTTCATTTTTGTATGCGGGGTCGGCGAGTTTAGGTGAATGCTGGTTGAACCACGATCCTGCGTCGATCGTGCCAAGCTCGGTCGATGTGTAATGAGCGATCTTGCCCTTGTGGTAGGCGATCCGTTTGAGCGACGAATCGTGAAAAACAACCACAATCCCATCTTTTGCGAGCCGAACGTCGAATTCGATCCCATCAGCACCCGTATCGATCGCTCGCTTAAAGGCGGCGAGGGTATTCTCCGGCGCGTGTTTACTGTCTCCGCGGTGGGCGATTATAAGGGGCATGGAACTGACTCACCGACGAAGAAGTCCCCGTTCCGTTACTTCTTCTCCAACAGAAAAACTGCTTTTGACCACGCGATGGGCTCGGTCTCGGGGAACTCGTGCTCACCGACGATATTAAAGTAGCGTTGTGAAATCTTTCTTACATTTTCCAGCGGGTGGATCTTAAAGTTGTAAATAATTTCGAGGACGCTGCCGACCAGCGATGGTTTGACCGGAAGCAGGACGAGCTTTCCGCGGGGCTTGAGAACGCGGGCGAATTCATGGAGGCCATCCTCCAAGGGAACATATTCGAGCACGCCGCACGAGAGGACGATGTCGAAACTCTTATCGCCGAACGGAAGTGCGAGCACATTGCCCTGCACGGCTTGGATGTTCTTCGCATCGACCTTTTTCTCTTTCCCAGCCTGTTCAACAGCGAGTTTGAGCGAGTTGCTCGAGAGGTCGAGAGCAACTGTCCTCTTAGGCCGAAATCCGGCCTGATGAAACGCAAGTGTGACGATTCCCGTACCGCTTCCAGCATCGAGAACCATCGTCTCCGAATTCACTTCGAGATGAAGCGACCTGAGAAATTTTGCGACGGAATCCTTGTAGCCGTTGAGTTTGAGCGCGAGGTTGTGAACGTCGGCGATGCGATCGTAGAAATTTAAGGTCTTTTGCGAAGTCGTTATCAATTCGGTGGTGCTCGAGGCTTTACAGGCCACACTCGCTGCCGCTTGTGCCTTACTTCTCGGCTAAAAGTTTTAAGATCATCTCTCGCATTTCGACAAGCCGGCTCGAGCTCGTGCCAGCCTCGATGTAACGGATGACTCCTTTGCGGTCGATCAGGACAGCGGTCGGCAGTGCGGTCGCTCCGTACAGGATCTGCGTACTTTGATCTTTTCCGACGACGAAATCATACGGCAATTTGTACTTTATTTTGAAGCGCTCCAGAAATTGGATCTCTTCAGGAGGTGTTACCGGCCCGCCATCGCCTCGACCGTAATAGCGGGTAAATCCGATGATCTCAAAGCCCTGATCGCGAAGATCGGTATGCCATTCGGCAAGCGACGGAAACGCCTCGAAGCACGGAGCGCACCATGTCGCCCAAAAGTCTAGTAACACGACCTTGCCTTTCAGATCGGCGATCTTAATGGGCGTACCGGGAAGCCATTTATCAACCGCGAGAAACTCCGGGGCAGCTTCGCCGAGCAATTTGTAGTGCTTTTCCCTGTTGCGGATCCTCTTAATCGCGTCCGCCCGCTGGCCCTCGAGCGGCAATTCTCTTGTTGCCGCGATCAGCATAGAGAGATACGTTTCGAGCGCGAGCGGCTTACGGCCGGTTTCGATGCGATATGTGATCAGCTTGTCGGCGCCGTAGAAATAGAAGATCGAATTACCGTGCGACGCGGCCGTGAGCCTGAGATCCTCGAGGGCCTTTTCAGCACCTTCAACGTTGTTGCTAAGCCGCTGGGCATCGAAAAGCAGCATCGCGTTGTCGTAAACAAGGTCGAGGCTGACAGAGACAAGCGCGGGATCGGAGATCAACGAGCGTGCCGTTGAGAAGGCCTCCGACGCAAAGGGAGCTGCCTTTGCCGGTTGGTTATCCGCGAGGAATGCTTTTGCCAACTCCGAATTCATCCGGAGCTTTTCTGACAGCTTCTGCGGTTCGCTTTTTTGATAATCGTTAAGGGCGGCGATTGCCATCTCGACTCTTTTTTGTTTCGCGGCGACGACCACGAGCAGCGATCGGGCGGTTTGCGTCCGTTCGGGCGTCCGGTCATCTTGAGTGAGAAACTTTGTAAGAGTCTCAGAGGTCGCGTCGAGGTTTTCGGCGATCCAATGAAGCAGGGCGAGATAATATAGATCGGCCGGCAGTAGTTCCTTTCGTGTCTCGGCCGTCGCGGCAAATTTCGCGGCAAGCTGCTTCTGTTCTTTTTCAGTTTTTTCGCGAAGGAACTTGCTTACACCGATCTTCCTCTTTTCAAACTCCTCAAATTTCAGCCGCTGGTAGTTGTTCGCCTCGTCGAAGAGTTCTTTCAACGGACGATCGTCGATTACTGCAATCTTTACAGCTCGGCCTGATTGGGCGGCTGCCGCCACAGCGAGAAGGAGAACGATAAGTATCGCGTAAAGCTTCATTAGTTAAATCGGACTTGCGGAACCATCTCGGCCTCTTCTTTGTGTCAAGTGTATTCCGTGGTTACAGTTTTTAAAAAGAAACCAGAGAAAACACAGAAACAATAAAAGATCTCGTCAGTGAGACGCTTTCCGTACTGCCTGATCACCACTCGTTCTTGATGCTCCGCAGACCTCGTCGGCGATCATCTTCGCAGTGATCGGAGCGAGGAGGATGCCATTCCGGTAGTGGCCGGTTGCAACGAATGCGTTCTCAATATCAGGGACGCGGCCGATGACCGGCATCTCGCCTTCGACAAACGGTCGAAGACCGGCCCACGCCTCCGCGATCTCAATTTTGGCGAGCCGCGGGGCGATCTCGATCGCAGCGGCTTTCAGGGTCGAGATCGCATCCGCGGTCACTTCCTTACTGAATCCGACATTTTCGACGGTGGCCCCCACCAAAACCCTTCCGTCCGAGCGCGGAACCAGATAGCCGCGATGCGAGTAGATCACCCGATCTAAGATGCGGGGATCGCTCGCGGCGAGGCTGATCATTTGCCCGCGTATAGGTTTTACTTTGGGAACTGGCAGAAGTTGGTCCGACCAAGCGCCGGCGGTTACGATGACGCGATCTGCGTGTTGGGCGCCGCGAGACGTTTCTACCGCTCTCGCTTCCCCGCCGCGGATGACCAGCCTTTCCATGGCGGTATTTTCGATCAGTTCAATTTGATTTAGCTCGCAGTATTTGCGGAGGCCAGCGACCAGTTGGCGATTCTCGACCTGCCAATCGTTCGGATACAAAAACCCGCTATGGACGCTCGCCGAGATCTCGGGCTCGAGCTTTCGAATGTCGTCGGAGGTAAGCGATTCGACCGTGATACCGGCATTACGCTGCCATGTATATTTCGCATTGAGTTCGGCGGCTTCATCTTCTGTAAAAGCAAGCGACAGCGTTCCGGATCGATCAAGATGGATGTCGATACCGGTCTCGGCGAGCAGTTCGGCGGCAAAGTCGGGATAAAGTCGGTTCGAGGCAGTACAAATCCTAAACAATTCGTCGTCCGCACGACATTCGACGTTTGGCGCGAGCATACCGGCGGCCGCCCAAGACGCTTCTCCTCCGGCCCGGCCACGGTCAATGACGGTAATCGTTCCCGCACCGCGTCTGTGCAACTCGCGAGCGATGGTGAGGCCGATCACTCCGCCGCCGATGATAACAAAATCCGAATTCATTACAACCAAGTCTTTATCGCGGTTATGTTTATGTCTATTATAGTTTAGAAGCTATGAAACACACTATTACATTGATCCCGGGCGACGGAATAGGACCGGAAATAGTCGCGGCAACTGTGAGGATTCTGGAGGCGACGGGTGTCGATATCGAGTGGCAAACGTACATTATGGGTGTGCAGGCGCAGGAGAAATATGGGACGACGCTGCCCGAATCGACGATCGAATCGATCAAACGGAACAAGGCAGCTTTGAAAGGCCCGCAGATGACTCCCATCGGAAAGGGCTTTACGTCCGTAAACGTAGGCCTTCGAAAGTCGCTCGACCTCTATGCCAACGTGCGTCCGATCAAGGCATTGCCGGGTATTCCGTGCAGAAATCCGGATCTTGACCTCGTCATCGTACGCGAAAACACCGAAGACCTTTATTTGGGTCTGGAACACGTGGTCGTTCCGGGCGTGGTCGAGAGCATCAAGATCATTACCGAAAAAGCATCAACGCGGATCGCTGAGTATGCGTTCGAGTATGCTGTTGCGAACGGCCGAAAGAAAGTTACAGCGGTTCACAAAGCGAACATCATGAAGCTCTCCGATGGTTTATTCCTGGAGTGTTTTTACAATGTCGCGAAGAATTTCCCGCAGATCGAGGCTGACGACAAGATCATTGACAACTGCTGTATGCAGCTTGTGATGCGGCCGGAGCAGTTCGACATTCTGGTAATGGAGAATCTCTACGGAGACATCGTTTCGGATCTTTGCGCCGGGTTGATCGGTGGGCTCGGCCTCGCTCCGGGAGCAAACATCGGCGAGCAAGGAGCGGTGTTCGAAGCCGTTCACGGATCCGCTCCGGATATCGCCGGACAAGGGATCGCGAATCCGACCGCCATCCTGATGTCGGGACTTCTAATGCTTCGCCATCTTGGGGAACAAGATGCTGCAGACCGTGCCGAGAAGGCGATGCTCGCGGTGCTGGCAGAAGGCAAGGTTCTAACAAAGGACCTGGGCGGCGGCGCGAAGACCGATGAGTTCGCCAATGCGATAATCGAGAAGTTGAACGCGACGGGCGCGGCGAATGCCTAGATTGTTTGTGCAAGTTTTGCAGCCTGCCTGCGTTCATTAGTTGGCATCAAAGTGATGCGGCCGGAGAATGGGCCAGGAGGGCAGTATGAAGAAGTTTATCGTTGGGATGTTATTTGTGGTGCTGGCGGTGGGCGTGATGCCTGCGTTCGCAAAAGGTACAGATGATGTTCAAGTGCAGATAAATAAAGAGGTTACCGCGAAGGGTGGCTTAAAGATCGCGTTCATAGAGTTGGTCGAGGATTCCCGATGTCCGGCCGATGCGCAGTGCGTGTGGGCGGGAAATGCGAAGATCAAGGTTCGCGTTACAAAGAACGGGCGATCGAAGGTCATCGAGTTGAATACGATGACGCGAAGCACCGCTCCGACCTACGGAAATTATCGTTTTACTCTCAAGGGCCTTACACCTGAATTGCGGTCGAACGTGCGCATCAATCGTAACGGTTATGTAGCGACGATCGAAGTTACGAAGATAAAATAGAGAGACATTTTGAGCATTGCAAAGGCGGGTTTGTAGCCCGCCTTTTTTCATTTGGGTCTAATAGATCGCCGGACAGCTAACTTTCGAATTGAAATCTTCGAACATTCCCGCGGGGTTGTTTCGCCAAACCCAAGCGTGCAAGGTCCAGGTGCCGTTCGGGCCGTCGTGGAAATGTTGGCCGTAAAGCTCAGGCAGTTCCGAAACGAGGACCTTCGGGATCATATATTCAACTGCTACGAGGCGAAGGCTTCCGTCGGTATCGGGAGCGTAAACAAGGATCTCCGGATCATTGACGTCGATCTCTCCGTCAAGCTTCTGGACATTGGCATAGTGAATGCCCATAGCCGGCCCGGTCGGGAGGGCGACGCATCCGCTGAGGGGAACATATCCTTCGAGCAGAGCTTCGTCTACGTCGTGATACTTCGCGGTAGCGGCTCGTACCTGGGCGAGCTGTTTGCGACATTCCTTTCCACAGGTCTCATCACCGTCGTGGGCTGAGACGTTGTTGTCAAAATACGAGCCGACGGCAACCGCGATAGCCGCCGCAGCCACGAATGAGAAAAGTGCTTTTGATATGAGTTTCATACGAATTTTCCTTCCTGAATATATTGGCCGTTCAGCGACCACTACTCGGAAACGCGAGGAAAATGCGTGGAACGTATCAGGCAGGACGCGTGAGAAACATTATCGCCAACATCAGAAGGAAATACGGAACCAGGACTGCGGCTCCGGGGTAATCTTTTGCGACCCGCTGGCCAAAGAAGAGCGCGCAGAGTGTGGCGGCCCCGAGAACCGATGAAATAAAGATAAAGATCGTGTCGCCGGTGAGCAGGGCTTTGACGAACCCGCCCGCGGCGACGATGCCCGTCGCGAGTTCCAGGAGCGTTATCGTCGCGAGCATCAGCGGTACGGTTCCGGCGACAAAGGTCTTCGAGAAATGCTCCGTCAAGAACCCGAGATTACCCTTCCAATCGAAAATCTTGTCTAGCCCTGATTGAATGAAGAGGATCGCCGTGAAGAGAGCGGCGAAGAGGGCCGGGAGATTTTTGATGAGGAGATCAAAGTTCCACATATTCTACACCGCGATCGGCGTTGCAGGCGGGACGCCTGCGGTCCAGTCAAAACAAAGCTCGCGCCCCTGCTGTCATGTCTATCTACGGCCTTTCTGCATCAGAGCTTCGATCTCATCAGCATTCTTTGGGACCTTGGACGTCAGATTGTGATTTCCGTTGTCAGTGACCAGAACGTCGTCTTCGATGCGGATGCCGATGCCGCGATACTTGGCCGGTGCTTCCTTATCATTCGGCGGAACGTAAATGCCCGGTTCTACGGTCAGCACCATTCCGGGTGCGAACGGACGCGAGTTCCTGGCGGTCTGATCGGTGAAATACCTGCCGGCGTCATGCACGTCGAGACCGAGGTAGTGGCCGACTCCGTGCATGTAATATTTCATATACGCCTTCTTCTTGATCAGATCCTTCGTGTTGCCCTTCAGCAATCCCAGCTTGACCATTCCTTCAGTAAGCAGTTCGATGGAATATTCCTGCCGGCCGCGGACCGTGTTGCCGGTCTTGGTGTACTCAATGCACTTCTCTTGTACATCCAGAACAACGTCGTAAACCTCACGTTGAGCAGGCGTGTATTTTCCGTTAACCGGGAAAGTGCGCGTGATGTCGGACGCATATCCCTTATACTCGGCACCAGCATCGATCAGGATCAGGTCGCCATCCTTCAGGGGCATATTGTTCTCGACGTAATGAAGGATGGTCGCATTGCCGCCGCCGCCGATTATTGAGTTATATGCGACACCGCTTGCGCCCTTATCCCTCATATAGGCTTCCATCAGCGCCTCGACCTGGCCTTCATTCATTCCCGGCTTGACCTTCTTCATCGCGAGGATGTGAGCATCAGCGCCGATCGTTCCCGCGATCTGCATATACTCGGCCTCTTCGGGAGTTTTGTGCAGACGCATCTCGCCCGTAATGATCGTCGGGTCCATGATCGTGTGCGGCGGATAAGCGGTCTTTAAGCGGCGGACGCGCTGGCCTGAAAGATATCCTAGGAGTTCCTGATCCAGAGCTTTATCAACAGAGAACCGATAGTATAGCTTGTCGTGCCCATCGAGCAGTTTCGGCAGGTCGGCAGAAAACCTTTCGATCGAGAATGCCTTGTCCGCGTTGTAGTTCCTGACCGCTCCTTCGGTGCCCTCACGGCGGCCGAACCAAGTTTCCATCTCGGGATCACGCGGACGGACATAAAGCGTATAAGGCGACTTCGTGTTCTCGGGGTCGATCACCGCGATCGCGTCGGGCTCGGGGAAACCTGTTAGATACCAAAAGTCAGAATCCTGCCGGAACTTGAACTCGGTGTCGTAGCTGCGAACCTGTTCGTGAGCAGCGGGAATGATGGCGATGGAGTTCGCCTCCATCTGGTCGATAAATCGTTTCAATTGCGATCGCATATTCGATGATATTAGCTCAAAACCCGTAGATTTGTCAGAAGGACCTTGCTTGGTTCGTTTATTGAGCCGCTCTATCAGGTATGAAGACGCGAACGCTGTTATAATCCGTTCAAAATTTTGTTATGGAGGCTCCTATGAGAATCCTGATCACATTTGCCGCATTGTTGATATTTGCAGCATCTACAATTGCTGATGTTCCGCGTCCAACGGTCACGCCGAACAAACCGGCAAAGACGGCCTCGATCGACACGAGGCTGGACATCCGCCTTCGACGCGATGCGAAAGAGGCGAAGCTGATCTTGTCGAGAGCCCAGTTGAATCAACTGCGAGCCGATCTCGACGCGATCGACGGCGGCAACCCAGACACTTCGTCGGCCGGCATCACCCGAATTCAGACGATTGCGGGAGGCTTGTTCCTTAGTCTAGCGATGGCGTTCGCCGGGGTTTGGTTCGTGCGTTCGGGCCGAATGTCGAAGCCGGCAGCGGCTGCTACGGTAGTCATGTTTGCTGTAGGCGCGTTGGCGACGATGGTCTATGCGAACGCCGGGCCACCCGCAGAGGCAAGGTCGATAACGGGAAAGATGTTTGCCCAGGGAATGCACTACTACAAGTTCGGCGGTGGTGCGATAAAGCTTGAGATCTCAGCAGACGAGGACAATCCCGTTCTGATAGTGCCCGATCCCGAGGAGCCGAAGAAACCGGGAGAAGAATAATTTGCAGGACATCCGCGTCAAGCCATTCCAGTTGACAAGCGCGAATTTGTTTTTGATCGCGTTTGTCTCGGCGTGCGCCGTTGGAGCGGCGCTGATCGGGTCGTTCCCGCTCCAACTCTCGATCGTCACCATCTTCCTTTTCGCCGGGCCGCATAACGTGATGGAGTTTCGATACTTTGCGGCTCGGATGCCGGTGCGATGGGGAAGATCGAGGCCGTTCTATTCGCTAGGGATCGGAGGCGTTGTTGTGCTGACCGCCGCCTATCTCACGCTTTATTTCGCGAGCGGAAATTGGATGTGGTCGCTGGCGAGTTGGCAGATCTACGCTGCGGTTTGGAACACGGCCCTTATACTTTGGGTCGGATCGCTTTTCTATCTGCGTGGGAAACAACGGCGCAGGGATTGGTCGCTCGCTCTCGCGGCTGCGTTCTTTCTAGCCGGGCTAGCGTGGATCGTGCCGCAGTATTGGAGCCTCGCTCTAGTGTATCTACATCCTTTCGTTGCTTTATGGTTCCTTGAACGGCAGATCCGTCGGACGCGTCCGAATTGGCTGCGTGCTTATCATCTTTGCCTGTTGTCGATCCCGGTGTTTCTATTCTTGATCTGGGTGGCGGTTTCGAATCAACCGAATTTGCCGCAAGACACGAATTTGTTCTGGCGTATCAATCAACATGCGGGCAGCGCGATACTACCGTCGATATCAAGCCATCTGCTCGTTGCGACTCACGTATTCCTGGAGTCGATACATTACTTTGTCTGGCTGCTGCTGATACCGCTCGTGGATCGTCGGGCAATCCCGTGGAGGTTGAAGGAAGTACCGATTTTCGCGAACACCAATGGCATAGCGAGGGTCTTCGCCGCGTTTCTAGCATTTTCTGTAGGCGTTTCGCTAGCGTTGTGGTTTGGCTTCGCCATTGATTACGCGACAACGCGTGATCTCTATTTCGCATTCGCGATCGGGCATGTGCTGGCCGAGTTTCCGTTTCTGGTGAAGATGCTTTAGGAGATTAGCCACGAATGACACGAATCCGATCATTTATGTAATTCGTGGAAATTCGTGGCTAGTTTATGGTTTTATTCGACGAAGTCGATTTCGTTCAAACACAGAACCTCCCGCTTGGTGATCTGTGGTATTTTCTGCCGTTCGGCTACGTCTTAACGATACTGGTCGAGACGCCGATATTATTGCTCGGCCTGTCGTCGAAGGTTTCGATCAAGCAAAGACTCTTATGCGGCGTTTGGCTCACCGCCTGCACAT
>JBDSLC010000057.1:0-7304 GCA_039916585.1 Pyrinomonadaceae bacterium | reverse complement strand
TGCCCATCGTAATGCGCGTAGAAGATCACCGTTTTCGTCGCACCCGGCGTTATCCACTCGCCATAAACCACCGGCGGCACCGCCTTGTCCGCCGCCTCCAACAGCCGCGGCTTCAGCCCACGCTTCTGCATCTCGGCGACGAGATAGTCGGCATTTTTACGAATGTTCGCAGTGTCGGAAGCGATATTCGGAAGCTTGAGCAGCTCCATGAAGTCGCTCAGAAGACGGTGTTCATTCGCCTGACGGTAGAGTCGAATCGGGGACTGAGAAAATAAGTGATTGGAGAAGAAAGTCGCGATTGCGAATAAGAGAAGGTAGCAGCGAAGTTGTTTCATGGGCTAAGAAATTGACGCTCAAATTCTAATACGTGTTTGAGTGAAAGAGAACACACTTCCCGTCGAAATCTTCCATAGCGTTTGAAACCACAGTAGCCGGTTCCGTCAGGAACGGAGAAACTTACGACAGCTCTATTCTCTTCAAGTACGATCGAGTGATATTTCTCGATTGTCGCTTCAAAATGCTCCTTGCGCGGTTTTCGTTTCCAAAGGAACATCCCCAATCACTTACCTTCTCGAAGTAGGTCGACGAATACACCGCCTGTCGCCACGAATCGTATCGGAGCCGGAAGAAATGCACCGGAAAACGTAACCACCGCTACCAATATACCTAAAAGCTGTCTTGTCATTGTCAATTAGACGTCGGAACAGGAGGTAAGTTGCAGTTTCTCAATCGTTTACTAATTCGGACTTGGTCCGGAATGCTCTAGCGATCAAGTCCAAAATCCGGACTTCTTCGCTGATGCTTAATGACAAGAATCTTCACTTCGCTCGAACCAATGATCTCGTAGTTTATCTGATATGGAAACCGATTCAACAAGCATCGGCGGACGCCGTCAGCGATCTCAGGGAATGAGTTTGGGCTCTTTGCGATCCTTCCGACACAATACTCTAGTTCGGCAAAGAACTTAACAGCGATCCGGTGGTCAGCCTCGCGTTCGTAGTATTCGAGAATGTTGACAACGTCCTGCCGGGCGAGGGCGTGATAGCGGACCTTCTTTGCCGCGATATTCTTCGAACGAGGCGAAAAATTCTTCCTCGGTTAGAGACATCGCCGGGTCCTCGTCCATCTCGCGGCTTCGTCGCAAAGCTTCCTCAACGCCGTCATCATCGTCATCTAGAAACGGCGACGGAAGCGAGTCAAGCAGCTTTCCCGCGAGCTCCGCTCGCTCTTTCTCAGTGAGCTCGAATGCAAGTTTTGCGACTTCTTCAACAGCGATTACGGACATAATTTGGTTAACCCGATTATAGCGCTGTCACCATATAAGCGCTTCATAAATTCCTAGGAATGGCCGTTAGTTTTGTCTGCGAATGATAAGCTGTGTCGCTCGTTCGCCAGGTATTGATTCCACGACCGCGTAACCGAGTTCGCGGAGGTCGAGGCCTTCGAAGATAGATTCTCCCTTCCCCAGAAAGATCGGGCGCATTGCGAGATGGAGTTCGTCGATGAGGCGAGCTTTCAGATATTGCCGGACGATCGCGGGACCGCCGCCGATGCGGATATCTTTGTCGCCTGCCGCGGCCTTTGCCTGTTCGAGTGCGGACTCAATACCGTCGGCGATGAAGTGGAATGTGGTTCCGCCTTTCATCTCGATCGGCTCGCGTGCGTGATGGGTGAGGACGAACGTCGGGACGTGATACGGCGGTTCGTCGCCCCACCAACCTTTCCACGCGTCGTCCGGCCATGGCCCGCGTACCGGCCCGAACATGTTTCGCCCGAGTATCCACGCTCCGTTGCCGGTCATGCTCTCTGCAGCAAAGTCGTTGTCGATGCCGGTCTCGCCGCCCTCGCCGCCGTGCTGCTCGATGAAGGTCTTCGTCGGGAAGAACCACTCCATCATGTCCTTGCCGTTCACCCCGAGCGGATCGTTGAGACTCTGATCCGTTCCGGCAGAAAAACCGTCGAGTGTAATTCCGAATGCGCTTACGTGAACTTTTCCCATTCTTATTTAACCGCAGATAAACGCAGATGGACGCAGATATTTTTAATCGGTTGAAAGATACATTGACTGCGATCTTGAGGCAATAAATAGAGACTCTTATCTGCGTTTATCTGCGTCCATCTGCTCTTAATCTTCTTAATACTTCATCAAATCTTGGACGGCTTTTTCGACATCCTCGCTCTGGGGAAGAATGAAATCTTCGACCTGCGGGGCGTAGGCGACGAAGGTGTCGGTGGCGCCGACGCGGCGGACGGGGGCGTCGAGGTATTCGAAGAGTTCTGTGCCGATGCGGGCGGCGATCTCGGCACCGTAGCCGTAGGAGATCGGGTCTTCGTGGGCGACGAGGACGCGGGAAGTTTTCTTGACGGATTCAGCGATCGCTTCCCAATCGTAAGGGACGAGCGTGCGGAGATCTATAAGATCGACGGTGATGCCCTGTTGTTCGAGGCGTTTTGCGGCCTGGTTTGAACGCTCGACGAGAGCGCCGTAGGTGACGATGGTTACGTCGCTGCCTTCGCGGACCTTTTTGGCCTTGCCGAACGGGATGAGGAAATCGCTCGAAGGGTATTGCGATTTGTTGTAGACCTGCCGGTAGAGATGCTTATGTTCGAGGAACAGAACGGGATCGTCGCAGCGGATCGATGTGCGGAGCAAGCCGTTCGCGTCGAGGGCTGTCGACGGATATACGATACGCAGGCCGGGCGTGTGAGCGAAGAGAGTGGTGCCGGATTGCGAGTGGTAAACAGCCCCGCCTTTTAGGTAACCGCCGACCGGAACGCGCATAACCATCGGGCATTTCGCGTCGCCGTCCGAACGCCAACGCATAACGGCAACCTCATTGCGGATCTGCATCATCGCCGGAAAGATGTAGTCGAAAAACTGGATCTCGACCACCGGCTTCAATCCACGAAGCGAGAGTCCGACCGCACGGCCGACAATGTTTGCCTCGGCAAGCGGCGAATTGAACACGCGGGTTCCGCCAAACTTTCGCTGAAGGTTTGCCGTCACCTTGAACACACCGCCCTTACCTTTTAACTGTTCGAGATATTCCTCACGCGAACAGTCGGCGACATCCTCGCCGAAGACGACGATGCGTTCATCACGCTCCATCTCTTCGTGCATGCATCGATTGATGAGATCGACCATAGTTCCGGCATTCCCCGAAAGTTCGGCTCCATCTTCGGTATCGAAGAGTTGCCGGTCGGTCGGGTCGACGTCGGGCGAATAGACGTTTCGATATGCCGATTCTGGTGCGGGCTGTGGCGTAACGATCGCGATGTCGGCCGCTTCGTTCACCTCCGCGTCTATCTCCTTGCGGATGGCTTCAAGCTGCTCGCTCGACGCAATGCCCTCGGTCATCAGGAATTCGGCGTAGGTCTTGATCGGGTCGATCGCGGCGTCTGCTTCGCGCTCTTCATCGATGCGGTAAAGTTTTTCGTCGTCGGACAGAGAATGCGAATATGGCCGGACAACCTTTGCATGGATAAACGCCGGGCCTTTGCGCGCTCGGCAATATTCGACCGCACTCTTCATCACCGCGTACGACGCTAACGGATCGGTTCCGTCAACTTTTTGAATGTAGAGATCGGGGAAACCGACGACAAGCTTCGAGATATCGCCGCCGGCAGTATTCACCTCGACCGGAGTCGAGATCGCGTAGCCGTTGTCTTCGACGACGAAGATAACCGGGAGCTTGAGATTGCTTGCGGAGTTCAGCGCTTCCCACCACTCGCCCTCGCTCGTGGTGCCGTCGCCGACCGACAGGTAGACGACTTCGTCGCCTTTGAAGCCAATAACTTTGTCTTGAAGGCTCGTGAGCAGCGACGCTCGGTAGCTTGCCTCGGCCGCTCCGACGGAGTGGAGCGATTGCGAACCCGTGCACGACGACTGCGATGGAACGTTGAGATCCTTGTGTCCCCAGTGCGAAGGCATTTGGCGTCCGTGCGAGTTCGGATCCCTTTCCGCTCCGACCGCCGACCACAACATCTCTTGCGCAGTCATCCCAAGCCCGATCATCAACGCGCGGTCGCGATAATAAGGAAAGAACCAGTCGTACGCCGGCTTCATCGTAAGTGCAGCCGCGGTCAAGATCGCTTCGTGGCCGGCACCCGAGATCTGAAAGAAAATCTTGTTCTGCCCCTTTAGCTGGATCTCCTTATCGTCGATCCGCCGGGACATATACATTGTCTTATAGATACCAATGAGCGTCTTCTCGTCCAGCCCATGCCGGTCACGTGAACGCGCAGCCTCAGAAACCTCGACGGTGCCCTTGGCCGTCTCGTGGACGATCTGATCAGAAACAAACCCGTCGGCGACGGTGGTCTTCGCTTCTTCTACGATTACTTCTTTAGCCTCTTTATTATCGCTTTTCAAATTGGTCTTCTTCGCGGACGTAGACATGTAGTAAATGATCCTTTCAATAAATAAATCTAATAGTGAGGTAAGTTTTTAGGATACCAAATCAAGGTTTGAGGGGCAATTTTTGATTACGAGCCGCAAACAGAAGTAGGGCGAGTAGGATCACCTTCCTACTCGCCCATAATTGCTTGCGATGAGAAAATTAAGGGGTCCTTAATACCAAGCCATTCGGATCGACAACTGCGTTTGCACTCGTTACCGAGCCACGACCGTTCTTCAATTCGACTCGCTGAGATTTACCGTCCACGACTACGTCGATCGGCATTGGGAATGGCATATTGTTGGGCGTTTCCCATCGGAGGTGGACAGTGTTTCCGACGGTCTCGGTGATGAGCTTCGGCAGTTTCGGCTGTCTCAGGTACATCTCGAAGAACCAGTCCAGCTTCATTTTCGACTCTTCCTCGGCGATCTTGAGAAACTCGTCCGTATCGGTGAGACGCTGTTGGCGGCCGTCGGTGTAGCTTTCCATTTCCTTACGCGGATAAGCCATTCGGCGGAGCGAGCGGAAGAAGGCGTCGTCGCCGATCAGGTATCGCAGCGTGTGGAGGACAACCGCACCCTTGCCGTAAATGTCGCCGTCGCTCTTTACATAGTCGGGAGCCTGAAGATAGACCTCATAGGCGAACTTCTCGCCTCGTGGAGCGACCGGCTGCATATTTCGCGTGCCTTTGGCTCGGACTTTCATCGCGGCGAAATATGCTTCTTTGCCTTTAGTCTCTTCCACGTAAAGCGTGTCCATGAACGACTGAAAGCCTTCGTGGATCCAGAAATCGTTCCAGTCGCGGGCGGTCACGAGGTTAGCCCACCATTCGTGGCCGAACTCGTGGAGCATCAGCCAATCGAGTCCCTCCGGCTCAAAACGAAACTTGTTGCCGTACGCGATGTGCGTCGAATGCTCCATTCCAAGATGCGGCGTTTCTACTATCCCCAACTTTTCCGCCCGCCACGGAAACGGCCCGAGAAACTTCTCATAGAACGCGTTGTATTTCTTAGTCTCCGCGATCAGCTTTGGCCCGTTCTCGTACGATTCGGGAAGGACATAGAACTCGATCGGGATCATCTCACCGGTGATGCTCTTCGTGCTGTCTTTGATCACGCGATACGGAGCCGCGTCAAAAAGGATCGAATAGTTCGGTATCGGATTCGACACTTTCCAAATATAGGTCGACGTTCCATCAGTGTTCTTCACCGTCTCGGCGAGTACGCCCGGCCCGACCGCTACTAGCGGATCGGGAACCGTTACCCGCAGCGTCGCGGTCTCGGCTTTGTCGGACGGGTGATCCTTCACCGGGAACAGCAGATCAGCACCGTCGTTTTGCATCGCGATCGAAACCCAGTCTGCGCCGCTCGGCGTCTTGGTCCAGATAAAGCCGCCGACCCATGGCGGATTCGGCGCGACCCTTGGTGTACCGCCATAGCTGATAACTGTCTCGAACGTATCACCTTTCTTTTTGCGGGTCGGGAAAGTGATCCTGATCTTGCCGCCGTCGCGTTCGTACTTCAGCCCGACCTGCTTATTTCCACCCTCACCAAATACGCGATCGATCTTGTAAGGAGTATCGAGGTTGAGAATGATCGTGTCGGTCGGGTTTACGATCCTTGCGGTCATCACCGTCGTTCCGGTGATCGACTTCGTCGCCGGGTTCACCTTAATGCTGACGTCGTAGGTCTGCACGTCGAACGCTGCCTGCTCGGGGATAAGCGGACCACCGGTCTCGGTCGGCTTAGATAGCGGCCGCTGCGCATATGAGAGTGTCGAAGATAAAACAACAAGTAGGGCGATTCGGACGAGGGATATTGGCTTGATCATAATTAGCAACACTTTACACCGATTCGCGATTCGCGGAAAATCAACCGTATGGTATTACGTTGGATCCTTGTCCTGCTCTTCGCTTTGCTTGCCGTCACGGTTTCGGCTCAGGAGCCCACGCCGCAGGTAAAGGAAACGCCGAAGGCAAATTCTCGTCCCGTGCCGCCGCCCGATTACGCTCCAGAACCGTTCGACAAGGCCGACGTAAAAACGCTCGCGTCGCAGTGCGTATCGTTCGACACCGAAGCCGGCGTGATCGAGATGGAGATGTATCCTGAGCACGCTCCGGAGTCGGTCCGTAATTTTCTGAACTTGGTCGCAACAGGCGTCTTCGACACGACATCATTCGACCGCATCGTGCCGAACTTTGTGATCCAGGGTGGAAACATCTGGTCGCGGGAAGATAAGAAAGTGACTCGAGCAATGGGCAACCGCGCCCGGCGAACCATCCCCGACGAGCCGAATAAGATCCTCCACGAACGCGGCATTCTCTCAATGGCCCGCGCCGACGAACCAAACACCGCCACGACAAACTTCTTTATCCTCGTGGCCGAAGCCGCCTATCTGAATAACAAGTTCGCCGCTTTTGGAAAGGTGACGAAGGGAATGGAAGTTGTCGACGCTATCAACAAGGCCCCGGTGAGCGAGGAGAAACCGGAAAAGCCTGTGCGTATCAAGAAGGCCTCGGTGGTCGCGTGCGCCGGAAAACCTGTCTAGTCATTCTGCCAAATCCTGATCCAGTGTCATCTTGTATTCATTCGCCATTGACGGGTGACCGTGGGCGAGGGAGACGTCGATGCCTTTTTTGTAGGTTTCGATAGCTTTGGCGCGGTTTCCGTTTCGCTCATAGGCGGCGGCGAGAGTTCCGTAAGCGTTGCCTTCGTCATCGGCTTTTGCGAGGTAGTCTTCGAGCACGCGGATAACGTCGTCGTACCGCTTTTCTTTCTCGTATTCCTTCGCCAGCCCAAACATCACCATTGTGTTACTTGGGTCAGCGGCGATCATTTGTTCGAAGACTTCAATTCGATTCTGCATATACTTCAAGAATTCTAACAGGATAAACAGGATGAGACAGGA
>JBDSLC010000056.1:0-4944 GCA_039916585.1 Pyrinomonadaceae bacterium | reverse complement strand
CGCAGGCCTTTGATCGGATTCGTCCGGATGCCGATCTCGTAATTCCAACTGAGTTCCGAATCAAGCTCCACCACGCCGCCGGAGTTCGAAATGATATCTTCAGCCCTGGGCGGTGAGAATCCCCGATGCACGCCCGCGAATATCGTCGTCTTCGGAAGGCCGGAATACGCGATGCCGATGCCGGGGATCACCTCAGTGACGGTCGTACTTCCAAACGCAGCCGGCGAGGCAAGCAGATTCTTTCGCTCGATATTGATCCGCTCGAAGCGCACGCCGGGCGTGATCGCGAGGTCACCAAAGATGAAGCGGTTCTGAACGAATCCCGAATAGGCATCATTGCGGCGTTCGTTGATCTCAACGGCAACTCCCGACCGGCTGTTCGGAAGATCGCCATTCTCTTGCCTACGTTTCTGCACTTCCCAATGCGCCCGGACGCCCGCCTGAAGTTCCCCGCGGAAGCTTGTTCCCGCGTCATAATTGAACGTGAATCGCGGTTCGATACCGTAAGTCTCGTACTCCCGCAAACGTCCTTCGTTCCCGCAAGTAGTGTTAAGGTCGGCCATACTCAGACAGTCCGGATCTACATTCAATCGATTCGGCCGCTGTCCCGAATTTGACGATTGCCTCCACCAGTGCCGCGTGAACTTGTTCGCGTAGAAGTTTGTATTGACCACTGCCTTGGACGAGATAACTCCCGCGTGCGAAGCCGAAAAGCCGTATCTGTCGCCGTAGAAGAAGTCGTTTTTGAAAGGATTTGACCGCGGGTCCGTGGCATATTCGTTGTTCGTCAATCCAGAGTAAGTAACATTTGAGTCCTCACCGTAATAGCTGAACTTTAACGTCAAGGCATTGCTGTCGTTCAACGTCTGCACGACCTTAGTCGAAATATCGTTCAGCTTCGAATTAGTGTTTTCGCGGGCCCCATCGCCTTGCTTCCGAGTGTAATTCGCGAAAATGCCCGTCTTGCTGATGGTTCCGCTTCCGGTAAAACTGCCATTGAAAAACGCTCGGTTCCCACCGGTCAATCGGATCCCGAATGAAGGTTTTTTTGTCGGATTCGGTGTTAAATAATTCACCAACCCTGCAATCGTCTGCGGGCCATAAGCGATCTGCCCGGACCCTTTCAGCACTTCGATCGACTCGTATCTTTCGATTGGCGGATGATAGTAAGAGGCGTTGTCGCCGTAGGGCGCATACGCAAGCGGCACGCCATCCTCGAGCAACAATACTTTGGACGAGCGCGTCGGGTTGGTTCCACGGATTCCGATGTTCGGCCGCAGTCCGAAGCCCTCCTCGTCGCGGACGTTAACGCCCGAAACCTTCCGCAAGGCTTCGGAGAAATTGAACACGCGGCCGTTCTGAAGTGTCCGAACATCAACTCGCTCTATCGACCCGGGTACTTCGGACAGACTCGCTTCGGTGCCCGCGAGCAGGTTCGCCGTCACCGAAACCTCCGCCGCGAGCCTCTGAGGCTGCAGGGTAACTTCGATCGATGTTCTATCGGGGAACGTCAGCCGTTCTCGCTGTACAGCAAACGACCGCTTGGAAACTAATAGTTCATAATCACCCGAGGGAACATTTCTAAACGAATAGTCTCCATCAGGTCCCGCCGTCGCCTCTTGCTGGTAGCGAACAGTAAGGCCCCTTAAGAAAATCAAGGCGCCGGGTACCGAGGCTCCGTTGCCGTCCAAGATCCGCCCGGTTAGATCCGATCGCGATTGGCCTACAACAGTACCTATCAGTGCGAAGGCGATCAATACAATTGTGCCAAGACCAAATCTTCCGAAACCTCTGCGCTCCATACTTCCTCCACTAGCCAATTAGTCTATTGAAAATGATTTTCAATTTCAGAAATGGAATTTAATCGTATCTCGCCATTATTGTCAAGAAGGACCAAGTCCGCTCTTATCGTCCAGATTATGAATTAGGAGCGGTTGCTCCGGGCTCGTAACTCCTGATGTGATTGTTAGAAGTCAAGTTACCTAACCAATCCATGGGGTTGGCGACAAAAAACCCTCATAAGAAAAAGGTAAGGGAAAAAAACGGACGCCTTCTGGTCCGCAACTTATTGTAAACATTGGCTCCGCAGGTAAGACTCTAACTTACAACCCTTCGGTCAAAAGCTGAACTCCTTGCAAAATGCGTCACTTTGAATTCAATTGCTCAGGCGATTCCATCTGTTCGACAAGACCCAACATGCTCAAGTTGTTTGACGAAGGTGTGGGTGCCAGGCTCTCAATATCAAGAATTGGCAATGCTGGGCCCTTCCACGATCTATCCGAAATAGGAGTTGCGACTAGAAAGAATGTAGGTGCTTCATCACGCAGTTTGCCGATCGGTATGGCCCAGAGTGTGAAACGATGTCGAGCTATCCTCGTGTACATATAGAAGTAATTCCGATGCAACATCGAACGCCCACCGGACACATAATTTCGATCCTTTTTTGCCCAGACCACACCTTCCAGGTCTTCGAGCTTTTCCGGGAATGATCCGCGTTGTTCATGAAATTTGCGGAGATCCCGATTCATCGCTCCGGTTGCGTCGAATGGTATCTCCGCAGATCGCTCTCGCTCCTCGGCCCACAGCGAATAGACATACACTCCGATCAACATCGTCAAAGCGAGCGGAGCCAATACGAGGGAAATCTTCAGCCTATTTAACATCTGTTTCAGATTGAAGCGTGCTCAATATCAAATGAGTTTCTATTGCCTTGGAGAGTGACCGACCGCACATCCTGCGGAAGGCTGTCGAGCGCGTTGTTAACCGGATCGGTTTCTTCGGGATGTACTTCTATCTCATCTCTCAACACATCGTAGCCTGATTTTCGCCGCCCCAGGGCAATCAGTTCAGTCAGACGTTCAGTCGTACAGATTCGATCGACCCCGGCGGAAATAATTGCTTTCAATGCCGCCTCATCACGCTCCGCAGCCACACCCCGCTCGACAGGAGCGCTCAGTAGGAACTGAGGATCGACATCGCCCAAATGAATTTCTGCGGGAGTGCCTTTCGTTGATGCGTGAAAGATGTTTTTATGAACCGCGAAAGGTGGATAGGCTGCTCGAATCGGCGGTGCCGTGTCGCTGATAATTAGTACTTCGGAATGAGCGGCTGTTTGTCTTATCTCGTTTGGCTGCATGAGGGCACGCTTTTGCTCTGCATACCTCGTATTGTCCTGCTTCTTTCCGGGAAAATCCTGAAAAGTTTTTGAGAAGATCGTTGTGTCGCCCAGCTGCTTTGAAGCGTACTCGGCCGTGACGTCATCCAGTCCCGGAAGAAAGATCTTGGTCATGATAGTTCCAAGAATTGCGTTTGCCGGTTCGCGTCCGTACTGATCATACATTTGAGGCAAGTCTTGATACCCTAGTCCAAGTCCTACACCACGGCCTCGGCCGATACCGGATATTCGCTTAACTTCGGAAACGTTCAACTGGTACGCTTCATCGATCAGCACAAAACATGGGTGCTCAGGCTCGTTCGCACCATCGAGCCGCATCTCCATTAGGGCTTGGCCGATGAAACTGGCAATAAACTCCTTATACATGTCGGCCGCACCTTCGGAGACTACGAGGTAGATCGCCGTACCGGGTTGGCGAAGATCGGCGAAGTCAATGTTCCGACAGTCAGCTAAGGCTTCAACGTGGGTAGGCGGCGTGGTTACTTTACGAGCCGGTGCAAGAGTAAACGGGCGCAGTTTGTTGTATAAGCCGATCAGGATAGATCCACGGGTCTGCACCGGAGCCTGACGAAATGCCATATAAGCCTGCTTCGCATAACGACTTGGCGAATTCATCATTACCTCGTTGAATGTGTTCTCACCGTCTGCGTTCATGAAAAGTAGAAAGTCCGCAGCGAATGCGGGAATAGCTTTCTCACCGTAAACCTCGGCGATGTGAAGCAAGATCGCGGTCAGAGCTATTTGCTCGGCATCTCCCCAGAACGGATCGGCATTTGTTCTACGGCGGCTTTCGATCCCGAGCATCATCCCGGCGATCTGACAGGCAAAGGCCGGATCGTTTCTGCATTTTGGTATGAAGTTCCAGCGATCGCTTTTTGTCGGATCATTAAGGTCTAAACGATAGATGGTTTTGGCCGAGTTCGCGGTCTGAGCAAAGAGTTCACCCTTCGGATCGTAGACGAGACAAGAGGACTTGTTCAGGATCGCTCTGATCATCGACATGAAGAAGGTCTTAGACTTTCCGGAACCGGTCGGTCCGAACATGACAAAATGTCTGAGCCACTGACTCGTCGGAAGAAATACATCGCGGCCGCGAAAAGCCTTTGCGATGGGAAGGGCATTGGCCGGAATCGGAAGACCTCTGATCGGGTTCATCAGACCACAGCGGATCAAGTCCGAGGCCTTTGCCCACCGTGCGGAACCATGAGCGGTGCTCATGCGTTGAATGCGATAGGCCCACATTAATGAATAAGCATCGACAAGCGATCCTGCAACACACATCAAAGCCATCGCCCAGAAGACCATGGTGATGAGCCCGTAAACGTTCAACAGAATACCTGCATACAAGCACAGCAGCGCTCCGATCATTCCCAACAGAACAAAGAAGAGGCACATACCGAGGTCTCCAGACCACTGCCAAAAAGCCTGGTACGACGGCAAGTACTGCTCGTTCGCCTTCCTCGGGATCCCATAGGAAGCATCAAATCTCTCGATCCATTCACGGGAAAACATAACTTTATAAACTAGCGTGCGTTGAGAAATGAACTTTGTTCGCGAAGCGACTCAATTGTCGTCGCATTCAGCGTCAGAGCGTCACCTCGCCAATGCCGAATTTTCCAACCGCCTGCACTCAGTTGCTCAGTGGTCAATAAAGCAGACGGTGTTGGTTGATCACGATCGGCTTCAAAATACAGAATGGAATTCGGTTCGCTTTGAGGGATCGGAAATCTGAAAAGCAATTGCGATCCTCGATCAGATCGGGGAATAGC
>JBDSLC010000055.1:0-41927 GCA_039916585.1 Pyrinomonadaceae bacterium | reverse complement strand
GAACGAAAAGATCTCAGGATTCCTTTCCGAACGCATCGCCGCCAACGATTTCCCGTCAGCGGTTTATCTAGTCGCCGAGAAAGGCGAGATCATTTTTCACGATGCTTTGGGAAATGCGGTGGTCGAGCCGGAGATCATTCCGGCGAGGCTCGATACGATCTATGACCTGGCGAGTTTGACTAAGCCGTTGGTGACGGGATTGTTGACAGCGGCGCTTGTTGAGCGACACGAATTGGAATTAGGTCGGACCTTGGACCATTATCTGCCCGAGTACTTTGCCCCCGGATCCGCAGGTCACGAAACCTGGGATACCAGTATTTGCGAGCTGCTCGCGCACATTAGTAACTTTCCAGCCTGGAAGCCGTTCTACCTACTTTCTGCTGATCGCGAGAGCGTTCTGGAGAAGATCTTGCACGCAAAGTTGGATTGGTCTGGTGAACCAGTAATTTATAGTGACCTAAATTTCTTAGTACTAATGTTTCTGGTTGAGCGGCATTATCGGCAGCGGATCGACGAAGCATACGCCTGAAGAATAGTCGACGAACTGAAACTCGTTTCGACGTGCTACGCGCCAAAATCGAGCTTAAGGCCGCGTATCGCCGCCAGCGAATTCGGCAACGAGTACGAGAAGCAAACTTGTATAGAGAAAGGCTATCTTCAACCACCCGCTACCGCAGGTAGTACTGACATGAGCTCGGTATTTCGTGACTATCAGATCTGGGGCGAGGTTCATGACGGGAACGCCTACTTCATGGGCGGGGTAGGCGGACACGCGGGGCTTTTCTCGACGGCTGAAGAGGTCTTCAAGATAGCACTCCAATTCTTGCCGCAGTACACGACCTTGTTGAAACCTGAGACGTGCGAACTCTTCCGCACGAACTTCACGAAAGGAATGAACGAAGACCGCTCGTTCGCGTTTCAGCTTGCATCGACGGAGGGTTCGACGGCGGGGACATCGATGTCACCGGAGAGCTTCGGGCATAACGGCTTTACGGGAACGTCGCTCTGGATCGACCCCGTCAAAGACCGGATCTTCATTCTCCTCACCAACCGAACGCACAACCACCCACTGCCATTCACCAACATCAACTCCGTCCGCCGCCGCTTTCACGATATTGCGATCGAAGAACTTGAGAGACGCTAACTATTTGCAGAAGCGCGCGGTAAGCAAGGACGTAACGATCAAGTTCCGGCCCATGTTCATTGCGAGGAGGTTATTGGCTCCAAGGACGGCGTTAACTTCCTTCAAAAGGTCGTCTGATAATTCCTCACGAAGAAACAAAGGATCGCTTTGATCCTCACTACGCACGAATCGGGTGACCTGCGCCGCGGGATCGCTGGATGGTCTAAGAATGATGGAGGATTAGTCCGTTCGCGTGGTGCAGGTGTCGAGATGACTACCTGAGAACCGGCTTTCAGTGAGCCCGAACGAAGTTCAGTTAATTCTCAAAAGAGCCATTTAGACAAGTGGTTAAACGTCGTTGAGATCGTCTTTCGACGACATTATGGAGTTCCAAACGCCGTCCTTTCTACTGATACCTTGCCTTTCTCGGTCGCTGCCCGCTATTCCGAAATCGTATCGCTACTCAATTCTGAGTTGAGAGTCATCATCGAGATCCGAAACAAGCTTGCCCATGGCCAGTGGGCGTACCCGCTGACCAACGACGGTGACGATTTTTCAACCGCACTCAGGGCTGCAATGGAAAGTGAAAATCTCCTGTCCCTTCAGTATAAGCGCAAGCTAATCTCATGTATTCTGGACATCGTCCATGACGTCGCCGTCTCGCCCCCAACTTTCGAGCGCGACTTTGACTCGCATTATCGGCAGATTGTAAACGTGCGTCGAAACCTCGTAACACGACACTACTCGGACTATGTCTCGTCTCTAGTTAGCAAAAAGCAAAGAGGCCTGAAAAAGCGCCCGTAGGCGACACTGACCTACTCGGAATTTGGAAGAGCCTATCAGCATGAGCACGCCGGCAGCTGTCGTTTTTGATGATGAGTTATCTGTCGGTGCATTTCATCAAGGACTCAGTCATGAGTCGAAAGCGGCTATTGTGCCTTTGTTTTTTTGAAGTCGGTGACGGTGGCGTCGGTGTTGTGGCCGAAGCGGAGGCCGTAGTGGCCGTCGGTGGATTTGAGTTTGCCGGCGGCGACGACCTCTGACCTTGTATGCGTGGCGACGACCTTGTTGTTTATCGAGCATGAGATCGAGTCGCCCTTTACGGTGACGGCGATGATCTGCGTGACGGGTTGGCCAACGCCGGCGGCCTTGTTGATCGCATCGTTCTTGATCGGAGCACGCCCGCCCAATTGGAACGGTTCGGGACCCATGCCGCGAAAGATGAACGAGCCGTTTCCGTACGCAGCGCAGTAAAGATAGCTCGCGTTCGCGGTCCCGAGATCGTTGCCGCCGACCATGATGCCGTAAGGATGCGGATGGTCATTGATGCTCATGTATTTTGCTTCGGTAAAGGTCGCGCTAACGGTGTAATCGCCCTTTGCCGTGCCCTTCGTGCCCCAATACGTGACCGCCGGGCCCGTCGTAATATGCAAGGCTTTGCCCTCTTCGGCGAACTTCGCGCTGTTAAGCGTCATCCCGGCCGTCTTCTCTTTCGCGTCTATCTCGCCCGTCCAGCTCTTAACATGAACGCCGCCGCCCTCAACCGCCTTCGACGACTCATCATGTTGAGCCTCGACGCTTCCAACAAAAACAACCGACAATACGAACATTGCAGACGACAGGATAAGTTTCTTCATAATCCCGCCACAATATCAGCAATCGACGGGCAACTCAATAAGCCGTCAGCCACGAATTACACGAATTAAAGAAGATTCGTGCAATTAGTGTAATTCGTGGCTAATTCTTTCATCGTGTGGATTCCACATCGCGAGTATTGCGCATTCGAGGTGCGATCGGATCGGCTCTTCGAGGGGCGGAGATTGTTGTGTTGATGTCGAGGACGAGCACACCGTCGTCGACCTTCGCGTCGCGGAACAGTATCGTGCGGTCGGGCAGTATGCCGAGTTCCTTGCAAAAAGGCGTGCAGCGGAAGGCGCGTCCGGGCGAGCCGTCGTTGTATTTTCTGCGAAGTTCGATCGCACCCTTCGCCCTCAGCGGAGCCGCCGTGATCCCGATCAGCCCCGCTTCTTTATTGAACATCAGCCTCACCGCCACCGGATCTCCAAGCTCTATCATCGCTCCGCTGTTCAGATAAAACACTCCTCGCGGACTAAGCGTAACGTGTATCTCGCTCGCGTTCTTGGGCAGCATTGATGGATCAAAGTTAGTCCATTGCATAGACAGATATATATATCATAGATGATACGAAAGTACAAGGATCTCTTCGGCAGAGTCGGATCGTACGTTTCACGTTTTCCGGGTCTAACGGAGCCATCGCCGGCGTCTGCGCCGGTAAATCAGCCGGACTCGCCGCCGGCGTTTTGGACCGGAGGCGTCGGAACATTGTCGGATCATCTGCCCCGGTGTCGACTCCCTGAAGGCGCGCGACTAGAGGGCAAAAGCGCGTTTCAAAAGGGATGTGCGCCGGGCAACTAACGTGTTCCGGCAGCATCGCTATAGCCCAAAAAGCGCGGCCAGTCGCGTCACGGACCTCGGCCGGACCGCGAAATGATCGCCCGTGAATTGACGGAAGTGCGGTAAATCTTAAGCAGAGTGCATAAAAGTTCTTGTAAAAGCTTAAGCACTTGTGTATAAATAGTGCAGGCAAACCGTTTCTTGTCGCCATACCACCAGTCAAAAGGAGCCGTAAATGAAGCTAGCACGCAGTTTAGTGAGCCTTTCATTGATCTTTTCCACAGCCTTTCTTTCTTTCATAGCCCTGCCGATGCCCGCCCAGGCACAGGATACAGCCAAGATCGCCATCCAACGCGGCTATCGCACCGGTTATTCCGACGGCTATATGGCCGGCTATCGCGACATCATCGACGGCAGCGACAAGAACTACACGCGCCACCCCGAGTACGCCAAGGCCGACCGAGCCTATAACAAGGATTACGGCACGGTAGAAGAATACCGCGACGGCTATCAGCCGGGCTTCGAATCAGGCTATGACACAGGTTTCGGCAAGAGATCGTTCGACGCCGCCATCCCCGTAAACATTGGCCGCCGCGGCATGACCCAGGCAAAACAGCCGACGCCTGAGCCGGTTGCCGAGACCCAGACCGCCGTTTCTATGCCAGTCGTGGAAACGCCTGCAACTACTACGACAACTTCAGAGCCGATCCCACCTGCTCCACAGCCCGAAACACAACGCCCGACGATCCAGAAGGTCGCATACGTTACGACCGACGATCCCGTGATCATCATCCCCCGCGACACCGAGATCATCCTCGAACTCGACGAAGCCATGGACACCGAACGCAACCGCGAAGGCGATAAGTTCACCGCCCGCGTCGTATCCCCGGTCGAGATCGCCGGCGCTCGCATCGAAGGCCACGTCGATAAGGTCATCAAACCCGGCCGCATCAAACGCCGCTCCGAGATGCTGCTCTCATTCGACCGCCTAGTCGTCAACGAACGCCGCTGGACGAACTTCGACGCGATCCTCACGGAAGTGCTTCCCATCAAAGGAGATAACGTCAAAACCGTCGACACCGAAGGCACCGCAATAGGCAAAAGCACGCTCAAGTCAGACTCGATCAAGATAGGTACCACCACCGGCGTCGGAGCAGGCATCGGCCTGATCGGCGGACCCGTCGGCATGGCCGTCGGCGCCGGTGTCGGAGCCGCATTTGGAGTCGGGGCTGTGGTCATCGATCGAGGCAAACACATCAAGCTTAATCAATCGCAACAGCTTCGGATCAAGACCTCTTACGAAACCCAGATCCGCTAAATAAACAATTTCCTGACAAGGCCCGCGACGCCTGCCGTGCTTCCTCCTTTTCCGGCAGGCTCGCGGATTTTTCCGTTTGGAACGCCGCTTGCCGACATCCACCATAATAGATGTGATCGGCATGATAAACGTATTAAAATACTACGCATCGTTCGCGTTTTTGACGATCGCTGGACTTGTTTCATTTCCGCAGGTGTCCGACGCGCAAGTTGTAGACCCGGCTGTATCTGACTTTGCGGTGCTTACAAAGGAATACGCCAATGATCTCGAAAAGATCGAGCGTTCACTCATACCCCTGCCCAAGCAGGCGACTCCTGCACAAGTAGCGGCGCACAGAGAAACCTTCCTCAAAGCCGTTCAGAGATCTCGATCCGGCCTGAAGCAGGGATCTATCTTCACGCCGGAGATCTCTGCATATCTGAAAAAGTTGATGGCCGTCGAGCTGGATGTTGCCGAACGGGCTGAACTGCGGAAGGAAGTAATCGAAGCCGAGAATAAGGCGGTTGTGGTCCGGGTCAATTACCCGTACCCGCCTACACAGGAGATCCTCGAGGTCCCTGCAACCCTTCTCCAGGTCTTGCCGCAACTACCAAAGCAGCTGAAATATAGATTTGTCGGCAGGAACATGCTGCTTGTTGATCGTGAGAGCTCTCTGATCGTCGATTTTATTGCGAACGCGATTCCGTAAGTATCGTCTATCAAGGGGTTTCAAGGAGGTTGTTAACATGGGTAGCTTTTCTCAGAGAGTCGGCACGGCCGTTCTTGTACTTTGGCTAGCTGTCCCGCAGGTCTTGCTGGGCCAGCAGCTAGCCAAAAGCAGAACGACGGGGCCGGCGGTTAGTCTGACTCTCCCGAACACCGAAGGATCGGTCCGGATAATAGTGTTCGGTGACGCGGGACGGGGAAGCAGAGAGCAGTTCGAGCTTGGAGCCTTGATGGAGCTCTACCGGCAGAGTTTTTCCTTCGACACGGTTCTAATGACAGGCGACAACATCTATTACGAAGATACGCCCGCTGACATGAAGAAAAAGTTCGAGGAGCCATATAAGGCCCTTCTCGACAATGGCGTGAAGTTCTACGCATCCCTGGGCAATCACGATTCGCCTAATCAGCGGCTGTACGAGCTCTTCAATATGAACGGCGAAGAATACTACCGCATCGAGAAAGGCGGAGTATCGATCTATGCATTGAACAGCGTCTACATGGACAAACGTCAACTCGATTGGTTCCAGGGCCAGCTCGAAAAGGACACTGCAAAATGGCGGATCGCGTTCTTTCATCACCCTCCGTTTTCCTCCGGAAAAAGGCACGGGTCAGATGACGACTTGCGAAAAGTACTTCATCCCGTACTTTTGAGCGGCGGAATAGACGTGGTTTTCACGGGGCACGATCACTTTTACGAACGCGTAAAGCCGCAGAGCGGTCTGCAGTATTTTGTCGCGGGTGCCGCAGGAAAAGTGCGGAAGGGCGATATTCAGAAGAATTCGGGACTTACCGAAAAAGGTTATGACGTAGATCTGTCATTCATGTTGATCGAGATAGTCGGCGACGAGATGTATTTTCAGGTCATCGCCCGCAACGGCAGCACAGTCGATTCCGGTTCCATCCGGCGACGCGATTAATGACGAAACTAGGGGAGGAAACAAAAATGAAAAGGAATCAAATCTTCGGATGGCTGATGGCTGCCGCTGCACTTATGGCGTCGTCGACGGGCTATGCCCAAGGCCGCGACGGAACCGCTGTTATGTGGGAGTCGGTCAATATCAAACGACAAAATCTGTAGGTCGGGCCCGGCGGAACTGGAATGCGTCCAAATCTGCGACGGCTGACATTTATTAAGAAAGAGACCGGAGGAAATAATCTCAAGTATCGAATAAAAGACGGCTCGGGACGGGTATGGGTCGCAAAGATCGCAGATGAGTCGAGGCCCGAAGTGGCTGCAGCACGCCTTCTATGGGCGATCGGGTATAAGACTGAGATCAACTACCTTGCTCCACGCCTCACCATCCCAACGAAAGGTGCCTATTCAAACGTCAGTCTTGAAGCGAGGCCGGCAAATATTAAGCGCGGCGAGCGATGGGATTGGAATGAAAATCCGTTTGTTGGAACCAGCGAGTTGAAGGGGTTAAAGATAATGATGGCGATGATCAATAATTGGGATATTAAGTCGGACAATACGGCGATCCTATCTGCGGGCGGTCAACGTCGTTACATCATTAGCGACTTAGGCTCCAGCTTCGGAAAGCTGGCGATCTCGAGCGGGTTCCTCGTAAACCGTTTCGGACGAAGTGTAGAGAAGCCGAGTCATTTCGCGAAGTCAAAGTTCATTAATGGCGTTGATAAAGATGGGTTTGTTGACCTCGCCTATAACAGTAAACATGCGGGCGTGATGGACGACATTACCGTCGAGGATGCACGCTGGCTCGCAAGACTATTAGGGCAGTTAAGCGACCGTCAGATCGGCGAGGCGTTTCGTGCTGCCAACTACTCCGCGTCTGAGAGAAAGGTATTGACCACTACGATCCGGTCACGTATCCGCGAGCTGCAGATAGTTGGCCCGGGTGATCTTGAGGCTCTCCGATAACGTAACTCCATATCTGAGCTCCGCACCTTAACCGGAAGGTTCGTTGCGGAGTTTTTCGAACATTTGTGCCTAAAGCACTGTCTGTTGCCGAGAACCCCGCATCGCTTGTGAGAGGCCGAAATCTCGGTTAAAATAAGAGATTAGGGATAAACCGTTAATAGACAAGGATTAGACAATGAGTACAGCAACAGAATCATCAGCCGCTGCCGAAGGCCTTCGAGGTGTCGTTGCCGCGCAAAGTGCGATCGGCGACGTGAATGGCGAAGAAGGAAAGTTAATTTATCAGGGATACGATATCCACGATCTCGCTGAACATTCAACGTTCGAAGAGGTAGTTTTCCTTCTGTGGAACGGTCGTTTGCCGCAGCAGGCCGAACTCGATGACTTGACCGTCAAACTTCGAGCAAACTACGAGGCTCCGAAGGAAGTCATCGACCTGATGAAACAGTTTCCAAAAGAAGCTGAGCCGATGGATGTACTCCGGACGGCCGTTTCCTCGCTCGATTTCTTCGACAAGGCCGGCCACGGCACCGACCGTAAGAACGCTGTAAACTCTGCGGTAAAGCTGACCGGCCAGATCGGGACGATCGCCGCCGCTTGGGATCGGATCCGCAATGGCAAGGATGTAATTGCCCCAGACACGAGCCTGTCCGTCGCCGAGAATTTTCTCTATATGCTCCGCGGCGAGAAGCCAGATGCTGACGAGGCTCGGATGTTCGATATCGCCTTGATCCTACACGCTGATCACGAACTTAACGCGTCGACCTTCACGACGCGCGTTGTCGCCGGCACGCTCGCCGACATGTACGGCGCAGTAACTGCCGGTATCGCAGCTCTCGCAGGCCCGCTCCATGGCGGTGCGAATACAAACGTAATGAAGATGCTTCTCAAGATCGGCGATCTTGAGGGCGTAGATGCGTTTGTCGAGAACGCCCTTGCAACCAAAACGAAGATCATGGGCATCGGCCACGCTGTTTACAAAACGGAAGACCCGCGGGCGACTTGGCTGCGCAAATTCTCAAAGCAGATGGCAGAGAAGAAAGGCGAGTCGAAGTGGTTCGATATGTCGCAGCGGATCGAGAGTCTGATGCTCGAGAAGAAGGGAATGTATCCGAACGTCGATTTCTATTCGGCTTCGACCTATTACCTGATGGACATCGCTCTCGATATGTACACGCCCATCTTCGCCGTCAGCCGCATCTCCGGCTGGACTGGCCACATTCTCGAACAATACGGCCACAACAAACTGATCCGCCCGCGTGCCGAGTACATCGGTTTGCGAGGTCAGAAGTATGTACCGGTCGGGGAACGATAGATCTATGCAGAAGCCCGCACGTCAGTAGGGGCGTAACCCTCAGCCTGGATGTTACGCCCTTACTAAATTGCGGGCTTCCGCAATTTAGATCGAACGATTAACGAATGGAAAAGGTAAATATTGGGATCATTGGCGGCAGCGGTTTGTACCAGATGCCGGAGTTGGAGAACGTGAGGGAACTCAACGTTGATACGCCGTTCGGCAAGCCGTCGGACGCGTTCATCATTGGCGAGCTAGAAGGCGTGACGGTTGCGTTTTTGCCGAGGCATGCTCGCGGGCATAAGTTCCTGCCTACGGAAGTGCCGTATCGGGCGAACATCTACGCGTTGAAGCTGCTGGGGATTGAATACATTTTTTCAGTTTCGGCCGTTGGGTCTCTCCAGGAACAGTACGCGCCTACCGATATGGTGATCCCGGACCAGTTCTTCGACCGCACCCGTGCGAGGGCGAAGGAATCGACGTTTTTCGGCGAGGGTATCGTGGCCCACCTAACGTTCGCACATCCGGTTTGCGACGAACTCGGCGACATCCTCGAAGCGTCGTGTAAAGAGGTCGGCGTGAAGACGCACCGCGGCGGGACGTATCTTTGTATGGAAGGCCCGGCATTCTCGACTAAGGCCGAATCGAACGTCTATCGCCAGTGGGGAATGGACATCATTGGGATGACGAACCTGCAGGAAGCCAAGCTCGCCCGCGAAGCCGAGATCGCCTACGCCACGCTAGCGCTCGTCACCGATTACGACTGCTGGCACGAAGGCCACGACGACGTCACCATCGACATGGTCGTCGAATACCTGAACAAAAACGTCCGCAATGCTCAATTGATCCTGAAAGGCGCCGTCAAACGCGTGCAGGCCAAGGAAACACCGAATCAGTATGCCGGAGCCACCAAGAATGCCATCTTCACCGCCCCCGACCATTGGCCGGCCGCGACCGTGAAGAAACTTGAGGCTATTGTCGGGAAGTACGCTCCGAAATAGGTAAGGACTACATCGATTTTTGGCCTTTTGACATCGAACGAGCTATGAATAGAGCAAGATACATAAGAGTGTGGCTTGCGATCGCTCTCTTGATGGTCGTCGTCGGTTCCTCAGCAACGGCATTCGGTCAGACCGCATCGCCGCCTGCTGTGAACGGCCCCAAACGGGTCAATCTTTATTCTCATTTGCTGGGGTCGGTCGAACTTCCTGATGGCTTCAGCGGATACATGACCAATGACTGGATGGATGCTTGGGCAGGTCATATTGAGTCACCTACGGGATTCAAGCTGATTTGGCGTGCGGGATTGGTTACGAAGGCGCTCGAGGACAGTAAGGATAAGATCGAGTGGATTCGAGAAGAGAAGGTCGGAGACCTGGTGATCAAAAGGGCTTCGGTCAAAGAAGCAAAGGGTAAGACACTGGTCACGAGTTTCGGTTGGCTTGAGTTCAGCGCGCCTATTAGAAATGAAGATGATGAGAAAACCTTTACTCTTCTGACGGAGTCTTATAAGAAGGAAAAGTGTGTGGGGTGCCGATCATTGCCGCGCAGAATAAAGAATTAAGATATGAGACTTAGATACGTCCTTCCTCTTGTTTTGCTTTTTACTGCTACCCTGTTTACGCAGGCGTCGGCGCAGCGCAATATCGATCCCGCGATCGACCGCGATCCAGTGCTTGAGGCGGACGCAAAGCACAATCTCGACGTAGCGTGGCAAGCGTTCAAGCCGCTGAAGAAGGCGTACAAGCAGGTGATAATGCGGTTTGAGGAGACGTTTGCCGCGTATCCGCAGTTCTCGAAGATGGACGAGTTTCTTTATCTCGCGGGAATGTCGAGCGTCTATCTCTCCAAAAACGAGGGCAAGCAGAAGGTGAACCTCAAGAACGAGAAGGAAAAAGAAAAGTACGCGCCTGAGAAGCTTAAGCAGGACGCAGAGGCTTATTTCGCAATGCTGATCGAGAAGTTTCCTGGGAGTAAGTATCGCGAAGAGGCGGAAAAGACACTCAACGAGATCAAAGCCGGATCGTAATGAATCGATGAACCTTAACCAAGTCACGATCTACACCGCGAAGTCATTGGAGAGGGCCGAGTTTTTCACGAAGCTCGGCCTTAATCCTATTGTCGACTCGCTGCGGCGATACGCTCGACTCGAGTGCCCGGACGGCGATTCGACCCTCTCGATTGACCGCTTTGATGCGGAATATTGAATAAGGAATACGATGCCAAACCCATTCGCCAAGATCGCGTTCACGGACAGCGTTAAGAAAGCGCAGGAGCATTACGGCACGCGCCGGGCGAACGAGCGCCTGGAAACCTTGACCGGCTCGACGAGCTCACCCGCAACGAATCGATGTTCATCAGCGAGCGCGACGGCTTTTACTTGGCAACAGTCAACGAAGAGGGGCATCCGTATGTGCAGTTTAGGGGCGGCCCGGCAGGCTTCTTGAAAGTGCTTGACGAAAAAACACTCGGCTACGCCGACTTTCGCGGCAATCTCCAATACATTTCTGTGGGCAACCTCGCGAAAAACAACAAAGCCGCCCTCTTCTTGATGGATTACCCAAACCAAACGCGGCTCAAGATATTTGCCGAGGTCGAGATCGCCGATGCTTCCGACAACCCCGCCCTGATCGAACGCCTCACCATGCCGCACTACAAAGCCAAGATCGAGCGCGCAATGATCCTCCACGTCACCGCCTACGACTGGAACTGTCCCCAACACATCACCCCGCGATTTACACTCGAAGAGATCGAAGGAGGGACCCAAATCCTTCGAGACCGCATCGCCAAGCTCGAAGCCGAGCTGGCAAGTCTGAAACACGACCATTAGGGAGAGTGCGTAATGAACTATTTCGCGTCCGGAACCCCCAAGGACGGGGTCGCGCGACGCCTCAAATCGCTCGGCCTCAAATTAGAAGAGAATTCGATCGTCCGCAACGGACTTTGGCCTCGGGCCTATCTCCGCGATCCGAACGGCAATCGCATCTGCCTATTTCACGCAGGCGAGAATCGTAAGAATCCGCTGGGGAGAGTCACCTAAAGAGCTCTCAGGAAAAGCTCTTCTGGGTCGTTTGCAAGCGCACAGCGGCCGCAATTGAAACGCATTTTGGCGGCCCAGTCGCGCGCCTTTCATGGCGAATTCGGCCGATTCCCGGGGGCGTCGGAGTTGCGGGTGTTTTCTGTCGGGTCTCGTCGGAGCCCTCTCGGGACTACCGGAGCGGATGCGGGTGTAGACGTCGTCGTCGGTATCGGGGGCGTCGATTCGCCGGCGCTGATCCTTGGAATCGCTTGCTTATGTACGAGGGGCTTGTCTTTGATCAATCAGGCCGTCCGCTGGCACAACGCACATCTGACGGATCCCGACATTGCATCTGTACGACGCGACTGCAGTGAGGAACAGTGCGAATGGCAAAACCCTCCTCAAGCGCGTAAAATAGAGGTTTGTTTTCATGATGCCTCGTTGGCTACAGATAATGATCCTGATTGCCGTGGCTTTTCTCGGTTTCTTGGTCTATCGCGGATGGCAAGAGATGGAGACGACGGCGTATATGTCGTGTATTGCCTCCATTCAGTCTGTAATGGATCAGGGCCTGAGATCCCGAAGCGAATATACCGAGATCATTTGGGAGATGCTTCCCGAGGACGAGTCGTGGACGCTATTTCGGGGTGCCGACGTTGATCCAATAGTGGTAATGCTTAAGCCATATGACTGCGGTAGATCGTCGGATTCGTCATTAGATATTTGGGGGAATAAGATCGTGATCGCGCTTCGCCGATCCAGCGACACCGTTGGATCACGTGCATGGTCCATGGGTCCGGACGAGATCGAGAGAACAGAAGACGATATTGTGATGCCTTGGGGAAAGACGATCCCGTAAGTGATCACTGTCGTCAATGAAATTGGGAGAACTTTTTAGGTAATGTCACTAACAGTTGTAGGTTCGGTCGCGTTTGATGCGCTTGAGACGCCTTTTGGTAAACGCGAGAAGGTTTTGGGTGGTGCGGCGACGCACTTTGGTTTGTCGGCATCGTTTTTCACTCAGGTGAATGCGGTTGGCGTTGTTGGTGGAGATTTTGGTGAGGCCGAGTGGGAAGTTTTCCGCCGTCATCACATCAACACCGACGACATCGAGGTCGTGCCTGACGGCAAAACGTTCTTCTGGAGCGGTCGTTACGATTATGACATGAACACAGCTCATACGCTCGACACCCAGTTGAACGTTTTTGCGACGTTCGACCCGAAGCTTTCAGAGAATTCGAAAAACGCCCGCGTGGTGTTTCTCGCAAACATTCAGCCGACGCTCCAGCTCGGCGTCCGCAAGCAATGTAAAAATGCAGAGTTCGTCGCGATGGACACGATGAACTACTGGATCTCTTCGGTGAAAGATGAGTTGCTCGAAACGGTGAAGTCGGTTGATTGCATCATAATCAACGACGCAGAGGCTCGCCAACTAACCGACGAACCGAACATCCACAAAGCCGCGAAAGCGATAATGGATATGGGCCTTAGAGCAGTTGTGATCAAACGCGGCGAGTACGGCGCGACGCTGTTCACGCCGACGTGCTTTTTCGCGACACCGGCATACCCACTTGAAAGCGTATTCGATCCGACCGGTGCGGGCGACACGTTCGCCGGCGGATTTATGGGCTATCTCGCGGCTCAGAAAGAGATCAATGATGACTCGCTTCGCCGAGCGTGTGTATATGGTTCGGTGATGGCGTCGTTCAACGTCGAAAAGTTCGGAACCGAACGCGTTGACGCTCTCGATTATCCCGAGATCAATCAGCGGTTCAAGGATTTCAAGCGGATGACGCACTTTGACGACATCCCGTTCGAACGGGCGGTTACAGCCTAAGTTTAGTTCGCACGTCTTCCCCAAGCGATGGCGAGACAATTCGATAATTCGCACCAGCGGTTCGCTCGGCCCACTACAGGTGCGGCTTACTACGTCATCGCGGCTGCGGCGGTAGTGTTAGTCTTTTCGGTGCTTGTCGCATCGATCGTGTCGCGGAGTTGGCTCCTCGCGGGTATTTCCGCTTTCGCGACGTTAGCAGTATTGGGATGGATGGCCGCCGGTGCTCAGCGACATCGAAGGACTGTGGCCGACAAGGCTGCCGGGCGGATCGCGTGGGAGCCTGTTCAGCCGGAACTTCAGCGTCAGACACTGAACGTCGCGGTCGGCGAGATCTCCCAAATTATGCAGGTACAGCCGGAAGCAGTCGGCGAGTTGCAGACGGCATTTATCGTCGGCGAGGATCTCGCTCTTCGGCAGATCCAGCAGGAAGAGAACGTTCCTGTGATGCGGCATATCAGTGTCGGCGGAGTTCCGTTCGACGCAGCGTTTACGAAGGACGAGATCCTCGTTTGCTGCGAAGTCTGCTTCGTCGTATCGGCTGAACTCGGGCAAGACCGCGTTGCCGCGATGATGCGAAAGATCGCAGCCGTGAAACGCGCGGTCGCAGAGATGAATATTGGACTAGAGGTCCGACTGATGGTTATCCTTGTGACCCAGATGGCCGCGGCGGATGTCGAGAAACTTCGCGAAACGCTGTCGACCAAGCGGTTTTCGTCGACACCAGTGGATATAGATATCAGGCTGATGGATTTTGAAGGTCTCCAGCGAATCTACGTCTTGTCATAACCCCCTGAGTAAGCGGGCGGCGATGGGTCAAAAAATTATGCTCAAAGACAAAGTAGGAATGATATTCGGTGTGGCGAACAAGCGTTCGATAGCTTGGGCCTGTGCTGATGCGGCGAATGCGAATGGTGCTAAGCTGGCGTTCACATATCAGGGCGAACGGCTAAAGGAAAACGTCGAAAAGCTCGCCGGCAACCTGCCGGATTCGCTGATCGTCCCGTGCGACGTGACCCATCAGGCGAGCGTTGACGCAGCCTTTGATGCAGTGAAGGAGAAATACGGACGCCTTGATTTTCTCATCCACTCGATCGCCTATGCACCGAAGGAGGCCTTGGAAGGTGAGTTCGTCACGACCACTCGGGATGCATTCCGCACGGCTCTGGAGATCTCGGCATTCTCCCTGACACAGGTAGCACTCGCGGCGTCTCCGCTGATGACAGACGGCGGCAGCATCGTGACGATGAGCTACTACGGCGCCGAGAAGGTGATCTCGAACTACAACGTGATGGGCGTTGCGAAAGCGGCTCTCGAGGCATCGGTTAGATACCTCGCAGCCGACCTCGGCAAGCAGAATATTCGGGTGAACGCGATCAGCGCAGGGCCACTCAATACTTTGTCGGCTCGCGGCGTGAAGAATATGGGAACCCTGCTCAGCTACGTAGGTGAAAAATCGCCGCTCAAGCGAAACGTCACCGCTCAAGAGGTTGGCAACACGTCGCTCTTCCTCGTCAGCGACCTGTCTTCCGGCATCACGGGCGAAACGATCTACGTCGACTGCGGATACAACATCATGGGCATATAAGTCTCGGAAGTCTGGAAAGTCATGGAAGTCTAGGAAGTGTTTGTCTACGGAATAGAGAACAATTACATGGCGACATTCAAACGCTTTTGAGACATACAAGCGTGGCAGAAGGCACGAAGCTGACCGTAGAGATCTACAAGCTGAGTGGGCAAGGTGAGTTCGCTCGAGACTACGACCTGCGAAGCCAGATCAGGCGATCAGCCAGTTCAGTAATGTCTAACATAGCTGAAGGACAGGGACGGCGCACTGACCGCGACTTCGCTCATTTTCTTAACATGTCTCTTGGTTCCGTGCTGAGACGAAATCACATATGTATCTAGCGATGGATTTAGAGTACATTTCCGAACCACGTTTCAATGAGATCTACGAGAAACTCGACGAGATCGGCAAAATGCTTTTTTGGTTGAGTTCTCATTTACGAGCAAGATAAAACTTGACCTTCCCAGACTTCCTAGACATTCTAGACTTCCCAGACTTACTCATGGCTGAAACTGACGCAAATAAACCGAAGGCCCCGAAAGACAAGGTGAAACCGCCCGAGCCGAAAACTGTCGCAGAGGCAAAGAAACGCGAGCTCGTCCCGAACTATTGGCAATTGACGGATGACGAAGTGTTGCTCCGTTCGCCGGAGCCCGAGGACGATTACAAAACCTCCGATTCGTGGCGCGTGTTCCGCATCATGGGCGAATTCGTCGACGGCTTTGATAACCTTGCGACCATTACTCGCGGCGTTTCGTTATTCGGCTCCGCCCGAACTCGCGAAGACGATGAGATGTACATTGCCGCCCAAGAAACCGGACGTCTCCTTGCCGAAGCCGGTTTCGAAGTCATAACCGGCGGCGGCCCGGGCATAATGGAAGCGGGAAATCGTGGAGCTTACGATATCGGCAAGGTGTCAGTGGGATGTAATATCGAACTCCCGTTCGAGCAATCGCCGAATCCCTATCAGACCAAATCGCTTTCGTTCAAGTATTTCTTCGTCCGCAAGACGATGTTCATCAAGTACAGTAACGCGTACATAATCTTTCCCGGAGGTTTTGGGACGATGGATGAACTGTTCGAGGCTTTAACACTGATCCAGACAAAGAAGATCCGCAACTTTCCGGTGGTACTTTTCGGGTCGAGCTATTGGCAGGGGCTGCTGCAATGGATCACGACCACGATGCTGCACGAAGGTTATATCGGCGAGGAGGACCTGAAGCTTATTCACCTGACCGATTCGCCTCAGGAAGCGGTCAACTTTGTAATTAAGACTTTTGAAGAAGGCGCTGTGAATGGAGAATCGGGCACCGGTCACGAGGCGTGATCGGTAAGCCACTTGAGATAGCCCGCTGAAACCCTTTCGACATCGATAGCAACTATCTCAGGCGTCTCGTAGCTGTGGTGGTCGAGAATGTATTGTTCGACCGCTTCGTATTTTTCGGCGAGAGTTTTGATCAGCAGCAGATTCTCACTCGAGCGCTCGATCTTGCCCTCCCACACATAAATGGAGGTCATCTTCGGCAATATCTGGACACACGCCGCCAGCCGAGATTCAACGAGGCTGTTCGCAAGCGACTCGGCCTCTTCGTTGGTTGATGTTGTCGTTAGGATGATGAACATGGACTTGAAAAGCCTTGGTTTAGGTCATGAACTACGATAAGATTACGGTCGATATGCAAGCGAAGGTTTTGGAAAAAGGTCACGTTGTTCTTCCCAAGTCGATACGCCGAGAGTTGGGTATCAAGACCGGAGATCAGCTAACCGCCAACGTCAGAGATGGGAACATCGTACTTTCTCGACAAGCGAAAGCATCAAAACCTCGCAATGCTCGTATCGTGAAGAGCGAGATTACGGGATTACCGGTTATCGATGTGGACAAGAATACACCGGTGCTAACAAGCGAACTTGTTCGTGAGCTTCTCGCTGACTTTCCATGAGATATCTTCTTGATGTGAACGCCCTAATAGCCTTAGGTATCGATCATCACATTTTCCACACACGGGTTGAAAATTGGGTCGCGTCATTCTCAAAAGAGGGTATTCCTAAAATGGCAACCTGCTGTGTCAGGATCGCGTCGCAGGTTCACACCTACTCTATCTCATTGGCGCAGGCAAAAACTTTGCTAAAGGAGATGAAGAAAGCGGCGCGCTTCGATTTTCGATTTATCCCTGATGGCAATGACATCTCGCGATTGCCAAACTGGGTAAATCTTTCGAAACAAACGACAGACGGTCATCTGTTTCAGCTTTCCCGTTCGAACCGAGCCGTTCTGGCAACTCTCGACGAAGGAATTCCCAACGCTTTCGTTATTCCTTGATCACTAATTCTTCGCGATCACCTCGGCATATTCGCCGCTCTCAGCCCAATCGAGGATCTCTGACACGCGCCAGATCGGGAACGGATGCGTTTGCCCGGCATTGATAATATTGGCCCAGAACTTATCGAGAGCTTTCTCATCGCAAGTCTTCTTGAATTCTCGCCCCTGTTCAAGAAATTCCTCGTAGTCGATCTTTGAGGCGGCGGTTCCGCCGGCGAGTTTCATCATCACCCGTCCGACGATATGAGGGTCCTGTACCGTCAGCATCGCGGCACGGTCGCACGACAGTTCTGCCCGGCGAGCCCAGGCGAGCAGGGCACTGTTAATTCCGGCTGAGAGGATAAACTTTACGATCTCGGAGCCGGGAACCAGCCGCGCGATCGAAGCATTCGCAAGAGCTTCCATAAGGCGAGCTGCGGTCAAATAGAGAACGTGTTCCGCGTGTATGTGGCCGACCTCGTGCGAGATGACGGCGAGCGTTTCCTCGTCGGTAAGGCGTTCGAGCAGGCCGGTGTGCAGTACGATGATGTGCTTCTCGGACCCGTAAGTGAATGCGTTGACGATCGGGTTTTGCTGTACGAACATCTCCGGCATCTCGACGCCGAGGGTTGTACAGGCGATCTGGAGTTTGGCGTGAAGGTCCGGAAACTGTTTGGGCGTCACCTTTACCGAGCTTGCGGTAAAGACCACGCGGAGAGCGGATTCACCTGTAACTTCGAGCAGCTTGCGTAACGCGTTGTCGATCCCGGGGATGGCTCGGAGTGCCGCAAGAGCCTTGCTGTCCGCCGGATGGACGTAATCATGCTTGCTCAGGTCGGCAAACTTCTTGTGCGGCTTGTTAGAAAGCGGCAGGCGGCACTTACCGCAGTTCGCGTCGCCATTCTTGTAGCCTTCCTTTACACCGTTTTTCTGCCCGCAAAAACGGCATCGCACGAAAAGGCTTTTGGTAAGTCCCTCAGATTCATCTTTCTTTTTCGCCATATTAAAATTCTATTGTAGCGTCTGTTAGATGTTCAAACGATGCAAAAGATACCAAAGTTTCAACGCGAGAGCCGTGCGACCGTCTCGACGTGGTGGGTCTGCGGAAAAAGGTCGAACGCCGTCACGGAATCGAGTTCATATCCAGCTTCGATGAACCGCTTGAGGTCGCGTGCGAGTACGGACGGTTCACACGCAACATACGATATCTGCGACGCTCCCAGTGCGATCAAATTCGTGATGGTCTCTTTCTCGGTACCAGCACGCGGCGGATCGAGAAGTACGAAATCGACGTTCTTCGGGGGATCTGCCGATAGATAGCGGCGTACGCTTTCGGCTTTAAACTTAAGGTTCGTATGGCCATTGTCGGTAGCATTTCGTTTCGCGTACTTGGTTGCCGCAGGGTTTTCCTCGATACCGATGACGTTAGCAAATTTCCTGGCCAACGGAAGCGAAAACAATCCGACGCCGCAATAGAGGTCAAGTGCTAGGTTGCCCTCGGCTCTCGATATAGCTGTCTCGATCAGCTGCGGGATCAGCAACTGATTTCCCTGAAAGAATACGTCCGCCGAATATTTGAATCCCTCGCCAGCCGCCGAAAACGAGATCTCCTGCGGTTCGATCAGTCGCGGCGAATTGATCGAAACTCCATCGTCACCTGCCGCGGCCTCGATATAGGCCTTCTCGGACCACACATTCTCCCACGGCAGCTCTTCACGAAGCCGCTCAAGTGTCTCATTCAATTCGGGAACGAGCTTTGGACACCTTTCGATCGCAACCAGGTCGCGCGAGTTACGCCTGTAGTAACCTATCCCGCGTGTATTCGGATCGAGATGCCATTGAGCCCGCGAGCGATATTCAAATTCTTTCGGCGATGCAATGACGGTGAGCTCTCCTGTGTAGTCGATCTTTGCGATCCGGCGAAGACAATCACGAATGATCTCGACCTTTGCCGAAAGCTGTTCCGCGTACGACATCTGCTGAAAATCACATCCGCCGCAACTACCGAAATATTCGCACGGCGGAGCGATCCGGTTGGGCCCTGCTTCAAGAACCTCGACGATCTCGGCGAAGGCGACCAGGCCTTTTGTTTCGACGATCTCGATCTTTACCCGATCACCGGGAGCAGCTAGAGCGACGAAGATCGTTAACCCATCGGCGTGAGCGATCCCGTAACCGCGCGGAACGATGCGTTCGATCGATACTTCGAGAATGTTGTTAGTGTTAGACAAGATTTATAGGTAGAAAAGGCTCAGCCTAGGAATGTTTTCTTCTTCGCGAAGTCGCTTTAGCAGCATTAATCGATGCGTAGTTTTATAAGATTCAGCAGGCATCGTCGACTTATACGGTCGCAACTCCTTATCGGTCTCTTTCTTCGCGCTCTCAAATCTGGCACGATCGGACTTCGACAATAATGCCTCGTCGAGCAACGATTCGACATCCTTCAGGCTCAGGTCGACCTGTTCAAGATTATCGTTAATATTGTCTGCAATTTCGACCAGACGCACGCACGCACGATCTATGTCTTCGGCAAGCTCGGTACTGGAACTGAGTCTGAGGGATGCGGAGAGTCCGTGCAAGTGGTCGCGTATCTCAGAGACGCTAAATGGGGCAGCTACATCGGAGGCCTCGGCCGACTTGCCGGCCTGAGCCTTAAGCCATTCCTCGTACTGGGCCTCCACCTCTTCGCGGCAAAACATCAGGCCCTTGATCGATCGCGGTCGCGGTCCCGGATTCTTTTCGAAATTATCGAAGACCTGCTCGATCGCCCTGATGACGATGTGCAAAGGAAGGCCGCCCTCTTGCCACGCCTCCATCAACGCCCAGTCGAGCGGACTGAGGAACAGGTTTTTCGCTCGGCGACGGATGAACGTCTCTTCGATCTCGGTGAAATAGTTGAAGTAATTCAATCGGGTTTGCAATCAGAAAATTCCGATGCGAACGGCCGATCAGATCAACTACGCTGACCGTACTCGAGTATCGGTCAGTCCTTCAAGTGAAGGCCGCAGCAGTTCCAGGTCCATTCGCACACTGTAGTTCGGAATATACCCCAACCGGTGCAGATTCTCTACCGCAGACCTTACGACCGGACTATCATCAACCGATAGCTGAACCGCCTGGGCCAGTAACTCGATAGCATTTTTTGTTGTTTCGTCAGCTTCCATGTTTCCCCCGTTTTCCTACCCCCTTAGCTTTGATGCAACGCTCGTGCCGAAGATGCCGCGAAAATTTATGTTGTGGTAAGCTATCGCTATTCTATGTCAGCACTTAGACGGGAAAAGTTCGAAACGTCTTCAGGCATCGAACTGCCCAACGCCTACGATCCACACAACTCGAAGGCGGTAGATTATGCCAACGACTTAGGTGATCCGGGAGTATTTCCCTACACACGCGGAGTCCGAAAGAGCATGTATCGCGGCAAGTTCTGGACGATGCGGCAGTACGCGGGGTTCGCGACTGCCGCTGAGTCTAACGAGCGCTATAAATATCTTCTCTCCCAAGGCACGACAGGCTTGAGCGTCGCGTTCGACCTTCCAACACAGATCGGCCTCGATTCGGACGATCCGCTGGCTCTCGGCGAGGTCGGGAAGGTCGGCGTTGCGATCGACAGCCTCGACGATATGCTGACGCTGTTCCACGGCATTCCGCTAGATAAAGTCTCGACGTCGATGACAATCAACGCGACCGCTTCGACACTGCTTTGCCTTTATCTCGCAGTCGCACGAAAACAGAGCGTCGCGTTCGACAAAGTCAACGGCACTATCCAGAACGACATCCTAAAGGAGTACATCGCCCGCGGGACGTACATTTATCCGCCTAAGCCGAGCCTCCGACTGATCACTGACACGTTCGCCTATTGTGCCGCCGAGGTCCCCAACTGGAACACCATCTCGATCAGCGGCTACCACATACGCGAAGCTGGCTCGACCGCCGCGCAAGAGATAGCGTTCACGCTGGCCGACGCGATCTGCTACGTCCAGGCAGCGATTGAAGTAGGCTTGAAGGTCGATGATATTGCTCCGCGGCTCTCGTTTTTCTTCAATTCGCACAACAACCTGCTCGAAGAGATAGCCAAGTTCCGAGCCGCCCGAAGGTTGTGGGCGCGGATAATGAAAGACCGCTTCCGTGCGAAGGATCCCCGATCGATGATACTGCGATTCCACACGCAAACTGCCGGATCGACGCTCACCGCTCAGCAGCCAGAAGTAAACATCGTTCGCACGACTATTCAAGCTCTTGCGGCCGTGCTCGGTGGCACTCAAAGCCTGCACACGAATTCGATGGACGAAGCTCTGTCGCTTCCGACCGAAGAAGCCGCCAGGATCGCATTGCGGACCCAGCAGGTCATTGCCCACGAGTCCGGCGTGGCCGATACGGTCGATCCGTTGGCCGGAAGCTACGCGATCGAGGAGCTGACGAATCAGCTTGAACACCGAGCCAGCGAATATATAGCAAAGATTGACGATCTTGGCGGTATGCTTCGTGCGATCGAGACCGGCTACGTCCAACGTGAGATCCAGGACGCGGCTTACAATTATCAAAGAGCGGTTGAGACCGAAGATGCGATCGTCGTTGGCGTAAATCGATTTCGGACGGATGAAACCGAGCAGATCCCGGTGATGAAGATCGACGAAAAGATCGAACGAGAACAGGTCGAACGCCTGAAAGCCGTCCGAGCGAAACGTGACGCCACGGCTTCCGATAAGACGATCGCGGATCTGACCGCAGCCGCACAAGGTAATCAAAACCTGCTGCCCCTGATTCTGAACTGCGTCGAATCCCACGTCACTGTCGGCGAGATAAGTCATTCTCTCCGAAAGGTCTGGGGCGAATACCGGGAAGCAGTAACTGTCTGATCGCAGAGGCCCGAGCGTAAGCAAGAGCGACTCCATCAACTTGGACGTTTCGCTTTCGCTTACACGAGGGCTCGTGCATGCGGGCTCAACTTTACTAGAGACACGCCCGGTTTCGCTGTGATATCCTTTTCTTGAGCTGATCAGCTCGATCAAAAACTCACCTCGCAAACTTCCGCACATCTCGCAAATCGGCCATGATCGAAAAACTCAACGAATACTTACAGACCCTCGTCTCTTCCTCCAGCTACGAACTGCGCCTTGAGCCCAACAAGAATCCCTACATCGTCTCGGTCAACGGCCAAAGTGATATTTCGACTGAACCGCTACCGGGGCCGCAGATCAGCATGATGGTGTTTCCGTTGATCCCGGACGACGTGCGGATTCAGTTGCCCACCTCGCAAGAGATCCAGTTCGTTCACCCGCATAATCTTGGTAAGTTCACCTTTACCGTAGCCAAATCGCCGGGCGGATTTGTAGTTGCAGTTCGTCCAGTCGGGGTCGATCCGAATGCCGGCCAGGAACCGGTCTCAGATCATTCCGGGCCGAAGCCCGAAACATTGGCGGTCCCCGAACCGCCCGTGTTCCAGTTCGAGATCGAAAGTTCGTCGGCCGGAATGGCGAGTACTCAGCAGGTTGCGGCTTCTTCCGTCCTACCGGATCTTATCATTGAGGAAAACTTCGATCTGCCTATGATCGAAGCTCCAGCCGGTGCACCGATCGACGTTGTGGATGTAAACGACCCGCAATTTCAGACCGTATTTTCCGACGCATCCACCTATGAGCCGCCGATCCGCCGACAGGAATTTGAAAGCGAACCAGTGACCTTCGAACCGCCCGCACCTCCGCATGAGAGCAACTTTGTTCCGCCGCCAGCAGTGTATACGCCGCCACCCCCGGCTGAAGTATTCGCTCCGACATCGCCCGACGCCGATCGCCGCGAATACGTGGATCGCCGACAGAAAAATTCGATAATGGCTGCCCGAATGGATGCCATGTTTCACCGGATGGCAGAGGTCGGGGCCTCAGATCTTCACTTATCGGTAAGCGTGCGGCCGATGATCCGCAAAGACGGCAAAATGCAGCAGATGGAGTGCGCCGAGGACGTGTTATCGCCCGAGATAATGAGCGAACTTCTGCAGTCGATAATGCCCGAAAGAAATATCGCCGAATTTGTGGAGAGAAACGATTCGGATTTCGCCTATGAGATCCCCGGACTTGCTCGATTCCGCTGCAACATATTCAAGGATCGAAAGGGAATGGGTGGAGTATTCCGCATCATCCCGAGCAAGATATTGACCGCCGAACAACTCGCGTTGTCGAAGGCGATAATGGACCTGTGTTCGCTTTCGAAGGGACTTGTCGTCGTTACGGGCCCGACGGGTTCCGGTAAGTCGACAACGCTTTGTGCAATGGTCGATTCGATCAACAAGACGCGCGAAGACCACATCATCACGATCGAAGATCCTATCGAATTCGTCCACGACAATCAGAAGTGCCTGGTTAATCAGCGTGAGGTACACAATCACACCGATTCCTTCAAAGACGCCTTGCGAGCGGCGCTTCGTGAAGATCCGGATATTCTTCTCGTCGGCGAAATGCGCGACCTTGAGACGATATCGATCGCGATCGAAACCGCAGAAACAGGCCATCTGGTCTTCGGCACCCTGCACACGACAACAGCCGCGTCGACGATTGACCGCATCATCGATCAGTTTCCCGCTGACCGCCAACAGCAGATCCGCGTGATGTTGTCGGAATCGCTAAAGGGCGTGATCGCCCAGACGCTGCTGCCGAAAAAAGGCGGAGGCCGTGTCGCCGCCCTCGAAGTGCTCATTGTCACCCCAGCTATCAGCAACCTCATCCGCGAGGGCAAGACGTTTCAGATCCCCTCAGCAATGCAGACCGGGAAAAACCTCGGCATGGTGATGCTCAACGACGCCCTCTTCGAACACGTAAAGAACGGCGTCGTCGAACCCCGCGACGCCTACATCAAGGCCGTCGATAAGGCTGGCTTCGAAACCATGCTCACCCGCGGCGGCTTCAAGTTATAACTGAACGCTTGAACGTCGAACCCTGAGGTTGTCCGAAAACCCTCCTTTGTTTGATCGTGTTCGTATCGAGATTCTCTTTGTTCTGTCTTTTTCCGTATTTATTCTCGTATTCTGTGGCCTTGCCTGCAGGCTCAGCCACCGAAAACCCTGAAATCACGGAAAACGCAGAACCGGAGTTCCTTTCAGACATCCTCTAGATTCTCGCAACCCGAAAAATTACTGTACCTCGAAAGGTTTGAGCTGTTCGTTCACCTTGGCAAGATCGCCGACGACAACGATCGTCATCCGATCCTCGGTCAGGTACTTCTTTGCCATCGTCTGGACGTCAGCCGACGTTACCGCCAGGACGTTCTTGACGTAATTGTCTATCGAGGTCTTGTCCAGCCCGCTGTAGTTCATGTTCTCTAGCTGGCCGATCACGCCGAAGCGGGTTGAATTCTGAAGAACGTAAAGCCCGGCCATGTAATTCTTGATGCCTTGAAGTTCTGCATCGGGAACCGATTCGGTCCGCATACGATTGATCTCGAAGAGTATCTCCTTGATCGAATTGCCCGTGCTCTCGGTAGTGACATCTGCCGATTCTATCCAGTATCCGGTCTTAAAGCGGCTCCAAATAAAGCTGCCGGGTGAATATGTATATCCCTTATTCTCGCGAATATTCGACGTTATTCGCGAACCGAACGATCCGCCGAGTAGCGAGTCCATAACGACGAACTTCACATAGTCAGGGTCGGTTGGCGACGGCGAAGGCATTCCGAGATAGATCGTCGACTGCGGGGCATCGGCACGATTAATGGTCGTCAGCGAGCGTTTACCCGCGATAGTCGGAATGTTGCGAGTCGAGGGTTTTCCCTGAGCATAGCCCGCGAATGCCTTTGAGATCGCTGCCTTGACCGCGGCCTGATCAAATTTACCTACGACGTAGAGGTGAGTCTTCGCTGCGCCCCAATTATCCGCGTAAAACTTCTTAATATCGTCGAGAGTGTAGCCGTTGACCTCTTCGTCGCGTGGATTGATCTGAGCATAAGGATGGCCGGTAAATACAACCTCGCGAAACTTTTCCCAGGCAAGCGTGCCCGCCTGTGTCCGCGCGACCGCCAACTGGCGGAGCTTGTTAGCCTTCAGGCGGTCAAGGTCCTCTTGTCGGAAGTTCGGGTTCAACATCACGTCGGCAAGCAGGTTGATGAATTGCGCGTCAAACTCACTTAGGACCTCGCCCGTGACATTCGAACTGTCGGTCCCAACGCCAACGTTCAGGCTACCGCCCATATTTGCGGTGTCGAGAGCGATCTGTTCCGCAGTCCGGTTCTTGCTGCCTTCTTTCAGCATCGATCCGGTCATTTCGGAGACTGCCTTCTTACCCTTCGCGTCGTCCTTAGTACCTGTGTAGATAACGGCTTGAACGGCCACCTTGGGCACCGAGCCGTACTGGACAAGGGTCACCTTCATCCCGTTCGGCAGCATGTAATCTTCGGTCGCCGGAAATACGAAAGGTTTCGGTTGTCCGCCCGGTGGCGGCGTTTCTTTTTGAGCGACTGCGGTGAAAGTCATTAAACCAAACACCACCGCTGAGACGCAGAATCGTAGGGCTAAAGCAATTCGCATTTCTGACTTCTCAATTCTCATCTTAGTTCTGGCCTCCTTCAGCGGCCGGCGTCTCGACGTTGATCATCACGATCGTGCGGTTCGTTTTACGGAGATATTCCTTCGCTGTTGCCTGGATCAACGCAGGGGTTACTTTCCGAAAGTTTGCTTCGATCTGGTTGATATTGTCCGGCTTATCGTCGAAAAGTGCATAGCACGCTAACAGATCTGCTCGGCCGACGCCGCCGAACTGCTGCATCGTATCGTACAAGCCCGAACGCAGCTTTACGATCGCACGGTCGATCGCGGCCTGTTCGACAGGCTTGTTTTGAAGGCCGTCGACGACAGTGTCGACCGAGGCCAGGATCTCCTTGGCCGTAAATTTCTCATCGTGTATAAGGTCACCCGAAATAAGCATTGGGCCGTTGTAATTGAACATATGCCCAAGTCCGGCATTGATACCGCCATTTACCCCGCTTGTGTAGCTTTTCTTCTTGACCAGCTCCTGATAGAGCAGGCTGTCCTCTCCCTGGATCATTATCTGATCTATCAACCCCATAGCGTAGTACTCGGGGGTGCCGCGCTTCGGCATCTGCCACCCAAATCCCACAGCGGGCTTCTTCGCAAGCTTATCGACACGCGTCATCGAACGCTCCTCGGTCTGTCGCGGCTCGGAGATATCCGGAAGCGGATCGGGAGTCGCGGATTTGATGTTCGCGAAGTATTTATCTACCCACGCCTTGGCGTCCTTCTCCTCGAAATCGCCCGTGACAACAAGGACAGCGTTTTTCGGTGAATACCATTTATCGAAGAACGCTTTCGAATCGTCCAGCGTTGCAGCTTCGATATCTTTGAGGTCGCCGTAGAAGTTATGCGAGTTGTACCAATTGGTGAACGCCGTCATCGGCATGTCGATCCACGGGAAAGTGCCGTACGGCTGGTTGAGCACGTTCACCTTTACCTCGTTCCCGACCACGCCTTGTTGGTTCTTAAGGTTATCCTGTGTGATGTCGAGCCCGCGCATCCGGTCCGCTTCGGCCCAGAGAAGCGTTTCCAGCTTGTGCGACGGTACCACCGCAAAGTAATTGGTGAAGTCGAATCGGGTCGAGCCGTTTAGTACGCCGCCATTGGTCTCGACCAGCTTGATGTACTCAAGCTTCCCGAGATTCTTCGACCCTTGAAACATTAAGTGTTCAAAGAGGTGGGCGAATCCGGTGCGATCCCTCGGTTCGATGCGGAAACCGATGTTGTAGTAGGTGGCGACCGTCGTCAGCGGAGCACTGTGGTCGGGCGAAAGTACGACCTTTAGGCCGTTAGGCAGTTTGTAATAGGTAACGGGAACGTTGATCCCCGTATTGGTTTTTGGTTGGGCCGCGACGATTCCGATCGCAAGTATCGTAATCGCAAACGCTCCGGCTAGCCGGGACAAGTTGTGGTTCATAATTCCTCGCGAGAAGGGTATTCGAAGTAAGTTATTCGAAATTTCACGAGGAAAGTTTCAATTATGTTATCGAACGCCTGTTGCGAGGGACGAAAAGGAATAATTCTCAGTTTCCCGTCAAGAATCGCGAGCCGGAGGTCGACGGGAGTTTTGTCAGTCCTCCGCCCGAGGAAACTGTCACATTGTTCGCTTCCAGTGTCGAGCCGATGGACCGTTGAAACTCCGATATCGCTCGATTGAGATCGGTCTGAGCCTGAAGTTCACGTCCACGAGCGGTGATCACCTCCGTCTGCCGCTGCTGGACCAAGAAGAAGGTCGTCGTCCCGGCCTGAAACTGTCGTTGTTCACTTTGATAAAGCTGCTCGGCGGCTGCCCTTGCAGCGGCGGCCGATTGGAGTCGAGCCTCGGCGGATCGCAGAGCTTGAAGCGAATTTCTGACTTCGGCTTCGATGATCTGCTCGGCCTGAGCACGCTGATTGGCGATACGGTTCTTATCCACAAGCGTCCGACCCAGATTGGCCTTAGCAACCGTATTCCCCCAGGGCAGCGATATCTGTACGCCAATGCGGTACGACGGATAATCGAATGCGGCAAGGTTGCCGAGCGACGTACCATATCCGCCAACCAGATTGGGCGGGACGCGGCTAAGCCCGGTCGCCGGATTAATCGCCGCGGGTGTCTCTGATCCTGCAAGGCCCTGAGATGTGAAGCTGCCGACCAGGTCGATCTGCGGCTTTGTCTGGTTGCGATAATACCGTTCGTCGATCGCGTTAATATCGGCACTCGCGGCGAACTGGACGATCTCTGGACGCCCTTTGAGGGCTTCGGTGACAGCGATCTCGAGGCCCACCTGCGGAGCATTGAGATCGACAGGCGATACAGGCGTGATCGGCCGCGACCACTCGCTCGCAGTCCGGTCTGCAAGCATCAACGTCTTCAGTGTGTTCTCGGATCTCGTAACCGTTTCCTGAGCGGCGTAGACGCCCTGTTCGAACGTCACGATCTGCGCGTCGGCGGCGACAAGATCGATCGGCGGCGAAACACCTTTTTCGACCAGCCGCTGATTGCTCTCAAGCTGGGTCCGAGCTTGCTTCACTGCATCGATCTGAACCTGCAGATTGCGAAGTGCGAATGCAAGATTCCAATAGGCCTGCTCGACCGCTACGATCACATCGATCGCACGTTGCCGAAACTGTGAATCGCTTAGACTCAAATTCTTCTTAGCTATCTCGATCAGCCGCCGATTATTATCGAATCGAAAATTGCGGAACAAAGGCTGAGTGTATGTGAGCGTAAGCAGCGACGGGAACTGAGGATTCAGCGTTGCGTTGGTGTTGCTTGTCGTTGTGCGGGTCGAGTCAAATCGAGCCGCGTAGCTGCCGCCCGCGAACGGAGAGAATCCGCTAAGTCCTGCCGTACCGAAGAATCGCGTCTGCGTGACCGACCCGTTGACCGCGCCGCCGATCACCGACGCGGTCGGCGTCGACGTGCTGTCGTAATAACTCTCCCCCTCGATCAGCGGGTCGTAAATACCGCGTGCTCCGCGAAGGTTGAACTCAGCGATTTGAACGCTGTTACGCGAGGCGTCGATATCGTTATTGTTCTTCAGAGCCATCTCGATCACTTCCTCAAGCGAAAGTGAAAGCTGATTTGTGGTATCCACGCCAACGCGATCCGAAGAAGGCAACGGCCGCATCGGCGCCTGAAAATTAGGTGCGACCGGCGGCGGATCGTCCGGCAGCGGAGCCCGTGGAACGGCAAAGATCGGCGGAGTCGGAGAAACCTCAGGCTGAACCACGATCACCGTAGGCTGCGGCATCGGCGTAGGTGACTGAACCTGCCCGAAGGCGCAAGATGCGGTCAGAAATAGAAATGTCGGAAGAAAAACTCTCTTCATCAAAAATAGCTCCGGCTGAAGGACTAGCCGTTATCTGTCTGCTCCTCGCGAATCTTAGTTGCCGCTGTCTTCTTCGATCTGAAGATACCGGAAACGGCGTCACGCATTGGTCGAGTGATTTTCGAAATCCCTCCGGACACCGACCTGAAGACGGTCGATTCAGCCGCGTCATCGAAGAGCGAGTAAAAAACCGGAACCGCGAGCAATGTTAGAAGAAGACACATCGACTGCCCGCCGACCACAAGGATTCCGATCGAACGATTCGTCGCGGCTCCGGCACCGGTTCCGAGGACGAGCGGGATCATTCCTGCCACCAGCGCGATCGTCGTCATCAGGATCGGCCGTAGACGATCTCGGTTAGCTTGGATGATCGCGTCGTAACGATTCATCCCGCGTGAGCGAAGCGTGTTTGTATGATCTATCTGCAAGATCGCATTCTTCTTGACGATACCGAACAGCAGCAATATCCCGAGCGCCGAGAAGATGTTCAGCGTCTGGCCGGCCATTGCAGTTGAGAGCAATGCAAAGGGAATCGAGAGCGGCAGCGAAAGCAGGATCGTCACCGGATGGATAAACGATTCGAACTGAGCCGCGAGGATCAGGTACATGAATACGAACGAAAGCAGGAACGCATACAGGAACGATTCATAGGCCTTCTGCAGTTCTTTCGATTGTCCCGTAACGCCCGTTAGATATTCGGGTCCCATGTTCAGCTCGGCAGCCCATTGTTGTAATTTCGCGATTGCATCTGATTCCGACGAATTCGGCGGCAGGCCGGCGGAAACGGTAACTTGCCGCAATCGATTCAAACGATTGATGGTCGACGGGCTCAAGCCCTCATCAAGCTTCACGACGCGGTCGAGTCCAACTGTTCCGCCATTCGATGAGCCGACCGTGAACCAAGGCAGATAGCTCCGATCACGCCGGAACTGTTCCTCAGCCCGCACGACTACGTCGTACTGTTCAGAATTCTCGCTGTATGTAGAAACGATCTGACCGGCGGACAGGATATTCAGTGCCTGGGCAACGTCACCCGCCCGAACTCCGAGGTCAGCGGCACGCGTGCGGTCGATCGTCACACGGATCTCCGGCGAACCGACCTCGATCGACGTATCGGGATCACGATAGTTCGGGTCCGTCTTCATTTTCTCGACCAACGCGTTCGAGTATTCGGTCAACTTCTCCATATCCGGCCCAGCGATATAGAGCCCAACACCAGAACCGCCGCGGCCAAGCCCGATACTTCCCGCGATCGACGACGACGCCGAGACGGTTACTTGATAGTCCTTGTTAGAGTACTTCTTGATAATTCCACGAACCTGATTGATCAGATCAGCTTGCGACTTGCTTCGCTCGGCGACCGGCACAAGGGAAACATTGATAAAGCCATTGTTTGGGCCAGAGCCACGGCCGAATCCCGCAAGCACCAGGGTGTTTCTCACGCCAGGAACTTGAGCACGAATATCACGGGAAACGCGGTCCAGGAGCGATTGGGTTGCTGAGAGCGACGTACCCTGCGGACCGCGGACGTTCACTTGAAACAGCGATTCGTCTTCGTCCGGCAGGAAGGCCATACCAACGAATTTATAGAGCGGAAAAATAGACGCTACCGTAATGACGCAAATCAATACGACTGCCCATCGAAAACGCATCGAGAGCTTAAGAAGCCGTGTGTAGCCTGAATCGACCTTGCTGTAAAACCACCCACTCTTCGAATCGTGTCCGCCGGGTCCGCCGACTTCCTCGGCAATCGTAACTTCGCCGTTCGGATGCTCAACGGGCTCGACCTCTCCTCCTTTGTTATCGTGGTCGGGACGCTTGATCCATCGTGCGGCAAGCATCGGTGTTAGCGTGAACGATACGATCAGCGATACGGCGATCGCCGCGGCCGCCGTAAGTCCGAACGACGACATGAACCGCCCGACGATGCCGGTCATAAAGCCAACCGGAATGAATACGGCGAGGAGCGAAAGTGTTGTAGCCAGAACTGCCAAGCCGATCTCCCGCGTACCTTCAACCGCCGCTTGGAAGGGGTCCATCCCTTTCTCTTCGACGAATCTATAGATGTTCTCAAGGACAACGATCGCGTCGTCGATCACGATACCCACCATTAGCGTGAGCGCAAGCATGGTCATCTGGTTGAGCGAGTACCCAAGAGCCGCGATGGCAGCGAATGACGCAATGATGGAGACCGGGATCGCCAGAGCGGCAATAAACGTAGACCGGAAGTTCCAAAGAAATAGGAAAACTACAATGGCCGCGAACAGTCCGCCGAGGACGAGGTGTTCTTCAATGGCGTGAAGGCTGTTTTCGATAAACTCGCTTTGGTCGCGAATGACCGCGACTTTGAAATCCGCTGGAAGTGTCGGGATAATGCCCGCCATTCGGGTTTTCACGTTGTTGATGACCGCGATCGTGTTCGCGCCTGACTGCTTGCGGACACCAACTGAAACCGAAGTTACCCCGTCAAGGGATGCTGCTGACGAGGGTTCACCGCCGGTCTTCTCGACGAGGCCAACGTCACTGATCTTGATCGGGAAGCCATTGCGCGTCGTGATCACGATGTCGTTAAACTGCGCGACCTCTGTCAGCTTACTCATTGTGCGAAGGCCAAGAGTCCGCCCACCTTCGATCAGGTTTCCGCCGGGAAGTTCCTGATTCTGAGACCGTACCGCGTTCGTTACATCAGTGACGGAAATGTTGTAGGCACGAAGGCGATTAGGATCGATGCTGACTAAGACCTGCGGCGTTCGTGAGCCCCACATGAACACCTCGCCTACGCCATCCGCAGATTCGATTCGCTCCTGCACCAGGTTCTCCACCATTTCGGAGAGTTCCATCACGTCGCGCGGGGCACTGACCGTGTACATCAGGATCGGCTGTGAATCGGGGTCCGATTTCTGCGCTGACGGCGGATCTGCCTGGTCAGGCAAACGGTTAGTGATACCGCTGAGCTTTTGCTGGACCTCCTGAAATGCCTGGTCCGGATCTTTCTCGAGATTGAATGTAAGGGTTACGTTTGAACGGCCCCGCGACGAGGACGACCGCATTTCCTCAACGCCTGGAACGGTATTTAGGGCTCCCTCGACGATGTCCGTTATCTCGGTCTCGATCTCTTGTGGCGACGCACCCTGATTTGACGTAGAGACTGAGATCGTCGGCAGGTCGATCTTAGGAAATCGGTCAACGCCCAGCGTGAAGAAGCTAAAGCCCCCTACCACGGTCAGGAACAGAACGATCACCGTTGCAAAAACCGGACGATGAACACAGATCTCAGCTAGCCATTGCATACACCAAACTCCCCTGTTAAACCGCTACCTTGGCTCCCTCAAATAGCTGATCAAGATTACTGTTGGCAACTACTTCATCAGCGTTCAAGCCGGAAAGGATCTGGACGTAATCGCCTTCTTCGCTTCCAAGCTGAACCGTCCGCAGTTTGGCGACACCTTCAACGATGACGAATGAGCGGAACGATCCGGTCGGGACGTGATTGTACACTGCCGATTTCGGAATAAAGATCCCGACGCTGCCGCCCTCCTTATTAATGCGGGCAGTCGCAAACATACCCGATCGTAGGGCATTCTCCGGATTATCGATGCGAGCCTCGACGATGAACGAACGCGAAGTTGTGTCCACAGCCGGACTTATCGCACTCACGCTTCCGGCGAATCTCCTCTCACGATAAGCGTCTACTTGGATCGAAACACCACGCCCGACAAGAATCGCCGGAACGTCGTTTTCTGCGACCTGCATCTGTATCTTGATGGGGTTAGAGCGAATTATGGTGGCGATAACATCAGCGGATGATACGAACTCGCCGACGGCAACATCGCGTGCCGTCACGAATCCGGAGAAGGGCGCTCTAACGATCGTGTCGGTAACTTCCTGTTTGGCGATCTCGACCTGAGTGCGTGCAGCTTCGACAGACGCATTCGCACTTGCGATAGCCTGATTGTTTTGTTTAGCCGTGTTGATCTGAGCGTCAAGCGTCTCCTTCGCGGCATTCGCCCGTGCCCTAGCCGTGTCTCGAGCCGTTCGATACTGCTCGTAGGTAATCATCGCCGTATCGCCCGATTGAACTAGATCGCGGTATCGCTGCTCATTGGCCTCGGCCTGCCGCAATTCAGCAAGTGTTTGTTGGTAATTCGCGTTCGCTGATCGAACCTCGGGTATCGCTGATGCGTTGAATGAACCGCCCGGCCCAAGTCCCAAGCGAGCTTCCGCTTGGCGTACAGCGGCGACTGCCTGCTTGACCCCAGCCTCAGATCCTGCAAGCCTGCGTCGAGCGTCTGAATCGTCGATGCGTGCTATGACCGAGCCCTGACCGACAAAATCACCGACATTGATGCCGACGTTGACGACCTTGCCGGCGACCTTAGGGGCAACGTTGGACGTCTCGTCCGCTACTAAAGATCCCGTTGTCTGCACAACCGCAGGTACATCGCGCGACTCGGTTTTGACCGTAGTGATTACGATCGGAGCTTCCGCGGGTTCGGTACTCGCATTCGGCCCGCCCCCGCGATTGCCTTGAGCGCCGGACGCTCCGCACGCAAAATTCAGCGCAATTGCGGCGAGGATTATGAAGGTAGCTACGACCGGTTTTTGCCCGGCCAATTTTGATAAAGCCATACGAACTTTCTGTTAGATAAAGATTCTATAACACGGGGTTGAGCGCAAAGACCAAGATTGTGTAAAGTTTTGTAAAAGCAATATTTAGAATTACGTGCGAAATTAGACTAAGTTACTCGGACGGGAAGATTTGATCGAGATCTGAGTCCAGGAGTGTTCTCGAAATGGTGGAAGAAATTGGTGCGGTAGAGCTGAAGAAAAAGCTTGATGACGGCGATGATTTTTTGCTGATAGATGTCCGCCAGCCGGACGAATATGCGTTTGCTAAGATTGAGGGCGCAAAGCTTATACCCTTGGGCGAGATCATCAAGCGGGCAAGCGAACTCGACCCGAACAAAGAGGTGGTTCTCCACTGTAAGATGGGCGGCCGAAGCGCCCGTGCGATCGAATTCCTCCGAGCCGCAGGATACGCGGGGCCGCTCAAGAATCTTCGCGGCGGAATCACGGCTTGGTCGAACGAGGTAGATCCGAAGGTTCCAAAGTATTGACCGGAACTGCCAAAAGTTTTCCATCCCGTTCCTTGATGCGGGATAGGGGCTCATGCAGATCGTGGTAGAAAAGGCACAACCAATTTTCCTGGACAGCTTTCGGCAGAACTTTCTTTTTGAAAGCTAACGTCTCCGTCGGGTAAAGATCGTAGCCCATAATCCACGGCAGCGGGACGTGATGGCGTGTCGGGATCAGGTCAGCGAACCCGTACATGGTCTTGCGCCCACGATCCAGCCGCCACGTCTGCATCGTCTCCGAATGTCCGCGGATAGTCTGCATTCTCAGGCCAGGGACGACTTCGTAGTCATCGGGCATCGCTTCGAGCTGCCCCGTCTCTCGAAGCGGTTGCCAGTTTTCCACCAGGTAGCTTGCACGGTCGCGTTCGTGCGGGTTCTCGGCGTGTTGAAGTTCGCTAGCGGATACGAGGTATCGGGCGTTAGGGAACTGAGGGATCGTCATTCTCGCGTTATCGCGGTCGATCCCAAACGCTATTCCTCCCGATTCTGACAACGCGGTATTTCCACCCGCATGATCGAAATGTAGATGGGTGTTTACGACGATCGTGATTTCTGTAGTGTGGCAGCCGGTCTTCTCGAAGAGCGTCTCAGCTAGAGGTTTTTCGCGAAAGATACCGTACATGTCGATCTGCTTAGCAGACCATTTCTCGCCGATGCCGGTTTCGATGAGGACTTTGTCTTTTCCTGTGTCGACGAATACACAGTTCATGTTCATCCGGATGCGGTTTTGCCCGTCGGCCGGAGACACCCGCTCCCAAACGACGCGAGGGACGACTCCGAACATCGCCCCTCCGTCCAATCTGAATTCCGTGTCGGGAATTATCTCGACACGGTAATCACCTATTTGCATTATTTGCTCTTCTTCGGAGCCGGTTTCTTCGGAGCACTATTTGAAGCACCCTGTCCAGTGTTTGCACCGGCGGGACCTTCTTCGTCTTCCATACCCTCAGGCATCTGCATCTGCTGCTGCCGCTGCTTCATCGATTCCTGAATCTGCTCCTCGCTTACCTCGGGCACGTCGAAGTCGTCAGGGACGGTTACGTGATTGGCCGCTACGATCTCCTCGATCAGCTTTTTCTGCCGTTCTTCTTCCAGCTTGCGGGTGACGAATTTCTTTACCGGCTCTTCACGGCCCATCGGATTCTCGGGATCCTTAACGCCTGTCGAGATCAGGATGTGACGAGCATTATAGGTGGCGCCGCCCTCAGCCGGAGGTGCTCCGGGAGCGGGTGGAGTCGCCTCCTTTGCCGGCTCCGCTGGCGCGTCTTTCTTCGATTCGAGCTTGATAATGTGATAACCGAAGTCAGTTTCTACAAGCGTCGGCACGATCTCACCGGGCTGGACCGACATCGCCGCATCTTCGAACGGCTTGACCATCTGTCCCATGCGGACATCCTCGTAAAGTCCGCCCTTATCCTTGCTGCCCGGATCCTCGGAAGTTTCCTTAGCGACCGCGGCGAAATCTTCGCCGCCCTTTACGCGGTTAAGGATCTCTTCTGCCTTCGCCTTTTTTGCCGCCGGATCGAGTTCCGGGTGCTCGGACATATACTTGGCAATGTCCTCATCGGTAACCTTCACCTTCTCGGGCATCTTCTCAGCGTAGAGCCGTGCGAGAAACTGAGCCTGCTGAAGTTTCACCTGAAGCTCGATCTTGTCCTGAACGTCTTTCGCGATCGCTCCGGAATTTACCTTGGCGGCATACTCATCATTGTAGATGCCGATCTTCGCGAAGAACTCACGTGCCTGCGTTTTCTCGTCATCCGAGATCTCGCGGTCGGCCATCTGGGGATTGTCACGCTTGAGAATGGCAACTTTTGAATCAAGGAATTTAGTAAATTCAACCTCGCGGTCCTTTGCACCAAGTCCGATCTTGTCCTTCAGGTTGTCGAAAAATCCTTTAGCCGGCTGCTCACCCTCACCCCAAAACGCCTTGACTTGATCTTCGGTGATAAAGCCGAACGGCGGCATTGGGCCTTTTTCCTTATTGATCTCGCGATCGTACGTGACAGCAGTTATCTCTTTGCGGATGTTCTCCAGCTCATCCTTGTTCGGCGATTCGTTTGCTAAGCCTTCCTTTTGCGCCTGGCTCGCGAACGCAAGCAGCTCTTTCAGGTTGTTCAGCTGGTCTTTCTTTACCTCCGGATCTTCCTTGAATCGCTTTAAGACCATTGGATTGGACTTGGCAACGTCAGCCAGAAGCATTTCAACTTCAGACTTCGAAATGCTACTGAACGTGCCGCCAGCGTGGCCGACCTTACTTTTCCAAAAAACTAGTCCGAGGCCGATCACAAGGATCACGCCCAATAAGATCAAACCTTTAGTTAAGCTACTCAAAATTCAATTCCTCTCTTTAAAACTATTGCCGAGCCGGCCGATAAAAAGTCAAACGAAAATAATATCAAACTACAAGGGCTAAACCTATTCGCATTCCTATTCTTCGACTAATGTTTGGACGAGTTCGAGCAGCACTCCATTGGCTGACGACGGATGGACGAACGCAACAAGACAACCTTCAGCACCAATACGCGGCTCTTCATCGATCAGCCGCATCCCTTTTGCTTTCAGTTTCGCAAGCGACCCTTTAATGTCCTCGACCTCAACGGCGATATGGTGAATGCCGCCGCCCCGTTTATCTAGAAACTTGCTGATCGGCGAATCTTCGCTCGTCGGTTCGAGCAGTTCGATCCTGCTTTCACCAAGCGGCAACATCGCGACCCTAACCTTTTGATCTTCAACAACTTCCGTATGAACGTTCTCAAGTCCCAGTGCATCGCTCCAAAAGCCGAGAGCTTCGTCGATGCCGCGCGTCGCAATGCCGAGGTGGTTTATCTTCATCGGTGTTTTAAGATCTCCTCAACCGCGGAATAAATATCGGTCTTCTTATCGGCGACGAGTCCGGCTAATTCGTCCAATTTCTCGCTCGTGCCGTTGCCCGCCAAGATCTGTTCTAGCAATCGCTCTCGCAAAAGCTCGGTCAATCGCCACCGGGCGATCGCGGTCTTTCGCTCGCGGGCGGAGTCTTGAACGTCCGACTGATAGCCGCAATAGCTTTCGATGGCGGTTGCGAGGTCCTCGATGCCTTTGTTCTCAGTTGCAATAGTCTTAACTATCGGCGGATTCCACATATCCGGCCGATGTGCAAGCGATAGCAGGGCTTCGAGTTCCTTCTGCGTCCGCAGCACGCCTTCACGGTCCGCTTTGTTGATCACGAAAACGTCGCCGATCTCCATTATTCCTGCCTTGATCGCCTGGATGTCGTCACCCATCCCCGGCACAAGGACGACCACTGAAACATCCGCGGTTTTCACGATCTCGACCTCATCCTGACCCACACCGACCGTTTCGACGATCACTTTGTCGAATCCAGCGGCATCAAGTACCGCGACGGCGTCCACGGTCGCACGAGACAAACCGCCCAGGTTTCCCCGTGTCGCCATCGAGCGGATGAAGACGTTCTTATCAAGCCCGAGTGTCGCCATTCGGATGCGGTCACCCAGGATCGCTCCGCCCGAGAACGGACTCGACGGGTCGATGCAGACGATGCCGACACGTTCGCCTTTATCTTTGTAATGAAGAGCAAGTTTATCGACCAATGAAGATTTGCCGGCGCCGGGAGCACCTGTGATCCCGACTACCGTCGCCTTGCCGGTGTGCGGGAATACGGCCTTCATCAGTTCGGCTGCACCGACCGTTCCGTTCTCGACCTTCGTGATCGCACGCGCGACCGTTCGCGTATCACCCGCGAATAATTTTTCCAGGTTTATCTGAGGCATCCCAAGCTTTTCGTAAACCGTAATTTTCTCACTTTGTACTATAAACGCGAAATGGCGAGCCACAACCGTCAGCATTACATTTTCTCATCGTGGGTTTGTTCCTTCCTTGTGTGTTTTCGTGGAGATATTCTCAAGATCTTTCTCAACGAAATGCATGAAAGATCGAAGGAGGGTCAAAACGAAAAAGAGGCAGCCTTTTCAGACAGCCTCGGAGAATACATAGATCCAATCAGTCACATCGATCCTTCGTCTGCCGACGGGCCGTACATCGACGGCACGGGGATGTCGTTTAGACGCAGATAGACTGAAAGCTGGCCGCGATGGTGAACAATGTGGTTTATCACAAAAGATCGCATTGCGACGACCTTCGGCATGCTGAAATAGACGGTCTCGCCGTTTCGTAATGACCAGGACTCGATGAATCGATCGTCCGTCATGTTGTTTAAGACCTGGACAGCTTCGGCAAGATTCTTGTCAAAAAATTCGAGCAGTTCCTCGGTGGTCTTCGGCTCGAACGGTTTGTAGTCCATTTTCGCAAAATCCAGCTCTGGGTGATCAAGCGTCGGTCCCGTCCAACTGACCATTTCGGCGACATGCGAGGCAAGTTTGCCGAATGACATTGACTTGTCATGCGGTTTCCAATCGAACTTATCAGCCGGTACACGCGAAAGAACTTCGCGTGCGACCTTTGCCTCTTGTTCGAGTTCGGCAAGAAAGGCGGATCCGAGGGTGTTTGAAGTTGCGGCTGTTGCAGTGCTCATAAAATGACTCTCCTTCTAAGGTTAAATTTTCTAAGGGATGAGAATCATAGCGCAGGCGTTTCAATAGTGCAACAGCTAACTATCCGAGACTTTCCAGAATTCATCCACGTCGTCCAGTGCCTTTTGCCACTCCTTTTCGGCAGCACGGCACCCTTCGCAGTAGTATTCGGGCGACGAAGTCTCGGGAGACAGGAGACAACCGCCCAGGACGAACGGTTTTGAGTTCGGAAACATCAGCTTTCTCGCCTCATCATACCCTGCCGGCGGAGCCATAGGTAGACCGTACTGTACTGGAACATCTCCACTGAGAAGTGGAAGTCTATGAACTTTGCAGATTCGTTTAGCCACGCAATAAGTTCTTAGCAATAACCATTCGCTGGATCTCGCTCGTACCTTCACCGATCGTGCATAGTTTGGAATCACGCCAGTATTTCTCGGCAGGATAGTCCTTCGTATAGCCGTATCCGCCGTGGATCTGCACGCCTTCCTCGGCGACTCGAACGGCGACTTCAGACGCATAGAGCTTTGCCATCGCCGACTTCTGCGTCACAGGTTTGCCTGCGTCCTTTGTTGCGGCGGCCTGCAAGGTCAGGAGTCGGGCGCATTCGATCTGGGTTGCCATATCGGCCAGCTTGAACTGGATCGCCTGAAAATCCGCGATCGGCTTGCCGAACTGCTGGCGTTCTTTTGCGTACTTCACGGCCGCTTCGTATGCCCCTTGAGCTATTCCGACCGACAGCGCCGCGATAGAGATCCGCCCACCGTCGAGGATCTGCATCGCCTGAAGAAATCCTTCGCCCTCGTTGCCAAGCCGGTTCTCGTCCGGCACGTAGCAATCTTCGAATACGACTGACGCCGTCTCGGACGCACGCATTCCGAGTTTATTCTCCTTCTTGTCGGACCGGAATCCTTCCATCGACTTGTCGAAGATAAAAGCCGAAATACCACGGTTTCCTTTTTCCTTATCGGTAACCGCCACGGCGACAAGCGTGTTGCAGGCGATCGCGTGCGTGATGAAATTCTTTGATCCGTTGACGATCCACCCGGAACCCCGCTCGCTATCGCTCGCGGTTCTGACAGCGGTCGTACGCGTCCCTGAGGCGTCCGAACCGGCCTGCGACTCGGTTAATCCCCAGGCACCGAACGATTCCCCTTGCGCAAGCGGTACGAGATATTTCTGCTTCTGCTCCTCGCTGCCGAACATATAGATGTGGTTCGAGCAAAGGGAATTATGAGCGGCGACGGACAGAGCAACCGACCCGCAGACGCGACCGATTTCTTCGATGATCGTCGCGTATTCAACATAGCCTAGGCCTGCACCGCCATACTCTTCGGGAAACAAAACTCCAAGCAATCCTAACTCCGCAAGCTTTGGCCGAAGCTCGACAGGGAAGTGTTGAGCCTCGTCCCATTCCATTACGTGCGGCCGGATCTCACTCTCAGCAAATTCGCGGATGCTGTACTTGATCTGCAGTTGGTCTTCGTTAAGTTCGAAATTCATAGGAATAAGAAAATATTATACTCGCATAATATTGAATAGCTCGCAAGATTCCCCGCCTTTGCGCGACGACGCGAGTTCGCTAGAATCGAAACAATGAATTGGAGGTCTAACATTCTCACGAGCGATGCCGAGATCGGAGAACTGTTGCGTGAAACCAAACGCATCGCCGTCCTTGGCATTAAACCCGAGAGCCACGCAGGGCAGCCTGGATTCTATGTGCCCAAATATATGCAATCCGTAGGATGCGAGATCGTACCCGTTCCAGTTTACTACCCCGATGTTACAGAGATTCTTGGCGAAAAAGTATATCGGCGGCTTGCGGAGATTCCTGGTGATATCGACATGATAAACGTCTTTCGACGGTCCCAGGACGTGGTTCCACACGTAGAGGCGATGATTGAACGCAAACCAAAGTCGGTGTGGCTGCAGCTTGGGATTCGGGATGACAATTCGGCTGAGCGAATGGCGAAAGCGGGGATCAAGGTCGTTCAGGATTTATGCCTAATGGTCGAACACCGAGCACTTGTTCGCTAAGCTTTCTTATACCCCAGCGATTTGATCTCAGTCTCGGTCAATTTCCTGCTCTTTCCGGTCGGCAATCCTGCGTCCGTGATCGGACCGATCTTGATTCGCTTCAGCTTCACAACCGAATGCCCGACGGAATCGAACATCTTGCGGATCTGCTGGTTATGTCCCTCGAATAGGGTCACCTCGTACCAGCCATTTTTATCGGTAGGCTTTAACGGCTTGATCTCCGCGGGGGCTGTCTTGAATCCGTCCTCAAGCCTCACCCCGCGGGCGAGTTTGCGTATAGCTACGTCAGTCGGCAGTCCCTTGGTCTTTACCTGATAAACTTTCGGAATCGTTTTTGAAGCCGCGACTTTGTTCGTAAAAGCGCCGTCGTTCGTCAGAATGATCAAGCCCTCGGTGTTGTAGTCGAGACGGCCAACGGGATGCAATCTTCCTGTGGCCTTAACGAGATCGGTCACCAGCGTCCGCCCTTCAGGGTCAGCCGCGCTGGATAAGACGCCCTTTGGTTTGTTGAGCAGGATGTATACCTGTTGCTGGTTCTCGAGCTTGAGATTGATCAGTTTTCCGCGGACCTTGATGTGATCCTTCGCGGGGTCTGCCTTGGTTCCTAGCTCGGTGATGACCTCACCATTCACCGAAACGTCGCCGGCCTTGATCATCTCTTCAGCCGCCCGCCGCGACGCGATGCCCGCTTGGGCGATAAGTTTTTGTAGTCGTTCCTGCATTTAAAAATATGGATTAGCCATAATACTCTCGATCGTGCCCTGGGGCATATCGTCGAGAGTCCGGACAAAATCGCGCATTAGGCGGAAGCTGTTGGGGATGAGTTCGTCGGGGATGTCCTCGGCACGATCTATGAACACCTTCATCTGCTTTGCGGCGAGCACGGCGGCGACATGTGTGCGAGCCATCAGGCGGTCGTGCGAATCCGGGGTAAAGTCCTC
>JBDSLC010000054.1:0-12254 GCA_039916585.1 Pyrinomonadaceae bacterium | reverse complement strand
ACTCCCCATCGGCGGAGCTTTGCGGCTGGAACTATTTGTCGTGGCTTGCGGCCCGAAAGAAAGTAGAACGCCCACGCCGAATCGCCGGGCGATGCTCGCTCGAAATAGAATCGCATCGCCTCGACCTTTTCGTTCGTCTTGTTCGTTTGGTCGAGCTCGACGTATAGCTGCGCGAAATCCTTCATCCCTGATCGCCCGGACCGCTTTCCTCTGGCGGCGTGTCGTCCGCATCGTCGCCAACAAATTTTGTCTTCAACTCGACCGCGTGTTGTCCATTCTCATTAAGCCATCGCACTACTTCGGGAGAGAATCCGTGAGTTACGTATACGGTTTCGGCCTCCGTTGAACTGATTGCATCTAGCAGCTCGGGCCAATCGGCGTGGTCGGATAGTACGAATCCGCGATCGACTGCTCGCTGCCTGCGGGCTCCTCTGACCGCCATCCAGCCGGAGGCGAACCCCGTCGATTGCGGCCCAAATCGCTTCAGCCAACCGAGCGACAGTTGAGCCGACGGCGGCGCGACGACCAACGAACCTACAAACTCTTTTTTGTTCTCGACCGAGCCTACATATGTCGTCTTCGGAAGATCAACGCCTGTCTCGCGATATGCTTGCGTCAACCGCTCAACCGCACCATGAGTAAATATCGGACCGATCGACCGATCGATACCATTCATTATTCGCTGAGCCTTGCCGAGCGAGTAGGCAAAGATCACGGAAGCCTTTCCTTTCTCTTGATTTCGCCGCCACCAATCGTTTACCTCTTCAAAGATCTTTTCCGTTTTCTGCCATCGATAGATCGGCAATCCGAACGTCGCCTCGGTAACGAAATGATGACACTTGACGGGCTCAAACGGCGCACACGTCGCGTCAGGCATGAGCTTGTAATCTCCCGAGATCACCCAAACTTCACCTTTGTGCTCAATGCGAACCTGTGCGGAGCCGAGGATGTGTCCGGCGGGATGAAACGACACCTTAACTCCCTGAATATCAAGCGACTGGCGATACGGCAAAGTCTCGATCGCAACTTCATCGCCAATACGGATCCGCGAGATCAATTCGCCTTCCTTTGGTACGAGATATTGTTCGTTGCCGCGATAGCTGTGATCCGCGTGGGCATGTGTAACGACAGCCCTTTTGACGGGCTTCCACGGATCGATATAGAAATCGCCCGACTTGCAATAGAGACCGCGTGGCGTGAGCGAGATGAGGCCGCCCTTTTTCATATTTCAAGTTTACCCCCATCGGTTAGACGCCAGAGGAAGGTGCTCGACTGCTCGCCGTTTGCCAGCTTACAAAAATGATGTTTCCCCTTCTTTTCGTATTATAATACGTGTCCGGCTAGGTTCATCCGTTTTTTAGCAAACGTAGTAGCGGCATATCGCATCAGTTTTGCGGCGTATTCACCAGTTTCATCCGCTCTCCCGAACGGAGGATTTATGACAGTTTGTAGAAGGTTATTAAGGACGGTCGCATCGATCGGGATCATCGCGGTTCTCACGTTTTCCGCTTTCGCGGACACGATCCGATTGAAGGACGGGAGCATTATTAAGGGCCGTATCACAACTTTCAGCGACGGTCGATTCGTCGTCGTGATCGGTGAGGGAGAAAGGCGCCGCGAGATGTCCTTCGCGGTCACCGATATTGAATCGGTATCATTCGATAATCAGGCGATGCCACGGCCGTCTACGTCAGCTTCGGCGGCCGCGAAGACACCGCCGAAAGTCGTTATCTCCAATACATCAAGCGTTGAGCGTCAACCGTCCCGGCCTGATCCGCCAGTCTTTAATAGCCCAACACAGAGTTCTACGACTACCCCCATCCGAAAAACTTCTACAACCAAGCCGATCGAGGTCTCGGTCAAAGTTCTGGCGGACAACAGTTCGAACGGGTGGACCAACTCGGGATGGGTTGTGAAGAAGGGACAGAAGATCCGTATTACCGGTGCTGGTGAGATCACGCTCGGCAACGGTAACAAGACAGCCGCAGGTGGACTTTATGAACTTGAGGATGAGGCAAAGCTGCTGAAGGCCGTTCCGACTGGAGCGCTGATCGCCGTCATCGGCGACGATAACAACGATTTTATCTACATCGGCGCGAGCCGGGAATTCGTTGCGGAGCGTGACGGAGCTTTATTCCTCGGTATTAACGAGGGCAATCTCAAGGATAATACGGGCTCCTTCGAAGTTAAGATAGAGATCGATCCCGAGGGCGAATAATATTGCATCTCGCCAACCAAACTGCGACCATCTGAATCTAAACTTGGGTGATCGCCGTAGGAAATGACTATGAAAGCTGCTTTGTCGACTTTAGCCTCGGTTCTTGTTTTCTCAATTATCTTCTCGACGGCAGCCCCAATAGTTGCTGCTCAATCGCGTCCCCAGCGGCCCGAACCAGCCAAGACCGGCGACGGAAGAAAGAACACGCGCCCAACCCCAAAGACCGAGGAAGAACTTAAGAAGGAAGCCGAAAACAAGAAGCAGCAAGAAGAAGAGAAGAATTCGGTCTATGTCGACGATCCGATCTCGGTCGATACGGACATCGTGAGTTTCGATGCGGTCGTCGTCAACAAGAAAACGGGCCAGATCATTACCGGTCTCAAAAAAGCGAACTTCCAGGTGTTTGAAGATGGTGTAAAGAAAGACATCTCAAACTTCACCACGCCTGACGCGCCCATCACAGTTACGCTATTACTCGAATACAGCAAATGGACGGAAACCTTCGGCCAAGCGGCGGGTGGCTATTTCGAGCCAGGTGTTTACGAAGCGATCCGGCCGGTCGCTCAATTTCTGACGCGATTTATCAAGCCGCCCGACGATTATGCATCGGTCATCGCATTCGATCTTCGACCTACGCCTATCACAGATTTCACCAACGACCCGGCGCGGATCAACCAGACGATTAATCTCCTTCTCCGCAATCGGCCGGCGTTTCGGGAGAATAATCTGTTCGATTCTCTGAAGTTCACGTTGTATGGAGGCCGCGGGGATTCGGTCGTTCTCGATAATGAGAAGGAAGAAAAATCAGATTATTTAGGCATGGTCGCGGTTAAATCTAAGCGGCGGGCCGTCATTCTTGTTGCGTCCGGCATCGACACCTTCAGTCGCATCAACTACAGCGAGGCTCGACGGGTTGTCCAGCAGGCCGGCATCCCGATCTATATCATCAGTACCGGTAATTTGTTCTACAAGAAGTATGAACAGTATCTTGATCCGGGCCGAACGATGCCTGGCATGCCTGACCGCATGACCTTTCTCCAAGCGAAAAACCAGATGAACACGTTCGCGAAGGAATCCGGTGGAATGCACTTTGAGATGACGTTCGAAAGCGAGATCCCTGCGTACCTCGAATCGATAAACAGTCTTCTTCGAAGCCAATACAGTCTGGCCTATGACCTCGAGAAAAAGCATGAGCCCGGCAAGAAATATAAGTTAGAGGTCAAAGTCGATGTCGATGGAGACGGCACCACGGATGAGAAGACCTTCGTCGTTCAACATCGCCCATACGTGCTCGGTCCAGCGTTGGAAAAGGCTAAGTCAAAATAGGACAGATCAGATTCGAGAAAGAGGCTGCCAGAATCAGGCGGCCTTTTTTACGCTCTATCGAGATATTCGCTCAGGAGACCACGACGACGAGACTCTTGCTTCGGTGCAGCGTTCTGCATTAGGGTTTAACCAATGGCATTTGACAAGGAGATCCTCAATAACCGGCAGGCGTATCACGAATATCACATTCTCGATAAATACGAGACGGGCGCGGTGCTGGTCGGAACCGAGGTGAAAAGCATCATGGAAGGCCGGATCCAGCTTAAGGATTCGTATGTACAGGTAAAGGACGGCGAGGTGTGGCTGCTGAACGCTCACATATCGCCTTATTCGCACGGAAACAAGCAGAATCACGAACCGCTCCGGACGCGGAAACTGCTGCTTCACAGGAAAGAGATAGAGAAACTCGAGCGTGAGACTGTCGTTAAAGGCTTAACACTTGTCGTCACGTCCATCTACTGGAAGAGCGGGCGGATAAAGTTTGAGATCGGCGTCGCGAAGGGCAAGAAACTGTACGATAAACGTGAGACGGAAATGAAGAAAGCGGTCGAAAAGGAGACACGCCAGGAGTTGAAAGAGCGACTTAGATAAGTTATAGCTATATAAGCAGTTTTTGTGTCTTACAGCCAATTTATTAACCGAGGAAACTTAATGAAATCTCTCGCCATTACGGGCAATTTTCCCGAAGCGAATGTTGAAGCTCTAGCCGTCGTCGTCTTCAAAGGCGAAACAGCGACATCGGACGGCTTGAAGGAACTGGATGGAGTGACCGGCGGCCTACTAGGTTCGCTCGTCGGGTCTGAAGAATTCAAGGGTGAATCGGGGGAAACCGTTCTCGTTCGCTTTGCTCCGAAGGGTAAGGTCAAAGCCAGCCGGCTTCTTTTGATCGGCGGCGGAGATAAGAACGAATGCAAGGCTCATCACGTAAGCGTTGCGGCAGGCACGGCACTACGCACGTTCAATAAGCAGAAGGTAAAGAGCATCGCCCTTTCTCCACGAATTTCTATGGACGCGGCCTCGGTCGCGGCAGCTGCCATCCAAGGCGCGATTTGCAGTACGTTCGAGCTCGATAAATACAAATCGGCAGACCGCTCGAAGCAGACGGTGAGTACATTTGGCGTTCATGTTGAAGGCGCAAAGCCGGCCGACCTTAAAAACGGATCGGCTCGCGGCGAGATCATCGGCGAGTCGATGAACTTCGCCCGTGATCTCGCGAATGAACCGCCCAACGTACTGACGCCGACTGAAATGGCAAATCGCGCTTTGGCTATGGCCAAGGAGACCGGTCTTAAGTGCGAGATATTCGACGAAGCGAAGATGATCAAAATGGGCATGGGCTCGTTGATGAGCGTCTCGATTGGTTCCGAACAGCCTGCTAAATTGATCGTGCTTCGATATACGCCGGCGAAGAATACCGGGGCGAAGGGCGAAATGCTCGCGCTCGTCGGCAAAGGGATCACCTTCGACACAGGCGGTATCTCACTCAAACCCGGCGAAGGAATGGACGCGATGAAGTACGACATGTCCGGCGGTGCAACCGTGATCGCGACAATGCGTGCGATCGCTATGCTCAAGCCTACCGTCCCGGTGCTCGGTGTTATCGCCGCGGTCGAGAATATGCCCGACGGTAAGGCTTCGCGTCCGAGCGATGTCGTCACCGCAATGAATGGCAAGACCATCGAGATCCTCAACACCGATGCTGAGGGACGCCTGATCCTCGCCGACGCAGTGGCTTACGCCGAGAAACAAGGTGCTACGAGCATCGTCGATATGGCGACTCTGACCGGTGCCGTCATCGTCGCGTTGGGCGATCAAAATACCGGGATCATGGGTAACGACCAGGGCCTCGTGGACGAGATCATCGAATGCGGAAAAGAAAACGGTGAAGGATTCTGGCAACTTCCGGTCAGCAAGGAGTACAGCAAACAGATCAAATCTGACATCGCCGACATCAAGAACATCGGTCCTCGTGGAAAGGCGGGTACGATCATGGGAGCAGTATTCATTCAGGAATTTGTCGATAAAGCTAAGTGGGCACACCTTGATATTGCGGGCACGGCATGGGCTGATTCCCCGAAACCGCACGCGGCTAAAGGGCCGACGGGTGTTGCGATCCGCTCGCTTCTAACGCTTGTCGAACGTTCGCAATAGACATTGTTCCGCTTTGACCTTAATATGGGCTGGTAAGTTTTCGCTTATCAGCCCTTTTTTTATTGCAATATTCTTCCATTCGTTTCGTCCTATTTACGCGGTATTACGCGTTTAGTATTAAGTGAGATTCGCGCGGCCATCGCGTCAGAAGCCGCTTCCCCTATGAATCGAAACACAATAAATCTATTTCTTGCCCTCGGCACGCTCTTTCTAGTCGCCGGATGTTTCTGTAATTCAGATAGAAAGACAGGCTCTTCGCAGCAGGATGATCCGGTCGCATCGAACTCAAGCCGGCCGGCATCGAATAAGAGCACTACGGCATCCAGCGATCCGAGCAAGAAGTCGGACACTGGTGACTTCCTTGTAGACCACGAGGAGGTTTCTACGCCGCGTTACGTCGAGATCGACAAGCAGGTCAAGGACGAGAAACTTCTGGAGAAGGCGGCAAGCCAGTTGAACGCTGCCCTAAGCCTCCCGGAGGACATTACGCTTCGCACAAAGGACTGTAAGGAGATCAACGCCTATTACGACCCGAACGACAGCTCGGTCACGATGTGCTACGAGCTGATGGAGCATTTCTACGGATCGTTCCGCAGTTCTGGAATTAACGAGAAAGAAGCGTATACGCAGATGTTCGATGCAGTCCGGTTCGTATTCCTTCACGAGATCGCCCACGCGATCATCGACAAATACAAACTTCCGATCATCGGCAACGAAGAAGATGCTGCGGACCGCTGCTCGGCCTACATTAACCTTGAAGAACTCGGACAGGATGGCGTTAAGGCTATCCTCGCTGCTGCCGACGCCTTCGCTATCGAATCAAAGCGAACCGAGGGTTCAAAGAAGAACATGGCAGACGAGCATCTGCTCGGCGAGCAAAGATATTACAACGCCCTTTGCATGGTTTACGGCTCGAATGCGTCTAAATGGGAAAAGCTGGTAACCGACGGCTATCTGCCCAAGGAACGCGCAGTGCGCTGCCCGACGGAGTATGGAAAGACCGTCGACGCTTGGTCCGCTCTGCTCGGACCCTGGAGAAAAAACTAAACCTCACAGACAGATCGGGAGAACAAGATGAAGAACATCCTCAACAAATTGGTGAACGGAAAAGACAACAAGCTCAGCGGGCTCATCGCACTGGCAGTTGTACTTTCCATTGCACTCGGCTGCAACTGCACGAAAAGCCTCGATCTGAGCAACTCGAGCTCATCCAGCAATTCTTCGAGCGATAATCCGTTCAACACTTCGTCCTCGAGCAGTGACGATAGCGACGACGGTGTGCCGGGGGATGCTCTTCTGAACGCTCTCGTGAAAGAGACCACCGCCGACTTCGCAGCCTCGATCAGCGCCGGCGACTTTACGAATATGTACGAAAAGGCGTCGATGGATTTCAAGAGCAGCTACACCAAGGAGCAACTCCAAAACTCTTTCAAGGATTTTATCGCTCAGAAGAGCCGTGTGTTACCGATCCTTGCGAAGGCAATTGATACCGACCCGACATTTACTTCTACGCCTCGGATCCGTACCGAACAGGGTCTGGACATTCTCGTGACGGAAGGTAAGTATGCGACCAAACCGCTGCCCGTGACTTTCAACTACGAATACGTCAAACGCGACGGAAAATGGAAGTTGCTTGTGCTAAAGATCTACATTCGATAACCGTTTGTTACAGACGAAAGTGCCGCTCAATCCAGGCGGCACTTTTGCTTTTTAAACCCTTGACCGATAAGATTTTAGTTCTCAAACAGGTACAACAGGCTGTTAGTCTGTTGCGGTTGTAACCGGTTGACCCTTCGTTCGAAGCGAAACGACAGACCAACGGTCTGTCGTACATAAATATGAAAATTCACGAGTATCAAGGAAAAGCACTTCTGAAGGAATATGGCGTCCCCGTGCCCCGCAGCATCGTTGCGAGAACCCCAGAAGAGGCTGAGGCAGCGGCGAAGGAACTCGGCACCGATGTCGTCGTCGTAAAGGCACAGATCCATGCCGGCGGCCGCGGCAAGGGCGGCGGCGTGAAACTCGCCAAATCGCCTGAGGAAGCGAAGCAGATCGCGTCCGACATGCTCGGGATGATGCTGATCACGCATCAGACCGGCGCCGAAGGCCGCGAGGTCAAGACGCTTCTCATCGAAGAGGGCCTTCCGATCGATAAAGAATTTTATCTCGGCATCACACTCGACCGCGTCACCGGCCGCAACACGTTTATGGCGTCCTCCGCGGGCGGTATGGATATAGAAAAGGTCGCCGAAGAAACGCCAGAACTGATCTTGAAAGAGACGATCGATCCGTCGGTTGGTCTGCGGCCATTCCAGGCACGCAAACTCGCATTTGGACTGGGCATCCCCAGCGACCTGATCAATCAGGCTGCGAAGTTCATGCTCTCGCTGTATGACGCGTACGAGAAGCTGGACGCGTCGCTCGTCGAGATCAATCCGTTCCTGCTCACGAAGGACAACCGGCTGATCGCTCTCGATGCCAAGGTAACTTTTGACGACAACGCGATGTTCCGTCACAAGGACTACACCGATCTGCGTGACCTTGACGAAGAAGAACCGCTTGAGATCGAGGCGTCGAAATTCGATCTCAACTACATCAAGCTTGACGGTAACATTGGCTGCATGGTCAACGGTGCCGGCCTCGCAATGGCGACGATGGACATCATCAAACTGCACGGCGGCGAACCGGCAAACTTCCTCGACGTCGGCGGAGGCGCTTCGCAGGAACGCGTCGAACAGGCATTCCGCATTCTCCTATCAGACCAGAATGTGAAGGCCGTGCTCGTTAATATTTTCGGCGGCATCGTACGCACGGATATGGTTGCGAACGGAGTCGTTGCCGCCGCGAAAAACCTCGGCGTCTCGATCCCGATCATCGCTCGGCTCGAAGGCACCAACGTAGAAGAAGGTCGCCGCGTCCTAGCCGAATCCGGCATCGGCATTATCACGGCCCAAGGCATGACCGACGCCGCTGAAAAAGCAGTCTCAGCGGCAAACGCCGCTTTTTAACGTCTCCAAAACTCCGAACAGGATGTGTTGCTTTTGCAACACATCCGCAAACAAGGTGCTTACGGTAATCGGCACCCCAACCAAACACCTGGTATTTCCGAGAGTGATGGGACGACCCGGCACTACATAGCGTGCTGATGCGATATATGAATGAGAATCTTCGGGCGAATGCGGTGACACTGGTGATACGCTAGAAGAACAATGAAAAAAATTACCGTCTACGAAAAACCTACCTGAACGACTTGCCGAAACCTGGCCACGCTGTTCCGTGAGAACGGCATTGATTTCGACAAGGTAAACTATTTCAACGAGGCATTTACCGAAGACCGGCTGCAGACTCTGGCGAAGAAAGCGGGCATTCGACCGATCGAAATGACCCGAGGAGCAGCCGCAGCAGGACTTACAAAAGATACGCCGGACGGCGATGTTATCGCCGCTATGGTCACGGATCCGAATTTGATCCAGCGCCCGATCGTTGAGACAGAATACGGTGCAGTCGTCGCCCGACCGATCGAGAAGGCCCTCGCATTGATCAAAGCACATTAGCCAGCGTGAACAAGGGTTCGGTTGTCCGTTTCTCCAAGACAGGGCTCGGTGTGCCCCAGTGCGAAAAAGCCAGTAGAATACTACGAATGAGTTATACAAATGGAAACGGCAATGGTAACGGTCATATGCCCAAGCCGAAGAATGTGCTGGGAGGCGAACTGAAGGTTTGTTGCACTTCCCCTATGACGGGATTCTATCGCGACGGATACTGCAAGACCGGAGCGGACGATCAGGGTCGGCACACGGTGTGCATCGTGGCCACTGCCGAATTTCTGGAGTATTCGAAAGCCGCCGGCAACGACCTATCAACGCCGATGCCGAAGTATTCGTTTCCCGGCCTCGTTCCCGGCGACAAATGGTGCTTGGTCGCGATGCGATATGCCCAGGCGCTGGACGCCGGTATGGCTCCGAAGGTGGTTTTGGAGGCGACTCACGAATCGACGCTGGAGTTTGTGTCGCTGGAAGATCTAAAAGCTAACGAAGTCGATTAGTTCAGAGTTCAAGCTTTTGCTCGTGGGTGTTGCAATGAGATTCCTTGTGGCAACCGAAACAAGCTGAAGATTGAACTCTGAACTCTGAACCCAATGGAAACGGTTGAACATCTTCGACATTTGTACACCTACAACGACTGGGCCAACCGGCGGATCCTCGTTGCGGTGAAGAGTTCGGGATCGGAGCGATGCCGTCAGATCCTCGCACATCTACTCATCACGGAGATGGAATATTACGAGCGGCTGTTCGGCAAAGACTCCACAGGATTTAATTTTTGGCCGGATCTGACAGCAGAGGACTGCGGTGAACTAGCGAGGGCAACAGCGTCAGCTTACGAGAAACTTCTGCGCCGTTTCGACGACGAAGGGCTTGAGATCGTTGCGAAATATCGCTCAAGCGATGGTATCCCATATCAAAACACCTACCGCGAACATCTCACCCACGTCTTGATGCACTCTTCCATCCACCGCGGAAACATTATGCTCAAACTTCGCGAAGAAAGCTTTGAGCCACCCAAGATCGACTATATTATTTACCTTCGCGAAACAAAGTACATTTAATGGAACCGCAGGAGCAGCAGGAACAATTCATTTTCGATTTTCACAAAGAGATCCCGGAGATCATCCGCGGGTCTAGCGATGAGTTGAAGCTGAAGCTTGGGGAATTTGCCGGGCCGCTTGATCTGCTTTTGTACTTGATCAAGCAGGAGCAGGCGAACATCTTTGACATCCCGATCGCGAAGATCACTGATGAGTATGTCAAATATATTCGGCTGATGAAGAGTCTCGATATAGCCGTCGCGGCAGACTTTGTTGTAATGGCGGCTACACTGATCGAGATCAAATCAAGAATGCTGTTGCCGCGGGATCCGGCGGCCGCGGCCAATGAAGAAGAGTTTGACGATCCGCGCAAAGAGCTGGTTGATCAGCTTCTGGAATACGAGAAGTTCAAATCGGCGGCGCAGATGTTATACGAGCGGTCGACGGTAGAACAAGCCGTTTTCAAACGCGGCACGATCGAATCGGACGACCACAACGCCGAGATCAGCGCGACGGTTTTCGATCTGCTAACGGTGTTTCAGAAGATAGTCGTCCGCCATAAAGAAGAGGTCACGCTCGAGATCGAGCGGGAGGAAGTGTCGCTCGCAGATATGATCAAGGCACTGCGAAAAAGGATCTTCGCCGAACTTGAACTGAATCTGCTGACGTTTTTCGAAGAGATCCACACCCGCCGCGAGCTTGTAACCGCCTTTATCGCTGTTCTTGAGATCGTCCGAACCGACGAGGTGAAACTGGTCCAGAAAGTGACCTTTGGGGACATCTTCCTTAAGAAGGTCGAGGCCGGTTCGAACTAAACCTTCTTTTTCTGCTATCCTTTGCTCTTTTGCAATGAGCGAAATCGACACAGAAGAAATAACTACGGAACTCTCGGGTGAGACCTCGTCCGAGGCTCCGGCTCGTTCGGCCGCAATTGTAATGGCCATCGCCGAAGCGATCATTTTCGTGTCTGACGAGCCGATTACGTCAAAGGCTCTCGGCGAGATCATGGGCGAGGACAAACAAACGGTTCAGGCGGCCGTCGAAGAACTGCAGAAGGAATACGAAGACCGGAACGGCGGTCTGCAGATCCGCGAGATCGCGGGCGGTTGGCAACTTGCGACTCGCACCGAGTATCACGAAGAGATCCGCAAGTTTCTAAAGACGCGGCCGTCGGCGAAGCTATCTCTTGCTGCTCTCGAAACGCTTTCTGTGATCGCGTATAAGCAACCGGTCACTGTTCCGGAGATCCTTGAGATCCGCGGAGTTCAGTCGGCCTCGGCGATCAAGACGTTGCTTGAGAAGCGGCTGATCGTGACGAAAGGCCACAAGGAAACTGTCGGACGCCCGATGCAGTATGGAACTTCGAAAGATTTTCTTATCCAGTTTGGCCTAAACGATCTTTCCGATCTGCCGTCGATTGAAGATTTCGAAGACCTGACGATCACCGCGCTCGACCAACAGCAATGAAGATCGGCATCATCGGCAAAGGTTCGTTCGGAACGTTTCTTGAGACCATTCTCTCGCCGCACTTTGAGATCGCCAACGATGCGGAGTCTGTGATCCTCGCCGTACCGATATCCGCCTACGAGACCGTCGCAGCCGAGAGTAAAGACAAGCATTTGATCAACGTCTGCAGCGTCCAGCAGCCGAGTACGGAGCATCTACTGCGATATACGGACGCCGTGACCTGCCTGCACCCGCTCTTCGGGTCTCGCACACCGGCAGATGGCCGAAACACGATCGTTACGCGAAGAATGGCTGAAGATTCGAAGTTTGCGGCGAATGAGAATGAGTTTCTCGAAGGCTTCGCAAAGGTCTCGGCGTTGATGTACAAGGATCCGAAAGGTGAGGACTTTACCCCGGATTCGCACGACCGCCTGATGGCTCGCACACATGTCGCCGCCGTGCTCGCCGCAAAGCAGATGAAGGTGTTCATAGATCGTGCCGAGGACATCCCCGACGAACTCATCCCCA